>JAKPQT010000737.1 GCA_029555885.1 Chloroflexota bacterium | reverse complement strand
CGCTCCTGCGCAGCATTCCCTCGCCGGAGCAGGGCGCATCCACCAGCACCGCATCGAACCAGGCACCGAACCGCTCCGCCAGGCGCTCCGGCGTCTCGTTGGTGATGGCCGCGTTGCGCACGCTGCAGCGTTCGAGGTTCTCGGCCAGGTCCCAGGCGCGGCGGCTGTGTAGCTCGTTGGCGACCAGCAACCCCGCGCCCTGCAGGCGCGCCGCGATATGCGTCGCCTTGCCGCCGGGCGCGGCCGAAAGGTCCAGCACGCGCTCGCCGGGCTGCGGGTCGAGCAGTTCGACCGGTACGAGTGCGGACGGCTCCTGCAGGTAGTACAGCCCCGCGGCATGATACGGATGCTTGCCCGGCCGTCCCGCGGGTGATTCGTCGGCGTCCTGCAGGATGAACCCATCCGCTGACCACGGCACGGGCGCGAGCGCGAACGGCAGCCGTGCGGCCAGCTCCGCCGCCGACACCTTGAGCGTGTTGGCACGCAGCCCTGCGACAGGGGGCCGGTCGTAGCTCGCGGCGAACGCGCGGTACTCGGCGCTCTCCGGCCCGCCCAACAGCGCGGCCATGCGGTCGAGGAACAGCGGCGGCAGCAGGTCGCGCATCGCGGCTTACAGGCACATCGCGCAGCCGTCCGCGCGCGGGTCGCTGCCTGCGCAGAGGACGCCGGTTTCAGGGTCGCGCCGGATAATCTGCCCGCGACCGAAGGTGGCGCGGTCGTAGCCTGTCACCAGGGACACCCGGTGACCCATGGCCGCGAGCCGGTCGAGCGTCGCGGGCGGGATGCCTTCCTCCAGCGCAACATGCCCGCCCGCGGCGCCGTCGGTGATGCAGAAGCGCGGTCGGTCGAGCGCGGCCTGCGGGTCCAGACCATCCTCCGCCAGCCCCACCACGACCTGCATATGGCCCTGCGGCTGCATGAACCCGCCCATCACGCCGAGCGCGGCGTACAGGCTGCCGTCAGCCTCGCGCGTCGCCATCGCCGGGATGATGGTGTGATAGGGTCGCTTGCGCGGCGCCAGCGCGTTGGGGTGGTGTGCGTCCAGGCTGAAGTTATGGCCTCGGTTCTGCAGCGTGAAGCCCCAGCCCGCGGGGACGATGCCCGTGCCGAACCCCATGTAGTTGCTGTTGATGAATGAGCAGGCGTTGCCGTCGCCGTCCACGGCGCAGAAGTAGACGGTATCCGATCCTGCGACCGGCGTGCCATGCTGCTGATCGATGGTCGCCCGCCGCGGGTCGATCAGCTTGCGCCGCGTCTCCGCATAGGACTTGGCGAGCAGGGCGGCCAGCGGTGCGGGGCTGAAGGCCGGGTCGGCCACATACCAGCGCGCATCGGCAAAGGCGAGGCGCATGGCCTCGATGGTCAGGTGCAGGCGTTCCGGCGCGAGGGGGTCGAGCGCAGCCAGGTCGTACCCTTCGAGGATATTGAGGGCCAGCAGCGCGGCCAGTCCCTGCCCGTTGGGCGGACACTCCCAGATGCGCAGGCCGCGATACGTGGTGCTGATGGGCTGCTCCCACGTGCTCGTGTGCGCAGCCAGGTCTTCCACGGTCATGCAGCCGCCCGCAGCCTGGAGCACTGTGGCGACGGCCTCTGCAATCGGGCCCTCGTAATAGGCGCATTTGCCGCCCTCCGCCACGGCGCGCAGTGTGCGGCCCAGGCCCGGGTTGCGGAAGAGCTCGCCCGCACGCGGCCCGCGGCCGTCCAGCGTCAGCTCCAGCCCGCCCGGCGCGGTGCGCAACTGCCGCTCCGCGCCCCGCTGCCAGAAGTACGCCGTGAGCGGCGCGATAGGAACCCCTTCCTCCGCCAGCCGGATGGCCGGCGCAAGGATGCGGGCGAGGGGCAGGCGCCCGTGCCGCTCGACCAGGTCACACCAGCCCGCACAGGCGCCGGGCACGGTGACGGTGTGCGCGTGGTAAGGCGGCAGCTCGTGATTGAAACCTTCTGCCGCCAGCCGTTCGAGCGTCAGGCCCGCGGGCGCGCGGCCCGACCCATTGAGCGCGCTGATGTGGCCGGTCTGTGCATCGTAGAAGAGCGCGAAGCAGTCGCCGCCGATGCCGGTGGAGGTCGGCTCGGTGACGTTGAGCGCGGCCGCGGTGGCGACCGCCGCATCCGCCGCGTTGCCGCCTGCGGCCAGCACCTCCAGTCCGGCTGCCACGGCGAGCGGCTGCGACGCCGCAACCATGCCGCGGCGCCCGTAGACCGGCGAACGGCGGGAGATGAACTCAGGCAATGGGTCAGACATATCCACTCCGAATGATTGAAGATTTCAGATTGCAGATTGAAGATTATCGTCGGCAACGCATGAACCTGCAGCGTTCGATCTGTAATCTGTAATCTTCAATCTTCAGTCCGTAATCCGCCGATGCGGTGCACGCGCACTTCGTAGCCGCCATCGGTGAACACCATGACCGGCTCGAACGCGCTGAATAAGGCCTCGTACTGCGCCAGGGCCGCGGCCGTGTTCACCGGATCGGCGTAGAACCGCCGGAACATGCGCTGGCTGAAGACGAGATAGTCATAACCCTCGGCTACATACCATTCCGGCGGATGGTCGTTGAGCTTGTAGAAGCCCTGAATCGAGAACTTCTGTGGGTCGATCCAGGGGGAGTATGACTCGACGCCGATGCGCGCGCCCGGCGGCAGATTCGCATCGATCCATGTGCGCGCGATGTCCAGGCCATCGGGGGTCGTCAGGCGGAGTGCCTCGCGCACCGTCCCGACGAGGGGCACGGCGAGGGTGACGACAACCAGCGCCGCGACCGCAGCCCACTGCGTGCGCCTGGCGCCCGAATCACCCTGAGCGGGCAGGCGACTCAACCCCACTGGCGGCGCAGTGTGAGTCCAGGGATGCTCTCCGGTCGGAGTCAGCGCGGCGACGAGTGCGGCTGCGAGCAGCGCCAACAGCGGCGCGAGCGGCACGGCCGTCCGCTCGAAATGCACGGTGAACGCGCCGATGAACAGGAGGTAGGCGAGCGCGGTCGCCGCAACCATGATGACGCCCCGCTGCCGGCGATAGATGCCCCACAGCGCGCCCGCGGCGGCCAGCGCCAGCACCGGCCCGTCGGTCTGCCAGAAATAGGTCACATACCAGGCCAGCGAGCCGCCGGTGACCCCGGCATGGCCGCCCGTGTAGTGGCGCACGTCGATCAGCGCGCCGTCAAGGAAGGTCTGCGTATCGAAGAGGGCATACGGGGTGGTGAGCAGGAAGGTGAGCACGGAGATCGCGCCGGCTGCAACCCAGCGCCAGTCCCGCAGCCCCCAGCGACCCTTGCGCAGGAAGTGAGCCAGGACGATGGCCAGCGCAAAGGGTGCCGTATTGTATTTCATGCCGACGGCCAGGCCCAGCGCCACGCCTGACAGGACATAATCGCGCCAGCGGCCGCGCTCGTAGATGAGCCAGGCGCCGGCCACGGTCAACGTCGTGAAAAACGTCATCGGCCCATCCGGGGCCATGAAGCGGTCGTGCGTAACCAGGATGGGCGAGACGGCGGCGAGGAGCGCGGCGAACGTGGCAGCGGACAGGCGTCCGGTGAGCCGCCGCGCGATGAAGAAGGTCAGCGCCACGGTCCCGCACCCCGCCGCAACCGAGAAGAACCGCCCGCCGAGCAGCAGGCCCCGGAGCGCGAGCTTGCCCGACCCGCCGATCAGCAGGACGGGCTCGGCCAGGTCGGCCAGGCTTTGGAAGGCGCCCAGCACCCGGCCCACGGCGTAATAGACCAGATAGATGAGTGCGTTGATATAGTAGTAGAGCGACGGATAGATAAAGTCGTGCGGGTTCGGATCGCCGGTCTTGACCATCTTCAGGACCGCAAAGATCCAGAAGGGTTCGTCCGGGTGTTCGAGGTAAGGCAGGCCGAACGTGATGGCCCAGAGCCGCAGCCCCAGCGCAACGCCCAGCGTGCCCGCGAGCACCCACAGGCTGCGCGGCGCGCGGGGTGCTTCGACGTGGCCGCCGTTCAAGTGGGCCTCGCGATGAGGATGGCCGACTGCCGCCCGATGTTGTGCGTTGCCAGGATCCGGCAGGCTTCGTCGGACGTGCAGTTCAGCAGGAGCTTGAGCTCGGTGTCGCGCTTGACCAGGTCAACGTTGACCACGATGGCGGTCACGCTCACCGCGCCGTCCACGTGAAGGCTGCCGCGCCAGACGTCGATGCCGTCGCCGTCAGCCGCGCGCGTGGCGGCGAGGTAGCCGTAGTCCAGCGGATAGGCGAACTCCGGATAGCGTGGGTGACGGCTGCCTGCCGGCCGGTCGATCACGACCGTGCCAGTGCGCACCAGCTCATCCAGCCGCTCCCAGAACTCAGGCATATTCATAGATGTCGACCTCGAAGCGGAACAGGCAAGCTGTTTCGCCTGTATTCTCTAGCTATGCTCTCCCACGATGATGTCGGCCAGCCGCCGCTTCGGGACATGGTGGACGCTCTGCGCGTCGCGCCAATACTTGATGTCGCCGTCGGGTCCGACCTCGTCCAGCACGACGGTCTCCGCGGGCACGCCGAGCGCAACGACATGCAGAATGTCGTAGTTGTCCGGGATGCCCAGGATGGTGCGGACCTTGCCGCGCTCGACCGAGCCCAGGATGCAGCCGCCCAAGCCGCGCTCCACCGCGCCGAGCAGCAGGTTCTGCAGGGCCAGGCCCTCGTCCACTGCCGCGGCCTGACCGTGGCCCTTCTCTGCCAGGACGACCACATATGCACTGGGCCGCTCCCCTTCGTCGGGGCCGGGCCAATCGGTGAGATACCCTGCCCAGGCGAGACAGGGGTAGATGGCCGCGTTCGTGTCCCGGTCGCAGCAGAGGACGTAGCGCAAGGGCTGGCCGTTGCGCGCGGACCCTGACAGGCGTGCCAGGTCCACCAGCTCGCGCAAGGTGTCGAGCGTGATAGGTTCGGATTCACGGAAGCGGCGATAACTGCGGTTGCGGCGCACAAGGTCTGCGATCACTGTTTCCTCCTTACTTGATCGGTTCGTGCAGTCCCCGCCACACGCGTTCAGGCGTCAGTGGGAACTCGGTGAAGCGCACGCGCGTGGCGTCGTAGACGGCCGCGGCGACGGCCGCCGCGACCGGCAGGTAGGGCATCTCGGCCATGCCCCGGGCACCCCACGGCCCGTTAGGGTCCGGCACTTCCACGATGACCGAGTCGAGACGGGCTGGCACGTCCAGCACGGTCGGGATGAGGTAGGTGCTGAGCCGGTTGGTGAGCACCTGCCCGTCGCGCGTCCGCCAGTCTTCCAGGAGCGCGTAGCCAAGCGCCTGCACGACCGCGCCCTCGATCTGTCCCGTCACCTGCTGCGGGTTGAGCGCCCGGCCCACATCGTCCGCGCTGATGAAACGCTCCACGCGCACCTCGCCGGTGTCCATGTCCACCGCCACCTGGCACGCCTGCGCGACGTAGCCGTAGGCGAAGTTCGGCTGGCCCTGGCCGGTGTCGTGGTCCAGCCGGGTCGTCTTGGGTGCGAGATAGACGTACTCCGCCACCGCGGGCCGGTCCTCGTTGCGCCATTTCGCCAGCGCCGCCTCCGCTGCGCCGCGCACCGCGTTGCCCGCCATATAAGTCAGCCGCGAGGCCGATGCGCTGCCCGAGTCACCCATGTGCGCGGTGTCGGATGTGATCGTGCGCACGCGCTCGAACGGGATGCCGAGCGTCTCGGCCGCGGCCTGGGCCATGACGGTGTGATGCCCCTGGCCCACATCCGCGCCCGCGATGAAGAGGGTCGCCTCCTCGATCTCCGATGCCCCGCGCAACTCCACCCGCGCGTAGGAGTTCTCCTGGTAACCAAAACTGAAGCCCACGTTCTTGAATCCTGCCGCGAAGCCGATCCCGCGCCGGATAGAAGGAGTTATAGAACGCTGATCGCGCTGATGACCATGATCATTATGATTATCAGTCTTATCATGATTATCAGCGTCATCAGCGTTCCATTTGCTTTCGGGCCGATGCCAGTGGCCGGCGGCGTCCTGTGTCCAGCCGGCCGCGGTCGCCGCAGCGATGATCGTTTCGGTCAGCCCAACGCCGCCGGGGATGGGCCTGCCCGTCGATAGTAGCTTCTCGTCCGTCAGCACGTTGCGCAGGCGCAGCTCGACCGGGTCCATGCCGAGCGCTTCGGCCAGCCGGTCCATCTGGCTCTCCGCGGCAAAGTGGCCCTGCGGTCCGCCGAACCCACGGAACGCCGCCCCCGGTACGTTGTTCGTGTAAACGGCGCAGGTGTCCACCGCAACGTTTGGGATCTCGTATGGCCCCGTGCAGGTAAGCGTCGTGTTGCCCAGCACCTTGTTGCTGGTGTACATGTATGCACCGCCATCGGCCACCACGCGCACTTCTGCCGCGGTCAGCTTGCCATCGCGGCGCGCGCCCCAGCGGGTGTAAATCGTCATCGCATGGCGCTTGCCGTGGCCGATGATGGACTCTTCGCGCGTCCAGATGGTCTTGACAGGCCGGCGGATGCCGCGCTGCGCCAGCCGCCAGACGGCCAGCGCCAGCGTGATCTGGACCGACATATCCTCGCGGCCGCCGAACGCGCCGCCGATGGCCGGATAGATGACGCGCACCTGTTCAACGAGCAGGTCGAGCGCATGGGCAATCGCCTCGCGATCCACATGCGTCCACTGGCCCGCGACCTCCACGGTGACGCGGCCGTCCTCATCGAGGTACGCGACGCCCGCCTCCGGCTGGAGATAGGCGTGTTCCTGCACCGGCGTCTGGTAAGCATCCTCGACTACGACATCCGCCGCGCGGAATCCCGCGTCCAGGTCGCCCTTACGGATGCGGTAGCTGTACGCGACGTTGTCGGCGCAATGTGGATGAAGCTGCGGCGCGCCGGGCTGCATGGCCTCCTCCGGGTCCAGCAGCAGGGGCAGGTTCTCCCATTCGACGCGGATGAGCTTGAGCGCGGCCCGCGCCTGCACCTCCGTCTCCGCGACGATGAGTGCCACCTGATCGCCGACGAAGCGCACGATGTCCGCGCCCGCCTTGCCCGACCCCGGGCCGCATAAAACCGGCTGGTCCTTGATTTGCAGGCCGTACTCGTTGACCGGCACATCTGCGGCGGTGAACACCGCGACGACGCCCGGCGCGGCCGCCGCGGCCGTGGTGTCCAGGCTGACGATGCGGGCATGGGGCCGGCCCGCGAACAGCGTCGCCATGTGCAGCATGTCCGGCCGGCTGATGTCGCCTGGATAGAGCGTGCGGCCCGTGACTTTGCCGGCCGCGTCGCTGCGCGGGAGGCTCTGACCGATGGAGGATTGGTTCATAAACAGCACCGTCAGTTTCGGGCGGTTGAAACCGCTGCCACTGTGACTTCAGTCGCCGGGGAGCGTCTTCCGCGGTTAACTCTGCGCCGCCGCGGCCCGGTCCACTGCTTCCAGGATCTTGTAGTACCCTGTGCAGCGGCACAGGTTGCCCGTCAGCGCCTCTTTGATTTGGCCGGGCGTTGGATGCGCAACTTCCTGCAAGAGCATCCCGGCGGACATAATCAGGCCCGGCGTGCAGTAGCCGCACTGTACCGCGCCCGCATCGACAAACGCCTGTTGAAGCGGGTGGAGCGTGCCCTCCGGAGCCAGTCCCTCGACCGTGACCACCTCGCAGCCGGCCGCGCGTTCCGCGGGCACGAGACAGCTCATCACCGCGACGCCGTCCAGCCAGACAGTACACGCGCCGCACTCGCCTTCAGCGCAGCCTTCTTTCGTGCCGGTCAGCCCTGCGTCCTCGCGCAGCGCGCGCAGCAGCGTCTTGCCGTGCGCGTGGGGCAGCGTGACCGGGCGGCCGTTCAGGTTGCAGGTTACTGGTTTAAGGTTATCGGGTGGTTGCGGTGGCTTGTTGGGCGGGGTACTCCGCAGGAGGACGGGTTGCTCCGGCCAGCCGGCGCGTTCCGTCCCATCCGCCAGTTGCTGCAGTGCACGGCTCACCAGCACGCGCACCATGTCGCGGCGGTACTCTGCGCTCCCGCGGATGTCGGAGATGGGGCGGGCGGCGGCGGCGGCCAGCTCCGCGGCCCGGTTGATGGTCTCCCTGTTCAGCTCCCGGCCGGCGAGATAGGCTTCCGCTTCGGCGGCGCGCAGGATGGTCGGCGCGACCGCACCCAGCGCAATCCGGGCGCGGCGCACAGTCGAGCCGGCGAAGTCCACGATCACCGCGACGTTGACGATGCTGATGGCCTGTGCCTGGCGCAGCCCCAGCTTGAGGAAGGTCCCGTGCTCCGTGGGCTTGAGCGCAGGTACGTCGATGCGCACGAGCAGCTCGTCCGGCTGGAGCGCGGTGCGGCGCACGCCCTGGAAGAAGGCATCGAACGGCAGGGTGCGCTCCCCGCGCGCCTGGCTCGCCAGCGTCACGGTGGCATCCATCGCCCAGAGCGGCGTGATCGTGTCATTCGCCGGACTGGCCGTCACCAGGTTGCCCGCGACGGTGCCCCGGTTGCGAATCTGCGGCGCGCCGACGAGCCAGCACGCCCGCGCCAGCGGGAAGGCGCGCGCAACGGCATCCGGCGAGGCGACGATCCGGTTATGGGACGCGAGCGCGCCGAGCGTGAGAGTGTCGGGACCCCTGTGGATGGTGTCCAGCGCAGCGATACGGGAGATGTCGACCAGCACACCCTGCGTGCGGACGCCGCGCTCCAGCTCCAGGATCAGGTCGGTGCCGCCCGCGATGACGCGACAGGCGTCGCCGTAGTGCGCGAGGAGCGCCAGCGCCTCGTCGACGCTCCTCGGCGCGTGATAGCTATGCCACATGCGTGCTCCGTGGATGTAGCCGATATCTGGGGTGTGCTGAGGCTTCGCCTCAGCACACCCCAGATGCGACCCGAATATCAGTACGCCTGCGGGCCAGGTTCACCCCCGGCCAGGTGCGTTGTCTCGAAGTCCAGCCGTTGGGCTGCATCCAGCAGGCTGTCGGCTTCACCGCTGTCGACCATCGCCTGCAAGCTTTCCATCTGCATCGTCGTCAACGTGCCCTGTTCATACGCCTGGACCCAGGAGAAAGTAGGTTCTTTCATGTTGAACTCCTTTCTGTCAGGCAAGCTATCTGCCTACCCAACTTACCCTGTCCCTGCTGACAGTGCCGTAGCCGCGGGTACACTATCCGATGCGGCGCCAGACTGCGGCGGCGTGTTCGCGGGCCTGCGCCATGATGGCCGCCTCGTCCAGCGTCGTCAACCGGCGGTCCTGCATCAAGACCTTGCCCGATGCGATGGTGTGCGTGATGTGCGTGCCATCCGCGCCGAAGATGAGATGCCAGGGCAGATTGCCCGGCGTCAACGGGGTCGGCGGCGCATAGTCCAGGAAGACAAGGTCGGCGTTCGCGCCCGGCTTGATGACGCCGACCGGCTGCGGGAAGAACTGGCTGGCCAGCCGTGCATTGGTTGGGTAGGCCATCTGCAGCACCACGTCGCCGGGCAGCGTGCGCGGGTCACCGGTGTTGTGCTTGTGCGCCAGATAGGCCGTCTTCATCTCGGCCAGCATGTTGTTCGAGAAGCCGTCGTTGCCCAGCGCAACCGGCACTCCGCGGTCCAGCAGCCCTGGCACATCCGGCAGCCCGACCGCGTTGTTCATGTTCGAGCGCGGCTGGTGGGTGACGAACGTCCCGGTCTCGCGCAGGATGCCTTTCTCGTACGCGTCCAGGTGGACGCAGTGGACCGCGATGGTCTGCGGACCGAGTATGCCGAAGCGGTTGAGCCGATCGACTACCCGCACGCCGTACTGGCGCAGGCTCTCCTCCTGGTCCGCGATGCCCTCCGCGACGTGGATGTGGAAGCCGGTGTCGAGGCCCTGTGCCGCGGCCACGCTGGCCTCCAGCGTCTCGTCGGAGAGGGTGAGCGCGGCGTGCAGCCCGAAGGATGCGCCGAGCTGCGGGTTGCGCTCGCGCCGGCAGCGTTTGATGAAGCGGACGTTCTCTGCGATGCCGGCGCGAGCGCCGTCCGGCCCGTTGCGATCCGTGACCTCATAGCACAAGCTGGCGCGCAGCCCGGTCTCCAGCACGGCATCCGCGATGATGTCCAGGCTGCCATCGATGGCGTTGGGGCTGGCATGGTGATCGATCAGGGTTGTGCAGCCGTGGCGCACCGCATCCACCAGGCAGATGAGCGCAGAGTAGCGGATGTCATCCCACAGCAGCGCCCGATCGAGCCTCCACCACAGGCGTTCGAGGATCTCGACGAAGTTGGTCGCGGGCGCGCCCGGAATCGCCATGCCGCGCGCAAATGCGCCGTAGAAGTGCGTGTGGCCGCAGAGGAACCCGGGCAGGACGAGCTTGCCCCCTGCGTCCAGCGTCTCCTCGCCCGGCTGCGGGGTCAGCTCCGCTGACACGCCGACCTCGCGGATAAGCGCGCCCTCCGTGCGAATCGCGCCGTTGTCGATGCGCCGGTTCGCCTCACCCAGGGTGAAGATGGTCGCGTTTGTGATGAGCATAAATTCTCCCCTATATCACCAGCCCCGGCAGCGACGCGCTCACGCCGTCCAGCACGACCAGCATCTCCGCCGCGTCGCGCAGGGAGTGCGCGCCCGCAAAGGGCTTCTTCAGCCGCATCTCGCGCACCTGGAAGTCGCGCGCCAGCATGACCTGCACTGCCTGGTCCTCGTACAGCAGGTGGCCGTTCTGCCGGGTGAGTTGCGCTGCGCGGCCCTCGTGCCGCCGGTAGACCGTGTCCCCGGTGATGCGGTAGGCGTTGTGGTCGGCCAGCAGGAAGTCCGGCTCGTTCAGGAACAGCCGCGGCTTGTCGAACCAGGGCTGCCCCTCGTGCACGCAGAAGATGGTGCAGTCGCCGCACGCGTTGCAGAAGTCGTTTACGTTCAGGATCTGCCGGTCCTGCACGACCTCAAAGGGTTCGCTGCCCGCGACGATCAGCCCGCCGTCCTGGACCGCCTGT
>JAKPQT010000721.1 GCA_029555885.1 Chloroflexota bacterium | reverse complement strand
GACCGGCCGGACGAGCTGGCGCAGGAAGTGCAGGCGGTCAACGACATCTGGTTCGCGGTGTTCGAGCGGATTTACCGGGAAATCAACATCGACGGCGAGATGGCCTTCTGCTATTTCTCCATCTGGGGACCCGGCCGCGTCGCCAAGCTGCAGAGCGACATCTCGGGCATGTTCGGCGTGCGGCCCTTCCGCCGGTTCGTGCAGCCTTTCATCCGCGAGCAGTGCCAACGGCTCGACTATTCGCTGTACCACCTGGACGGCATCGCCGCGGTCCGCCATCTCGACGCGCTGCTCGAAATCGAAGAGCTGGACGCAATCCAGTGGACGCCGGGCGTGGGCGAGCCGCAGGGCGGCGATCCGCGCTGGTACGACCTGTACCGGCGCATCCTCGCCGCGGGCAAGTCCATCATGCCGTGCTGGGTGGAGGTGGATGAACTCGCGCCCCTGCTCGACGCGGTCGGGCCGGAGGGCGTGAACGTTCTGATGCACTTTACGTCGGAGCGCGATATCGATGCTGCGCTGGCGATTGCCGAGCGGTACCGTTAGGGTCGCTGCATCAGACCCTCACCCCGTGCGGCCTTAGGCCGCCCGCGCCTCTCCCACACTGCAGTGTGGGAGAGGGTATCGAAGACAATGGAATGCGAGAACATCTATGCCTGTCCTGACCTACCAGCTTTGCGACGACGGCCTGTATCTGCACACCGACCGGGGCTTGCTGATGGCGCTGACACCCTACACGGCCCGCGCGGTGCGCGTGCGCTGCACGCTGCGCGACACATTCAGCACGCGCGAGAGCCTGATGGTGACGGCGCGGCCTGCGGCCATCCCGTTCACCGTCGCGGAGACGCCGGAGAGGCTGGTATTTGCAACGGATGAACTGGTCATCGAGATCGACCGGCAGACCGCGGCGTTCACCTACCGCGACCGGGCGGGCCGGCTGCTGACCCGGGAGCCAGCGCGCGGGGGCAAGACCCTGCTGCCGGTGGACGTGGTCGTGTCGCAGTTCGATGCGTCGGTGGATGCGGAGCACGGCGCGAGCGTGGACGGCGTGCGCAGCCATGCGCGCGCTGTGCGCCAGGTCGTGGACCGGCAGGCTTACCAGACCAAGCTGGAGTTCGAGTGGGCCGACGGCGAGGCGCTGTACGGGCTGGGTTCGCACGAAGAAGGCATGTTCAACCTGCGCGGGCAGCACCAGTACCTCTACCAGCAGAACATGAAGGCGGTCGTGCCGGTGCTCGTCTCGACGCGCGGGTACGGCGTGCTGCTCGACTGTTACTCGCTGATGACGTTCCACGATGACGCGTTCGGGTCGTATCTCTGGAGCGAAGTGGCGGACGAACTCGACTATTACTTCATGTACGGGCCGGAGTTCGACCAGATGGTGCGCGAGCTGCGCGGGCTGACGGGCGCGGCGCCCATGCTGCCGAAGTGGGCTTTCGGCTACGTGCAGTCGAAGGAACGCTACGTCACACAGGCAGAACTACTCGAGGTCGTGCGCGAATACCGGTCACGCAACCTCCCGCTGGACTGCATCGTGCTGGACTGGAAGTCGTGGCCGGGCGACCTGTGGGGACAGAAGACACTCGACCCGGAGCGCTTTCCGGATCCCGACGGTCTGACCGCCGCGCTGCACGACCTCCATGCACACCTGATGGTGTCGGTCTGGCCCATCATGGCACGCGGCGGGGACAACTGGCGGGAGATGCTGGAACACGGCTACCTGCTGGGCAACCAGGCCACCTACAACGCGTTCGATCCGGCGGCACGCGCCTGCTACTGGGAGCAGGCCAACCGCGGGCTGTTCAACCACGGGGTCGACGCGTGGTGGTGCGACTGCACGGAGCCGTTCGAGGCGGACTGGAACGGCGCAGTCAAGCCGGAGCCGGAGGAGCGGCCTCGCATCAACACCGGGGAGGCGAAACGCTATCTCGACCCGGCGTACATCAACGCCTACTCCCTGCTCCACTCGCAGGGCATCTACGAGGGCCAACGGCAGGCCAACCCGGCGAAGCGCGTCGTCAACCTGACGCGCTCGGCCTATATGGGCCAGCACCGCTACGCGACCGTCACCTGGTCCGGCGACATCGCGGCCAAGTGGGAGACGCTGCGGCGGCAGATTGCGGACGGGCTGAACTTCTGCGCGACCGGCTCACCCTACTGGACAGTTGATATCGGTGCGTTCTTCGTGCAGCGCAAGCCCGACCTGTGGTTCTGGAACGGCGACTATGACCGGGGCGTCGAGGACCTCGGCTACCGCGAGCTATACGTGCGCTGGTTCCAGTACGGCGCGTTTCTGCCGATGTTCCGCTCGCACGGCACGGACACCCCGCGCGAGGTGTGGCGGTTCGGCCAACCCGGCGAGCCGATGTACGATGCGCTGGTCAAGACGCTGGAATTGCGCTACCGGCTGCTGCCCTACATCTATTCGCTGGCCGGCTGGGTGACGCACCATGAC
>JAKPQT010000708.1 GCA_029555885.1 Chloroflexota bacterium | reverse complement strand
CCCCAGAGCACCGGCGCACTGGTGCCGTTCGTCGCGGCCAGCACGGGCCGCAGCCGGTCGCGCGCGGCCAGCGCGCCCGCCAGCAGCTCGACCCGCGGGGCCTCAACGTCGGCCAGCAGCGTCATCTCCTTGAGCGCCGCGTCGATCTCGTCCACGCGCAGCGAGGCCGGGTCCAGCATTTCGCGCAGCTCCCACAGGGTGTTCACGTCCATCCAAAGCTGGAACACGGTTTCGTCCCAGATGCCGTAGGTGGACACATCCAGCGTGGACTGCTGCGCCGGGGTCTCCGGCAGCCAGGTGCGGCCATGCGCGATGGGCCCTTCGCCCACGGAGATGAAGCCGTGGCCCGCGTAGCTCTCCGCCAGGATGTCGAACTGCGTGCCCGGCGCGCCCTCGGTCTGCAGGGTGATGTACTTGTGCTGGCGGTCCGCCGCGCCGGCCATCTGGCCGTTGACCCAGACGATGCCCTCGCTGCCGGTTTGCAGGTGCAGCACGATGCGCTCGCCCGCGGCCTCTGCGGGCAGGCTGAACGCGCCGCGGAACCAGCCGTATTCCCAGTGCGCGCCCCAGGCCGTGCCCGCGGGCATGGGCTCGAATGGCCCGGTTGCCGCCTGTTCGGGCCGCAGGTAGTCGGTCGTGATGAAACCGCTCAGTTCCACCTCGCCCAGGGGCCGATAACACAGGGTCTGCAATACGCGCCGCCAGTGGAGGATGCGATCGCGCCATTCAGGGTTGAGTGCCATCATGGTTCCTTTCTGAACGTCGATGATTGTGCGCTAACTGCGGTCTATTCTATGCGAGAAACCCGTTTTCTGGAAGAAAACGGGTTTCTCGTCCCGTTGTGTTTGCCGTCACCGCTGAACGGGTGTAGACTTTTCCCGTTCACTGTCCCTCATCAGGAGCAACCATGTCCCCCTATATGCCATCCGACTTTGCTGCAACCAACCTGGCGATTTTTCGTGGGCAGGACCCGGGCCGCATCCTGTGGCAGCCCCGGCTGGAGTTCTGGTATGCCGTCAACCACAAGCGCGGCACGCTGCCCGCCCACTTGAAGGACGCGACGCTGCTGGACCTGTACGATTACTGCCACGCGTCCGTGCGCCATTTCGTCAGTCCCCTGCGCCACGAGTTTCAGGACGTCGAG
>JAKPQT010000707.1 GCA_029555885.1 Chloroflexota bacterium | reverse complement strand
CCAGGCTCATCGCCTCGGCAGCGTCCGCGTCTGCGATGTCGGATTCCAGTTGTGCGCGCAGCTCGGCCATGTCCTGCTGCGCCGCGATCTGCTCGTAGCCACGCGCCTCGTCAGCCTGCAGGTTCAGCGCGTCGTCGTAGCCGGCGGCCGTCTCCTGCGCGTAGTCGATGAATCGCTGCTCGCGCTTCGTCAGCGTCTCGCCGGCCTCGAACTTGTCGAACACCGCGGTCGCCTGCGCCGGCGTGTACGGGACGGGGCGATTCTTCCAGAAGGTCGATTCCTGCCCGTCCGGGCCGGGGTATCCGGTCCAGCGCGTGCGACCGATGACTTCGCCGAGCGGCGCCGCGACCAGTCCGGCGCGCTGCTCCTCGTTGAGCAGTTCCGGGGCGACCGGCGCACGGACCATGCGGCCACCTTCCTGCGACCAACCCACCAGGCTGCGCATGTCGGCAGCACTGAAGCGAGCGGGCGGAGGCGCGGGGTATCCGTCAGGGGCTACGGGGATGGCCGGGCTGGCATCCTGCGGGGCCTGACCAGCAGTAGCCGGCTCGGGAGCGGAGAGTGCGGGCTGGGTAGCTGCCTCGGCGTTGACCTGCTCGGCATAACGCTCACGCAGCAGTTCTTCATAGCGGGTCTCGAAAGACGACATCATGCCGTCGTCGTGGCCTTGCCCATTGCGCAACCCGCCGTGCTTGCCGGCATCCAGTTCTGCCTGCATCTGCGCGCGCAGCGGGTCGGCTTCCCAGCCGGCATCACGCACGCCGCGAGTCCAGCCGTTGGGTTTGGCGAGCATGATGTAGAGCGAACCTGCGCGCTCGCCGCGCCCGTAGGGGAAGTCCTCCGACTTGGCGAGTGTCGATGGCAGCTTGATCTGTTGCGCCGTCACTCCTTCCGCTTGTGCTCCAGCATTTGTCTGGTCAGTATTCCGAATGTCAGCGCCATCAAAAATGACGTAATGCTCTGCCGTGTTGGTTACTCCGGGGATGTGGCGGGCTTGGTACGAAAGACCTCGA
>JAKPQT010000705.1 GCA_029555885.1 Chloroflexota bacterium | reverse complement strand
GATGGGGCCACCTTCCCGGCTGCGGACCCCGAGCGCCGCATCGATTATATCTTCGCCTCGGCCGCCGCCGCAGAACGCCTGCTGGCGTGTCGGCCCTTCGACCACCCCACCGCCCGCACTGCCTCGGATCACCTCCCCGTGCTGGCTGAGTTCGCCGCTTCCGATGGCTGAAATCGCCCCTACAGGCCCGGCACACGGTTCGCCCGCGTGGTGGGATGCTCGTTATGACAGCGGTGATGCGCCCTGGGACACCGGCATCGTGCCGCCAGAAGTCGTGGCGCTTGTGGCGTCGGGGCGACTGACGCCCGGTTGGGCGCTGGACCTGGGCTGCGGCAGCGGGGTTAGCAGCCGTTATCTTGCCCGGCACGGCTTTCAGGTTGCCGGTGTGGACATCGCCCAGCGCGCGCTGGCGCGCGCCGCGGCACAGGCGCACGCGGAGGCACTGCCTGCCTACTTTCTGCGCGGGGATGTGGCCGACCTGAGTTTCCTGCGCGTGACCGCGACCTTCGCGCTCGACGTGGGCTGCTTTCACAGCCTGCCGGCCGAGCGCCGGCCCGGCTATGTCGCTTCCCTGGCGCGCCACCTGGCGTCGGGCGCTTACTATCTGCTTTATGCCTTCTGCCGTGACGCGAATGCGGAAGGCGGGGCCTCCGGCATTAGCCCGGCAGATCTTGTCCTGTTCGCCCCCAGGTTTCAGCTCTGCTCCGTGGAGCACGGCACCGACCGCGACCGCGCCTCCGCGTGGTATCTGTGGCAGCGGTCCGGTGACTGGGTGACGGGGTGAAGAGGAGAACAGGTGACAAGGTGAGGAGGTGACAGGGTGAGGAGCTTGTATTCTCAGATGCAAGCGGCACTGTCATCCACCCCCCGATTGCTGGTTCTCCGTCCTCCATCTTCAACGGTTGCCCGGCTTACTTACCAATAACGCGCCCCTTGCTAGAATTGTCCTCACACAAATCAGTTATCTTCTGCTGTATATCTCAGACTGATCAGTTGCAGCCACGGAGGCAAGTATCATGCGTTTTGAAAATCCGCTTAAGCGGGTCGAACGGCTCAAGCGGAACACGAACATCCCTAAACCCAACGCGGATGATCGCGTGCCGCCCGGCCAGTTCGTCACGGAGAAGTTTCCCGTCCTCCATTACGGCTCGGTGCCCATCTACACCAGCCTGGACAAGTGGGACTTCCGGATTTTCGGCCTGGTGGAAGAGCCTTTGCGTTTGACCTGGCAGCAGCTGATGCAATTGCCGCGCGTCACGCAGACCGTGGATATTCACTGCGTCACGCGTTGGAGCAAGCTCGACACCGCATGGACGGGCATCCCCTGGCGCGAGCTGGCAAAGATCATCAAGGTCAAGCCGGAAGCGACGCACGTCATGGCGCATTGCGAGCATGGCTTCACCGCAAATGTCGGCCTCGAAGTGCTGGACGACGATGACACCATGCTGGCGTTCGAGTACGATGGCAAGCCCCTCGAACCGGACCACGGCTATCCGCTGCGCCTGCTCGTGCCCAAGAAGTACTTCTGGAAGAGCGCCAAGTGGCTGCGTGGCATCGAGTTCATGGCCGAGGACCGCCCCGGCTTCTGGGAGCGCAACGGCTACCACATGGAAGGCGACCCCTGGCGCGAGGAACGGTTCGGGTGGTAGGACGGCAGTAACCAGGCATCAAACGGAACCCAACGTGATCAGCTATCAACTCCGCCAGCGCGAATACCTGTTGCAGATCAGCCGGGCGATGACCTCCCGGCTGGACCTGCCATCCCTCCTGCGCCTCATCCTCAACAGCGCAGCCGACCTCGTGCGCGCGGAGGCCGGGTTGATTGCCCTGCGTCGCGGTCAGGCTGCGGCGCTGACCATCCTGGCGAGCTACGGCATCCCGACCGCGCTGCTGCCGCGCTTTGCGCCGCTGCTGGCCGACTTGCCCGTGCAGGCAGACGGTTACGCTCTGCCCGACCTGCAGGCCCGGCTCAACCTCGTTGCCCGCGCAGTGCGTCTGCCGCTCAGCCAGGTCATCGCCCTGCCGCTCATCTTCCAGGAACGGCTGCTCGGCGTCATCTACCTGTTTCGCAGCGGCAGCATTGCTTTCAGTGCTAACGATGAAGACGTGCTGTCTAGCTTCGCTGACCAGGCCGCAATTGCCGTGCGCAACGCCCAGTTGTACGAGCAGGTCAGCGCGGAAAAGGGCCAGCTCAACGCGATTATCGACCGCAGCGCGGACGGCGTGATGATTCTGGACCCGGAGCTGCGCATCCAAGTTTTTAACCGCGCGTTGAGCCAGATGACCGGCTGGGCCGCGGAGCAGGCCATCGGCCGGCCCTGCTACGAGGTCCTGGCGCTGGAAGATGTATCCGGCCCGCACCTGTGCGATGCGGAGCAGCACGAAATCCTGTTTCCCGAAGGCAAGCCCGTGACCACGGATGGCCGGCTGACCCGGCCCGGTGGGTCGCGCATCGCGGTCAGTGTCACCTACTCGCCGCTCTACGATGAAGAGGGCCGCCTGCTCAACGTCATTGCCAACGTCGTGGACATCACCCGCTTCCGTGAGGCGGAGGAGATGAAGTCTACGTTCGTCTCGGTCATCTCACACGAGCTCAAGACGCCGGTGGCGCTCATCAAGGGCTATGCCAGCACGCTGGCGCGGGAGGATGCCGACTGGGACCGCGCGACCGTGCGAGAGGGGCTGGCCGTCATCGGAGAGGAGAGCGACCGTCTGAACGCGCTCATCAACAACCTGCTGGACGCGTCGCGCATCCAGGCCGGCGGCTTCACCATCGAGCGGACGGATGTGCTGCCGCCCGCGCTGGCTGCCAGCGTCGTGGACGGCTTCCGGGTGCAGGTCGAACAGGCCGGTACCGCAGACCGGTACCACTTTGTGCTGGACTTTCCGCCCGACTTCCCCTGCGTCGAGGCTGACGAGGAGCGGCTGCGGCAGGTGTTCAATAACCTGCTCAGTAATGCGGTAAAATACTCGCCCAAGGGCGGCGAGATTAGGGTCGGCGGCTGGCAGCAGGGCAGCCACGTGACGATGTACGTGGCCGACCAGGGTATTGGCATCCCCGATGCCGAGCAGGGCAGGCTGTTCCAGCGTTTTTACCGGGTGGATTCGAGCCTGCGGCGCAGCACCCAGGGCGCGGGGCTGGGCCTGTACCTCTGCCGTTCCATCGTGGAGGCGCATGGCGGTCGCATCTGGCTGCGCAGCGAGGCGGGCCGGGGAACCACGGTGTTCTTTACCCTGCCCGTGTGCGAGGAGCAGGAAGAACGGGCATGAAAAAGCGTGTTTTGGTCGTGGACGACGAGCCGCGCATTCGCCGCTTCGTGCGGATGAACCTGGACCTGGAAGGTTACGAGGTCACGGAGGCGGACGACGGGTTGGCCGCGCTCAACAAGGTGCGCGATGCCCTGCCCGACCTGGTGCTGCTCGACGTGATGATGCCCGACATGGACGGGTTCGAGACACTGGAGCGGATTCGCGAGGTGTCGTCGGTGCCGGTCATCATGCTCACAGTCAAGAGCGATGAGGATGACCGCATTCGGGGGCTGGACCTGGGCGCGGACGACTACGTAACCAAGCCCTTCAGCCCGCGCGAGCTGTCGAGCCGCATCCGCGCGGTGCTGCGCCGCGTGGAGCCGGCCAAGCCGTCCGCCGGGGAGCCGCTGGTCATCGACGAGGACCTGGCGATCGACTTCCCGCGGCGGGAGGTGATCGCCCGCGGGGAGCACATCAAGCTGCGCCCGACCGAGTACCGGCTGCTGTCGCATTTGGTCGAAAACGCTGGCTGGATTGTGCCCCAGGAGACACTGCTGGCAAAGGTGTGGGGGCCGGAGTATCGCGACGACAACCAGCTCTTGCGCCTCTATATCACCTATTTGCGCAAGAAGATCGAACCCGACCCCTCCAATCCCCGCTATATCCTGACCGAGCGTGGGGTGGGGTACCGATTTGTGGATTACAAGAAGAAATAGGCCTTCGAGGTCGGGCGTACCGGCGGTGCGCCCGACCTCGAAGGTTTGGACCCCTAAATCAGCCCCGTCTCCTTGCCGACCCTCTCGAAGATGGCTAGCACTCGGTCCATCTGCTCGATGGTGTGGGTCGCCATGTAGCTGGTGCGCAACAGCTCGCGGCCGGGCTGCACGCCGGGCGACAGCACCGGGTTGACGAACACGCCCTCGTCGAACAGCCGCTTCCACACATAGATGGTCAGCATCCGCTCGCCGATAATCACGGGGATGATGGGCGTCGTGGAGTTGCCGATGTTGAAGCCCAACTGCCGATAGCCGGCGCGCATATAGTCCGCAATCTTTGCGAGATTGGCGACGCGCTCTGGCTCCTCGCGCATGATCTGGAGCGCGGCCAACGCCGCGGCCGCGTTCGGCGGCGGGATGCTGGCGCTGAAGATGAGCGACCGCGCATGGTGCTTGATGTAGTGGATGACCTGCTCGTCGCCGGCGACGAAGCCGCCCAGGGACGCGAACGACTTGCTGAAGGTGGACATAATCAGGTCTACGTCGCCGGTCATGTTGAAGTGCGCGGCTGTGCCGCGGCCGCCGCCCAAGACGCCCATCGCGTGCGCGTCATCCACCATCAGGCGCGCGCCGTATTTCTTGCACAGCGGCGCCAGCTCCGGCAGGGGCGCGATGTCGCCCTCCATGCTGTAGAGCCCGTCCACCACCACCAGCTTGCCCTTGTCCTCGGGCAGGCGCGCGAGCAGCCGCTCCAACTCCTCCATATCCTGGTGGCCGAACCGCTTGACCTCGCCGAAGCTCAGCTTGGCGCCGTCGACGATGCTGGCATGGTCCTCTTTGTCGAGGATGACGTAATCCCCGCGGCCTACGAGCGCGCTGATCGTGCCGAGATTGACCTGCATGCCGGTCGAGAAGACCAGCGCCGCCTCCTTCCCGACAAACTCGGCCAACTGGTGTTCGAGGTGCTCGTGCATCTCCAGCGTGCCGTTGAGGAAGCGCGAGCCGGTGCAGCTCGTGCCGTAGCGCTGGATGGCCTCGATGGCTGCTTGCCGCACGCGCGGGTCGGTCGTCAGGCCGAGATAATTGTTCGAGCCGCACATGATGAGCCGATGGCCGCGGAACACCGCCTCGGTGCCCTCGTTCTCGGTCAGGGGGATGAAGTAGGGATAAATCCCGGCTTCAATGGCCTGTTTGGCTTCGGTGAAGCCGTAGCATTTCTCGAAAAGATCCATGATTGCTCCGTTATTTCAGGTAGCCGTGCTCTGCATACCAGCGATAAGCTCTGGCTGCGGCAGCGCGGAACGGCAGGATGGGGTAGTCAAGCTCTCGGCGCGCCTTCTCCGAACTGAAAAAGGCATTGTGTACTGACAGGCGAATCTGGTCGCTGCTCATCACGGGCGGACGCGTGCTGAATCGGCTGTAGGCGCTGACTGCGCCGGCAGCGGGCAGCAGCAGCCAGCGGGGCAGCGTCAGCCGCGGCCCGTGACGCCCCACAATCTCGGCCACGGTCGTGGCAATCTCGCGATACGTCAAATTCTCGCCGCCGAGGATATAACGCTCGCCCACGCGCCCGCGTTCCGCGGCAGCAATGTGACCGGCGACGACCGCATCGATGTCTGCCATGCAGACGCCGCCGGGCGGGACGGCCGGCAGCGCGTGGCGCGCCAGCTCGACGATGATGCTGCCGGAGATCATATAGTGGTCGCCCGGCCCGATCACGACAGCCGGGTTGACAATCACGGCAGGCAACCCCCGGGCCACGCCGCGTTGCACCTCTTGTTCGGCCAGATACTTGCTGTGGCCGTAGGCGAACTGTTCCAGCCGTGGGTCGAAGGGCGTGTCCTCGTCCGCGGGCCGGCCATCGCGCGTCAGGCCGATGGCCGCGGCCGAAGAAGTGTGGACGAAACGCTGCACGCCCGCATGGAGGCAGGCATCCACTGCGTTGCGCGTGCCTTCCACGTTAACACGATAAATCTGCTCGCGTCGCGCACGCCAGTAGGATGACACCGCGGCGACATGATAGACCACGTCACAGCCCTCGACCGCGCGCCTCACGATGTCCCGGTCAAGGATGTCGCCGATGAAATCTTCCACGTCAAGACCAGCCAGGCCGACGAGACTCGAATTGCCGCGGCGCAATACTCTGACCGTCTGCCCCCGGCGGACCAGTTCGACGGCCAACTGGCCGCCCACAAAGCCGGTCGCGCCGGTGATGAGCACCTTCACAGGGGCTTCTCGTAAATGCGATAGGTCTTGTAGCGCGTGCCGCCGAGCCGCTCGATAATCTGGTTCATCATCGTGTTGCTTTCCAGGATCCACGAGCCTTCGAGCCGCTTGTAACCGCGCTTGAGTGCAGCCTTGGCCGTTTCCAGGTAGAAGACCGCATCCGCCCCGCGTCCGCGATATTCCTCGATCATGCCCATGGCGATGAGCCGGAGCTGATCGATCTTGCGGCGGTGCCAGAGGAACTTGAGCAGGCCGAAGGGCCACATCCGTCCGCCGCCGGAAGCGCGCAGCGCCTGGTGCAGGTCCGGCAGGGTCAAGGACACGCCTGCGGGCTTGCCATCCTGCGTCTCCGCCATGAAGATTAGTTCCGGGTCAAGCAACGGCTTCATGCTCTTGACCAAGTGGTCGATCTCTGCGTCGGTCATGGGCACAAAGCCCCAGTTGCGCTGCCAGGCGCGATTGTAGGCCTCTTTGAAAAGCTCAACGTCATTGTCAAAGTTCTTCATGTCGATCTTGCGAATTCGAAGCCCCTGCTTCTCCAGGGCCTTCTGAGCCACATGGAACAGCTTCTCCGGCGCGTTCTTCAGCCCTTGCTCGATATCGTAGATCCAGGCATACAGATCCATCGCCTTGCTGTAGCCGTGGCCCTCGATGAGCGCGGGATAATAGCGCGGGTTGTAGGTCATCATCACCATGGGCGGTTCATCGAACCCGTCGATCAGCGTGCCCACCTCGTCGTTCATGGAGAAGTTGAGCGGCCCGCGCATGACCTTCATGCCCTGTTCCCGGCACCATGCTTCTGCAGCGTCGAGCAGCGCATCGGCCACGGTCTGGTCATTGATGCACTCGAAGAAGCCGAACGCGCCCATCAGTTCGTGATGGACCTCGTTGTGCCGGTCGTTGACGATGGCGCCGATCGTGCCGACCAGCTCGCCGTCGCGCCGCGCGAGGAATAACTGGAAGCGGCTGTGTTCATACAGAGGATTCTTCTTGGGATCGAAGATGTCGCGGCGTTCTTCGATGAGCGGGGGAACCCAGTTCGGGTCGCCGCGGTAGAGCTTGAAGGGGAAGCGGACAAATTCCAGCACCCCCCCCTTGTCCGAAACAGGCTGGACGGTGATCGTGCTCATGGTCCCCCCGGATTCTCTTGTTTGGCCCGCTGCGCACGCTGCACCAGCAGGTCGAGGATGGGATACTGCCAATCCCGCAGCAGGCCGACGAGCCGGTACATGGCCGTCGTTTCCAGGCCCGGCGTGATGGTATGGCGCTTGTGTTGGATGCCCCGGATGATGGATCGGGCGACCTTTTCCGGCGGCAGCACCACGCCGCCGTTGAACGCGCGCGTCTCCGGCGGCTTGAGGGCATCCTCATAGGCCAGTTGCGGCGTGTTCGTGTCCGGCGGATAAACCACCGATACGTGAATGCCATGCGGCTTGAGCTCGACGCGCAGCACATCCGACAGCCCGCGCACGGCATACTTCGACGCGCCGTAGGCTGCGTAGCCGAAGACGGGTAGAAAAGCCGCGGCAGAGCAGATGTTGACGATGTGGCCGGAGCCGCGGCGAATCATCCCGGGGGTGAGCGCCTTGACGACGTGCAGCGTCCCGAAATAGTTGACCTTCATCATCTCCTGGAAGATGTCGAGGTCCTGTTCGCTGAAATAGCCCGGATGGACCGTGCCGGCGGAGTTGACGACGATGTCAGGCAGCCCCGCGGCTTCGGTGACCGCGTCAACGGCGCGCGTGACCTCAGCCGGGTCCGCGACATCCGCCTGGACCGCGCCGCATTGCTGGGCCGGGCAGGAGCAGCGTTCCCGTATCTGCGCCAGGGCATGGTCGAGGCGGGCGCGATCCCGCGCCATCAGCCAAACATGAGCGCCAAGCTCGCCGAAGAGCCGGGCTGTCGCCAATCCTATGCCGCTGGAACCGCCCGTTACGAGGACAACACAATTCTGGAAGGACATTACGAAGACTCGCCTGTATTCTACCACAGCCCTTGTGCAGGGCAAACGGGCCAGAAGCCTTTCCGAATCACTCGTAGCATAGGGCCTTGTGCCCGCCCGGACGCCCACAAGGGGCTAGGCTACCCTTTACGCATAGAGAGCTAATCCGGCGTCACACACATCTCCGCCAGCAGCGCGCGGGTCAGTTCCTTCGTGTCAAGCATGTACTCATGCTCCAGGACCGGGCCGACGCACGCGGGGCAGCCGTTCTCGCAGGGGCACGCGTTTACCAGGTCATGGGCCGCGGCCAGAATCTCGGGCAGCGAGACGAAAAGCTGCTCCGCATACCCAACCCCGCCCGGCGTGTGCTCGTACACGGTGATGGTGGGCAGGCCGGTGGTGGGGCTCTGCGGCTCTGGCACGATGCCCAGGTCGCGCGGGTCGCACATCAGGAACAACGGCGCCACGCCCGTCAGCAGCGCTGCGACCCCGCCCAGCCCCGACCGCGTGCGTACGGCGACCTCGGCCAACCGGTGACACGAGGGGCACAGCGTCACCAGGTTGGGCAGCCGGTTGGCGACCTGCCAGGCCAGCTCCGCAGGCAGGCCCTCGCGCAGGTGCTCGTGCGCGACAAACGCGCGGAAGGGGACCTTGTGATGGACGTCGTGCTGCCGGCCGTTCATCTCCGGCGTGCCGCAGTTCTGGCAGCGGTAGCCGTCGCGCTGGCGCACGGCCGCGCGCTGCGTCGCCCAGTTCGGCCCGTAATCGTTCGGTGCAGAGAGCCACGCACCACTGGACTTGAGCTTCTCGATCAGGGCCTCGTGCAGCGTGAGCCAGCAGCCCTGCGTGTCCAGGATCTGTTCAGGCAGGTCAATCGGGCCGAAGCCGAGCATCTCGCCCGTGCTGCGGCGCAGGATGCGGTACCCCGATGCCTTCCGGACCACCCGGACGTCGCCCCACGCTCCGATGTAGCCCCACGCGCGCTGCTCGGGAGTCGCCTCGCGCTCCTCTGCTACGCGCAGCACCTCGATGCCCTCCCCGACGACGGGCCGTGTGTAGTAATCGACCGCCACGCGGCGGACATGCGCCAGGCCGTTCTCCCAATCCAGGCGCTCGACCTGGTAGCTGACGCCCTCGTGGAGGTAAATGGCGCCGGTGTACAGAAAGACCGGCGCGCTGTGGCGGTCCAGCTCCCCGATGACCTGTGGGCGGCCCGCCTCGTCGGTCGTCTGGATGACGACCTGCTCCGGCTCCGCGTTGCGCAGGCTGATGTTGATGGCCGGGCTGCCGTCGCCGGCCCAGAAGTGCCGTCCGTCCGCCTCGTAGAGCTGCCCGGCCGCGACCAGTTCCTGCAGCACGGCCCGCGCCTGAGCCGAGCCGAACTCGCGGTCATCTGCGCGCAGGGGCAGCTCCGCCGCCGCGCAGAGCAGGTGGCTGGCGAGGATGATTTCATTGTCGGGGTTCAGCCGCGCGTGCTCCGGGCTCTGGCTGAGCAGCCAGTTGGGGTGCGTGACGATGTATTGGTCCAGTGGCTCCGCGCCCGCGACGAGCAGCCCGACGGATGTGCCCTGGCGCCGGCCCGCGCGGCCCATCTGCTGGCGGCTGCTGGCGACCGTGCCGGGATAACCGGCCAGCAGCGCCGCGTCGAGCTGGCCGATGTCGATGCCGAGTTCCAGCGCGTTCGTCGCGACGACCCCGCGCACCGTGCCCTCGCGCAGGCCCTGCTCGATGGCGCGGCGCTCTAGCGGCAGATAGCCGCCGCGATAGCCGCGAATCGCGGCGGCGAGCTCCGCGCTGCGCTCGCGCGCGTAGGTGACGATCAACTCTGTCGCCAGCCGGGTGCGCGCGAAGACGATGGTCTGCACGTCGTGTTCGAGGAAATGGGCGGCCAACTCCGCGGTCTCCTGGGTGCTGCTCCGGCGGATGCCGAGGGCGGGGTCCACGACCGGCGGGTTGTAGAACAGGATGTGCTGCGCGCCGTGGGGCGCGCCATCCAGCTCCGGGCCGACGACCGTCACGGGGCTACCAGCCAGCCGCCCGGCCAACTCCTGCGGGTTGGCGATGGTCGCGGAGGCCAGGAGGAACTGCGGGTCGCTGCCGTAGAAGCGGCAGATGCGGCGCAGCCGGCGCAGCACGTTCGCGATATGCGAGCCGAACACGCCGCGGTACATGTGCATCTCGTCGATCACGACGACGCGCAGGTGGGCGAAGAACTCGGCCCAGCGCGTGTGCTGGGGCAGGATGCCCGTATGCAGCATGTCGGGGTTTGACAGGATGATCTGCGCGCCGTCGCGAATCCTCGTGCGCTGCGCGCTCGGCGTGTCGCCGTCGTAGGTCGCGGCGGTCAACGGGACAACCGAAGACGCGCTCTCCTGCCGCGGCATTGCGGCGGCCGCGGTCGGGAAGGGAGCCTTGCTCCGCTTGGAGCGCGCGGCTGCGGCCTCCAGCGCCGTGCCGCCATGGAGGAAATCGAGGAACGTGCGCAGCTCCGCCAGTTGGTCCTGCGCCAGCGCCTTCGTCGGGAAGAGGTAGAGGGCACGATCCTGCGGGTTGGCGAGCAACCGGTTGAGGACGGGCAGGTTGTAGCAGAGCGTCTTGCCGCTGGCGGCCGCCGTGACGATGGCAGTGTGCTCCCCGCGCAGGCCCGCGCTGACCGCGGCGGCCTGGTGCAGGTAGAGCTGTTCGATATCACGCGCGGCCAGGGCTGCCGTCAGCCGGGCATCCAGGCCCTCGGGAAAGCTGGCATAGCGCGGCGGCCGCGCGGGCAGTTGCTCCCAACGGGCGATGTTGCGCATGAACCGGGGATTGAACCGCAGGGCATCGAGGGCGCGCTCAACGGACATGCGGGGATTATACCATGCTATAATCCGACATTATGACCCTGACAGTTGACATCCTGGCACACGCGCTATCCCTCGGCTTCGACCTGGCTGCAACCATGCCTGTTGCGCCCCCGCGTTACGGTGCGGAGTTCATGGCGTGGCTAGAGGCCGGGCATCACGGCGAGATGGCGTACCTGGCGGAGCGCGCGGCGCTGCGGCTGGCTCCTGCGCGGCTGCTGGACGGCGCGCGGACCATGATCGTGCTGGCCGCGAACTACAATCCGGGCCCGCCGCCGCCCGGCTGGGATGATCCGATGCGCGGCCGCATCGCGCGGTATGCTTGGGCGCCGGACTATCACGATGTCATCAAGCCGCGGCTCTATGCGCTGGACGCCTTCATCCGGCAGCGCACGGGCCGCGAGACGCTCGGCAAGGCCTGCGTGGACACCGCGCCGCTGCTCGAACGCGACTTCGCGGAGCAGGCCGGCCTGGGCTTCCTCGGCCGCAACACCTGCCTGATCACCCCCGGCCTCGGCTCCTGGACCTTTCTCGCCGCGCTCCTCGTGCCGGAGGACCTGGACGCAGGACGGGCGGCGACTGACGCCAGGCTTAACCGGTTTCCAGCTTCCGTGCGAAGCTGGGCTTCGCCCATCCAGCTTGCAGAGGGGCACGGTCAGAGACCGGCCCCAGCACGACCGGCCAGAGCAGGTTTTTCGGAAAGACACGAAAGACAAGCCCAGCTTCCAGCTTCCAGCTTCCAGCTGCCGGCGTCCCCCGGCTGCGGCGCCTGCACCCGCTGCCTGACCGCCTGCCCGACGCAGGCGTTCACCGGCCCGCACTCGCTGGACGCGCGGCGCTGCATCTCCTACCTGACCATCGAGCTGCGCGGCTCCATCCCCCTAGAGCTGCGCCCGCTGATGGGCAACTGGGTCTTCGGCTGCGACGTCTGCCAGGCCGTCTGCCCGTATAACCGCCACGCGCCGCCCGCGCAGAATCTCACGTATCCCGCGGAGCGGGACCGGGTCGCACCCCCGCTGGCCGATTTGCTGGCCCTGGACGAGGCCGGATTCCGAGCGCGCTTCCGCGGCACGCCGCTCATGCGCGCCAAGCGTCGCGGGCTGGTGCGCAACGCGTGCGTCGCGGCGGGCAACTCCGGCGACGCGTCGCTCATTCCGGCCCTCACGCCGCTGCTGGCCGACGCCGAGCCACTCGTGCGCGAACATGCTGCATGGGCTCTCGCGCGGCTGACGGGAGGGGCTGCGGCGAGGTAACCACCCTTCCCACCGCCAAAACTTCCCCAATCCGCACAGCCGGAGTACAATAAGCTACATGACAGGACGGCAGACGGAGCAAATCATCGTGGTCGGCGCGGGCGCGGCCGGCCTGATGGCCGCTATCTGGGCTGCCGCAGGTCCGCGCCCCGTCGTGCTGCTGGAGGGCTCCGACCGGCCGGGCCAGAAGATCCTGATCAGCGGCGGCGGCCGCTGTAACGTGCTGCCGTTCAAGGCGAAGCACACGGACTTCCATACCGACGGCTCGCTCAACACGGTGAAAAAGATCCTCGCAGCTTGGCCGCTGCCCCGGGTGCTGTCGTTCTTCCAGGAGGACCTGGGCGTGCCGCTCAGGCTCGAGGATGAGACGGGCAAGCTCTTCCCTGAGAGCAACAGGGCGCGCACCGTGCTCGAGGCGCTGCTTGCCGCGCTGCATGACCGGAAGGTCGAGCTGCGGACGGGTGCACGGCTGGTCGGGCTGGAGCCGGCGGGCGATGGCTGGCGGCTGAGCCTCGAGAGCGGGGAACATCTCCGTGCTGCGACCGTGGTTCTGGCGACCGGCGGGCTTTCCGTGCCTGCTATGGGCAGCGACGGTACGGGGCTTAACCTGGCGCGAGCGTTGGGCCACCACATCGTGCCCACATATCCCGCACTCGCGCCGCTGACGACCTCATCTGAAGCGCACAAGGCCCTGGCCGGTCTTTCGTTGACCGCGACGGTCACGGCGGAGCGCGACGGCCGTGTGCTGGCATCCAGCCGAGGCGGATTCCTGTTCACCCATCGCGGCTACAGCGGGCCCGCGGTGCTCAACATCTCGCACGTGCCCATCCGGTCGACGTTCGTCGGTGGGCCGCGGCCTGCGGTGCGCGTTGCGTGGACGGACGTGCCCGCGACGGAATGGAACGAGCGCCTGCGGACCGCGCGCGGCTCGCTGGCCGCGGCGTTGCGTGCCGTGTCACACGGCCAGCTGCCCGACCGCCTGATGGCCCTGCTGCTCGGCGAGCTAAACCTGAGCGCGGTGATGGCGGATCAACTGCGCCGCGAGGACCGGGGACGGCTGGTCGAAGCCCTCACCCACTACGCGCTGCCGTGGTCCGGTCACGAGGGTTACCGGGTGGCGGAGGTCACGGGCGGCGGTGTCGCGCTGGACGGGGTCAACCCGGCCACGTTGGAGAGCCGCGTGGCGCCGGGCCTGTATCTCTGCGGCGAGATGCTCGATGCTTTTGGCCCTATCGGGGGTTATAACTTTCTGTGGGCCTGGGTCACAGGCAAGATTGCAGGGCAGGCCTGCAACCGGTGAAAGGATCAGCACATGGCAAACGTCACGATCGTCGGCGCGGGGTTGATGGGCACGGCGGTGGCCTGGCCCCTGACGGATAACGGCCATCACGTCCGGCTTGTCGGAACGCACCTGGACGGAGACATCATCCGTTCCTGCCGGGAGCGCGGCTTCCATCCCCGGCTGCGCCGCCCGCTGCCCGCGGGCGTGACGCCTTACTTCGTCGAGCAGTTGGCTGAGGCGCTCGACGGCGCGGACATCATCGTGAGTGGGGTCAATTCGCTCGGCGTCCACTGGATCGGCCGCACGCTCGGCCCGCTGCTGTGGCCGGGCGCAACGGTCATCGCGGTGACCAAAGGGCTGGAGGCCGCGCCGGAGGGCCAGCCGCGCATCCTGCCGGATGTGCTGCGCAGCGAGCTGCCGGAGGATATCCAGAATCGCGTGGCGCTGGCAGCCATCGCGGGGCCGTGCATTGCGGGCGAGCTGGCCGGGCGGCGCCAGTCGTGCGTCGTCTTCACGTCGCGCGACGCGGAGGCGCTGGCGCGGCTCAAGGCGGCCTTCGCGACGCCGTACTACCATATCTGGACCTCGACCGACATCATCGGCGTTGAGGTGTGCGCGGCGCTCAAGAACGCGTACACGGTTGCGGTCGGCATGGCCGCAGGATTGCTCGAACGCGAGGCCGGGCCGGATGAGGCGGGCGCGCAGATGTTCAACCTGGCCGCGGCCCTGTTCGGCGCCAGCGCGCACGAGATGACGCGCATCGTGGGGCTGCTGGGCGGCGATACGACGAACGTTACGTGGCTGCCCGGCGTGGGCGACCAGTATGTGACCTGCGTCGGCGGGCGGACGATCCGGCTCGGCCGCCTGCTCGGCAGCGGCCGCACCTACACCGAGGCCGTGCAGGAGATGGCCGGCGAGACGCTGGAAGGCGCGTATATCATCAAGCAGATGGCCCAGGTGTTGCCCGCGTGGGAGCGGGAGGGCAAGATTGCCCCGCGCGACCTGCCGCTGATGCGGATGTTGTGCCGCGTCATCACGGAGGATGCGCCGGTGGCTGTGCCCTTCGAGGACCTATTCTAGAGGTTAGTGGATTCACGTCATGCGTACACTCTTATTTGTCTTTCAAAAGGCTCGCGGCTACCGGCTCGCGCTGGTGTTGACCGTCTTCAGCATGATTGCGCTGGTCGGCGTGCAGCTTCTCGGCCCGTGGATCGTGCGCACGCTCATCGCGGCGGTGGAGGCCGGCGCGTGGGATGCGGAGTCACAGTCGCTCATCACCCGGCTGGCCGTGATTCTGCTGGCCGTCTACGTGCTGCGCGGGGTGTTGCAGTTCGTGCGCTCGTACATGGCTCACGTCGCGGGCTGGGGCGTCGTCTCGGATGTGCGCCAGCAGATTTACGAGCATCTGCAGCGCCTCTCGCTGCGCTTCTACGAGGACAAGCAGACCGGCCAGCTCATGTCGCGCATGGTCAACGACTCGGATATGTTCGAGCGGCTCATCGCCCATGCCGTGCCGGATGTGGTGGTCAACGCGCTGACGTTGGTCGGCGTGGCCGCGGTCCTGTTTGCCATGGAGTGGCGGCTGGCGCTGTTGAGCCTCGTGCCCATCCCGCTGGTCATTCTCGCGATGCGCAGCTTTGCGCGCTACGTGCGGCCCGCATTCCGCGAGCGGCAGAAGGAGCTGGGCCAACTCAACGCGACGCTCAACGACAATCTGTCGGGCATCCGCGAGATCAAGGCCTTCACGCAGGAGGAGCGCGAGGCGCTGCGCGTGCGGAAGCACATCCACAGCTACCGGGACTCCATGCTGAACGCGCTGCGGCTGATGGCGACCTTCCAGCCGTTCGTGGACTTTGCCTCCTCCCTGGGCACCATCATCGTGATCTACTTCGGCGGCAAGCTGGCCTTCCAGCAGGTCCTGCCGATTGCGGACCTGGTGGCGTTCTTCCTCTACCTGGAGATGTTCTACAACCCGGTGCGTGCATTGAGCGGCGCATGGGAGGCCATCCAGGAGGCGCTCGCAGGCGGCGACCGGGTGGCGGAGCTGCTCAAGGAGCAGCCGGAGGTGGATGAGACACGCCATGCCGTCACGCTGAAGGAGCGCGCGGCGGGTGCGCTGGCTTTCGAGGATGTCTCCTTCGCATACAGCCAAGGCGAGACTGTGTTGGAGCACATCAATCTGACCATTCCGGCGAACACGGTCGTGGCACTCGTCGGGCCGACGGGCGTCGGCAAGACCACACTGGCCAGCCTCATCCCGCGCTTCTACGATGTCTGCGAGGGGCGCATCACGCTGGACGGCCATGACCTGCGCGACATCAAGCTGAGCAGCCTGCGCCAGCAGATCAGCATCGTGCTGCAGGATGTGTTCCTGTTCCACGGGACCGTACGTGAGAACATCCTGTTCGGCAACCCGGATGCCACCGAGGCGGAAGTGGTGCGCGCGGCGGAGGTCGCCAACGCGGCTGAGTTCATCGAGCGGCTGCCTGATGGCTATAATACGCTGATCGGGGAGCGGGGCGTGAAGCTCTCCGGCGGACAGAAGCAGCGGCTCGCCATCGCTCGTGCGGTGCTGAAGGACGCGCCCATCCTCATCCTCGACGAGGCTACGTCCTCAGTGGACACGGAGACCGAGCTGCTCATCCAGCAGGCACTGGAGCGGCTGATGGTGGGCCGGACGACCCTTATCATCGCGCACCGGCTCTCGACCATCCGTAACGCGGACCAGATTGTCGTGCTGGAGGGGAAGCAGATCGTGGACCAGGGCACGCACCGCGAGTTGATGGCGCGCGACGGCCTGTACCGTCACCTGAACCAGGTGCAGACCCGCATCGCGGATCAGTGGGAGGCCATCCGCCCGCTCGCAGTGACGAGCAACTAATAGAACGCTGATGACGCTGATGAGCATGATTTTTCTGGTATTTTAGTCCGTGTCAATCATGATAATCAGCGTGCATCAGCGTTCTATTTCTTTCTGCTCTCGACAGTTATCCCGTCACTTCCTCGCGGGTGACGGTGTAGCGGTCCACGGCTGCGGGATCGAGTGTAACGCCCAGGCCAGGGCCGGCGGGCACGTCGATCGTGCTGTCCGGGTTGAGCGTGAAGCGCTCCTGCGTGATGTCCTGGGCATAGTAGCGGTCGGAGGCTGAGATGTCGCCGGGCAGCGCGAACCCTGGCAGGCTCGCCAGCGCGAGATTGCTCGCCCGGCCTACCCCCGTCTCCAGCATTCCCCCGCACCAGACCGGAATCCCCTGACCGTGGCAGAGGTCGTGGATCGCGACCGCCTCGCTCAGGCCTCCGACCCGGCCCGCCTTGATGTTGATGACCCGGCAGGACCCCATCTCCAATGCCTGCCGCGCGTGGCGCGCGGACAGGATGCTCTCGTCCAGGCAGATGGGCGTGCGGAAGCGCGCCTGGATAAGTCGGTGATCCCACAGGTCATCCTCGGAGAGTGGCTGTTCGATGAGAAGGAGGCCGAGGTCATCAAGCGGTTGCAGCACGGCGGCGGTCTCCAGCGTGTACGCGGAGTTGGCATCCACCTGCAAGCGGAGATCGGGGTAGGCTCGGCGCACGGCTTGCGCATCGGCCACGTCGCGGCCCGGCTTGATCTTGATCTTGACGCGTCGGTAGCCGTCCGCCAGGTAGCGGCCCACCCGTTCGACCAGCGCGGCGGGCGACGCCTGCAAGCCGACCGACACGCCCACGTCCACTCGCGTGCGCGTCCCTCCCAGTAGCTCAGCCAGCGACCTGCCCTCGCGCTTCCCCTGGAGGTCCCACAGTGCCATTTCAAGTCCTGCCTTCGCCATCGGATGCCCGCGCACCTGCGCGACGCGGCGCTGGAAGTCGGCCGGGTCTGCGACCGTCTGCCCCAAGATGGCCGGGGCCAGGAAGTCACGCAGGATGTGCCACGCGGTCAGCGCAGTCTCATACGCGTAGCCCGGGTCGTGGTCGGCCACGCACTCGCCGTAGCCTGTCAGCCCCTCGGAGTGCACGACAATCAGGATGCCCTCGCGCTCCGTGATGCGGCCAAACGAGGTCTCGAACGGCGCCACGAGCGGCATCCGCAGATGGTGGAGGGTGATGTGGTCTATGTGCATCTTAGCTCTCCCGGGTCAGCACATACAGCGCGCGGTCCTGCTCGCGCAGAAAGTCGGTCACGGCGTAACCCTGGCCGAACAGCCCCTCGAATGCGGCCCGTGTGCCGAGCCGCCAGGCCAGCGCGAGGCCCGCATCCTCCCCCTTCAGTGCCAGGAAGTCCGGCGGAATCTCGACCAGGACGGTATCGGGCAACGCGGCGGCAAGATCGGTCACGGGCGGCTGCGGCGTGCCGTCCGGTGATGGGGGATTGAGGAGGCGAGCGCCGACAGTAAGCAGATCTGCGAGCTTCCGGGTGGGCGGCTGGGGCCCGAGCATGCGCGCGGTGACGTGGTCCGACGACAGCCACCAGTCCACCTGGAAGCGGTCGGTAGGCAGCCCGGCGTTGAGCGCGTCGCGCAGCGGACCGTACTCGTCGCGGCGGTAGGTGCTGCACACCGCGCCGAGCTTGCCGATGTTGAGCCGCGCGTTGCGCGCCATCAACGGGTCATAGGTCCAGGTGACGAGGTCGATGCCCTGCTCGCGCACGAAGCCCCACTGCCGGCGCTTGAGCGCAAAGCCCAGCCCGGACAGGCGATAGTCGGGATGGATGCCAAGCTGATGCGAGCAGTGCTTGAGACGCGGGGGCGTGGTCCGGTCGTCGAAGCCGGGAAAGCCCCAGACGAACCCGACGCACCGGTCGCCGTCGAAGGCGCCCGCAACGAGCCCGCCGTTGTGCGCAACGGTCAGCAGCACATGGACGGGGACGACCTCCAGGTCGGCGCCCGGCCAGACCGCCATCTGGAGTTGTTCGATCTGTGCCATGCCCGCGGGGGTGTCAACCAGTCGGATCGTGATCTGGCTCATCGGTGTCATCTGCGTCCTGCGTGTTAGGTTCGAGGGGGGTGGGATCGTAGTCGCCCCACTTGGAGCTGAAGGTCAGGGCCAGGCGGATGGTATCCTCGGTCTTGGCGCGTTCGACTGCCTCGCGCGTCGCCGCCTCCCGCGCAGCCGACGCGTCCGCATCCGCGGCGCGCTCGCTCAGGCGCACGGACAGGATGGTCGCCCGCACGATATCGCCTGCGACATAGGGTACCACCGTCCCGGTGGGCCGGCCCAGGATGGCGCGGGCCAGCGGCGTGCTGGCGCCCAGAAACCCGGCGGCGAAGTCCGCGGCCGCGTCGGGCACGATATCAAAGGCCAGTCGCTCAACGTCGCCCTCGACCGTGCTCAACTCGACCTCCACGTGCGTGCCGAGCGCCACGATCCCTGGCGGCGGGTCATACTTGCGGGTAGTTGGGTTAGACACGCTCCACTCCACGTCTCTTTAAACAACCCCTCAATTGTCGGGCCGTATTGTAGCACAATCCGAGGAACGGCGCGACAAAGATGTACTTCGCTGACGTCCCAAGTCCTTTACAACTGCCTGCTGCTCTGCTAAGATAGTTGTGTCGCAACCGGCGCGTGGCTTGGTGTCGTGGATGCGCTACGCGCGGTTGGGCAGGAGGTGGACAATGTCGTCTGATTGCCTCGTAGGAACCGTGATGCACAAGGGCGTCATCGGCTGTACGCCCAGCACGACGCTCGAAGAAGTCGTGCGCATCATGGCGGACACCAATGTCCAGGTCCTTGTCGTTACAGGCCCGGATGAGGAAGCCCTCGGCACCATCAGCCAGATGGATGTCCTCCAGTTCTACGGCCAGGAGCTCAAGGGCGTCCGCGCGCGCGATGTCATGCGCACGAAGGTCCTTGCGATCCCGCCGGAAATGCATCTTGAAGAAGCCGTGCGCATCATGACGGAGCGCGGTATCTCACACCTGGTCGTCAGCGAACGCGGCGACGCGGGCCTGCGTGCGTTGGGCGTGCTGACGACCGGCCACGTCATCAAAGAGATGCGCGGGAGCAAGTGGATGTGGTAATTCAGCCCTGAGCCGTAGCATGGGGGACGCGACCGGCTACGTCTATGACCCGCTCTTCCTGGAGCATGACCTGACCGATCATCCGGAGAGCAGCGCGCGGCTCACGGCCATCGTGGCGGAACTCTCGTCCGCCGGCCTGCTGGCGCGGATGCAGCCCATCCCCGCGCGACCGGCGGACGATGCCCTACTCAGTCGCGTGCATGACCCGGGCTACATCGAACGGGTGCGCCAGATCAGCGCGCGCGGGGGCGGCTACCTGGACCCTGACACCTACCTTGTCGGCAGGACGGACGAGGCGGCGCGGCTGGCCGCGGGCGGGACCGCGGAGCTGACGGCCGCGGTGCTGCGCGGGGAAGTGCGCAACGGTATCGCACTCGTGCGGCCGCCCGGCCATCACGCGGAGCGCAGCCGTGGCATGGGCTTTTGCGTCTTCAATAACATTGCGGTCGCGGCGCAGGCCGCGCTGGACGGGTTCGGCCTCGACCGCGTGCTCATCTTCGACTGGGATGTGCACCACGGCAACGGCACGCAGGACATCTTCTACGAATCTCCCCAGGTCATGTTCATCTCCACCCACCAGTATCCGCACTATCCCGGCACGGGCGACTGGCGCGAGACGGGCCGCGGCGCGGGCCGCGGCTACACCGCCAATCTGCCGTTGTCCGCGGGCGTCGGCGATGATGGGTTCCGGCGGCTGTTCGCTGAGGCGGTCGTCCCGCTGGCCGAACGTTTCCGGCCCGAACTGATCCTCGTCTCCGCCGGCTATGATGCGCACTGGAAGGACCCGCTGGCCGGGCTGCACCTGACGCTGGCCGGGTACTGGCAGCTTGCGAGGGGCGTCGTCAGCCTGGCCGAGCGGCTGTGCGGCGGGCGGCTGGTGGTCGTGCTGGAGGGCGGATACAATCTGCCCATCCTTGCGCGCGGGGTCGCGGACACCTGCCGCGCGTTACTGCGCGACGCGGCACCGGGCGTTGACCCCGCGGGCGCGCCGGGCTGGTCGGAGACGCCGGTGGACCGGCTGCTGTACCTGGTGCGCAAGGAGCACGCCCTGTAGACAGGATTTACAGCACGAACGGAATGGACGAACACCATAACCGAAATCCTGTTCATCTTGTGAATCCTGTCGGCTCTCCGGCCTTTAGCGGGAAGGAGGCCCGAAGGCCACCAAAACGTGCAAGCGGAAGTGCTCGAAGTTGCGGTAGCCGAAGCCGCGCCGATTGAGCATCTTGATTTTGAGATTGACGCCTTCGGCAAAACCGTTGCT
>JAKPQT010000703.1 GCA_029555885.1 Chloroflexota bacterium | reverse complement strand
GCGCGAGGTACGTCTCCCTGTCGCCGCAGTGACAAGCTGCACGTTCGGCGGCCCTGACCTGACCGATCTGTACATCACCTCCGCCTGGATCCCGCTGGACGATGCGCGGCGCCGCGAGCAGCCCCTCGCGGGCGACCTCTTCCGCCTCCATGTCGACGTGCCCGGCCTGCCGGTGTACGAGTTCCGTGGGTGACGGGTGAAGAGGAGAACATCCGTCACCTGTTCTCCAGTTCACCCGTTCTCCCGTTCACCTGCTCGCTCGAATCAAGTTGTCGCCGGTCATTGGGGCCGCTCCCCGCCCGGCCAGACCTCCGGCGTATACGGCCAGCCGAGCTGCGCGCAGACGGCCTGCCAGCGCGCGGGCATGTCGGCCTGGTAGAGAAAGGGCACAAATCCCATGCGCAGGTAGACCGTGATGGCGGGTAGGCGGAAGTCATCGGTCTTCAGATAGATGCGGTGGTAGCCCGCGGCCAGCAGGCGGCGGACGACGGCCGCGCAGACGTCCCGGCCCAGCCCGCGGTGCGCGTGCCGGGCATCGCCGGCCACCCACCCCAGTTCTCCGCCGAAGGGATGCAGCGGCGACGCATGGTGCTCGGCCATTGCGGTTGCCACAAGCGCAGCCGTACGCAGGTGCTCGACCACGAACAGGCCGTCCGGCAGCACAAACTCCAGCTCGGCGGTGAGATGTGCGGCATCCCACTGCGTGAACCCCGCGCCGTGCATCAGCGCCACGTACGCATCTGCATCGGACGGCCTGAAGATGCGCAGCAGATATTCAACAGGCAGCGCGGCCTCCGGCGCCGCCTGCCCCGCCGGCCAGAGCATATGTAACTGATCCATCTCCCATCCTTTTCAGAATTTAGTGCCCACATTCACCCTGTCACCTGCTCACCCCTTCACCTGTTCCCCTGTTCCCCTCTTCACCCGTTCACATCGTTTCCCACGCGCAGCACGCGCGGCTCGCCCAGTTCCGCCGGCCAATCCAGCACGGTTGAGATGCCCGGCAGCACGTCGAAGAAGTTGTCGGGCAGCGCGGTCTCGCCGTTCAGGTCCAGGCAGACGCGCCAGGCAAAGACATCGCTCTCGAAGATGGCCTGCCCGCCCTCGCAACGGACGCGCACCTGTGTCTGCGGCCACTTCATCTCCTTGAAGTACGGCAGGAACAGGACATCGCGGCTGACCTCGCGGCCATCCTGGCGCAGCAGCGCGTATGCAGCGTGAGTTTCCGCGCCGAGCGCGCGCAATTCGGCAAGCGGCCGCCGGGCAATCACCTGCGCCTCGTTCGCGCCGACGTTGACCGGCAAGGTCATATCAGCCATCCGGCTCCCGTCGAGCGCAAACAGACCGCAGCGCATCTCACCGTGCAGGGGGCCGCCCTCGTTGGCGACCGAGAAGACGATGTCCTCTCCTTCGACACCGATGGCGACGTTGACCGGCTGAAACGCGCGGCGCACCGGGTAGAATGCAGGCGTCCGCCGGCCGTAGTAGTCCACGATGGTCCAACTGCGCGTCGTCGGCCAGCAATCATTGTACATCCAGAAGATAGCCGACGCGGTGGAGAACATGCGGCGGCGGAAGTTACGGATGTACTCACTCAAGCCGATGCCCTGCACCACGCCCGCCCAGTAGACATACTCCCCGACCGTCATGTCGTGTCGGGAGCGGCCGAGCCACTGTTCGAGCATCACGTCGGGGTGCGGCCGCGCGCCGCCCCAGTAGGACACCGAGTTGTCGTGGTGCTCCCAGGCCAGGGTGAGCCGCGCGCCTGCGCGGGCAGGATCGAGCGGCGTGTCGCCGGTCGTGCCGGGCGGCAGGCAGGCCAGCACAGTGGGCAGCGCGTTAGGGCCGAGGATGCCGCCCTCGTTCGGGAAGCGGCACGCCATCTGCCGGTACTTGCGGAAGTCCGTGTCGGCAAAGCCGACGCTCCACGGGTGCTGGTCGCCCACGTCGTCGCGGTTCGGCTCCGCGTGGTCAGGCGAGAAGGGCGAGCTGGGCTGATAGTAGCGTGTGCCGTCCTCCTGCTTGAGGATGACGGGGATGACCATGTGGAACAGGGCATAGTCGGGATAGGCCACACCCTTGTCGTAGCCCCAGTTATACGCGCCCCATTCCATCTCGTTGTTGCCGCACCAGACCGCCAGGCTCGGATGACTCGCCAGCCGGCGAACCTGGTAGGTGGCCTCGTTCTTTACGTCCGCAAGGAACGCCGGGTCGTGGACCGGATACTTGGCGCACGCGAAGATGAACTCCTGCCAGACGAGCACGCCGCGCTCGTCGCATAGATCGTAGAACGCGTCGCGCTCGTACAGCCCACCGCCCCAGATGCGCAGCAGGTTGCAGTTCGCTTCCAGCGCCCGGTCCACGAGGAGCGCATACTTCTCCCGGCCCGCACGCGCGGGAACGATGTCTGCGGGGACAAAGTTGCCGCCCTTGCAGAAGATAGGCTTGTTGTTGACGGTAATGACGAAGTAGCGCCCGCCCTCCGGGTGACGCGACTGGTCCACCTCGATGCGCCGGAACCCGACGCGGCGCTCCGCCGCGCCGATCTTCACGTCGCCCACAGTCAGCGTGGCGCGGACCGTATACAACGGCTGCCCGCCGTGATTCACCGGCCACCACAGCGCAGGCTGCGGCACGCGCACCTGCGCTTCGATGGGATGAAGACCGGGAT
>JAKPQT010000690.1 GCA_029555885.1 Chloroflexota bacterium | reverse complement strand
AGCCCGAGGATGATATCCGCTACATCGATTGGAACGTCACCGCGCGCATGGATACGCCGTATGTGCGCCAGTACGTCGAAGATCGCGAGATCACCGCGTGGTTCCTGGTCGACCTCAGCCCATCGATGGACTTCGGAGCCCGGGCGGACAAGCGCCGGGTGCTGGTCGACCTGGTGGGCACAGTGGGGCGCGTTCTGACGCGCCACGGCAATCGCGTCGGCGCAATCTTGTACAGCGGGCAGGCGAGCGGCAGGCGGGACCACCGCGTCGAGCGGATCATTCCTGCCAGGAACGGCCGCAACCATGTGCTGTGGTTGATCAGCGACCTGCTCAACCAGCCGCGCCTCCCCAGAGCAGCGCCTACCGACCTGAGGGCGATGCTCGAAGGCGGGCTTTTCATGCTCAAGAAGCGTTCGCTGGTCTTCGTGCTCTCCGACTTCATCAGTGTGCCTGGTTGGGAGCGCAGCGTCAGCCTGCTCAGCCAGCGCCACGAGGTGCTGGCGGTACGGCTCTGGGACCCGAGCGAGGTCGAGCTGCCAGACGTGGGGCCGCTGTGGCTGGAGGATGCCGAGACGGGCGAGCAGTTGTATGTGGACACGCACGATCCGCGTTTCCGCGCCCGGTTTGCGGAGGCGGCGCGCAGCCAGGAGCAGGCGCTGAACGCAGCCTTCCGCCGCGCGGGGGTCCAACCGTGGGCGCTGTCGACTGATGAGGACCTGGTGCGGGCGCTCGTCCGCTTTGCGTCGATCCGGCGGCAGATGCACCGCGGCCGCGCGAGCCTGGCCGGCCGGGCCGCGGCTGCCGGGCCAGGATGAAGGCGGTGCAGGCATGACCTTTCTGTGGCCGTCCGTGCTCCTTGCACTGCTGATCGTACCGCTGATCGTCGCGATCTATCTGCGCCTGCAGAGGCGGAAGGCCAGCCTGGCGGACAGCTTTGGTGCAGGAACGTTGGGCGGGCCGGGGAGGCGGAGCGGTTCCCCGGGCTTCCGCCGGCACCTGCCCGCACTCTTCTTCATGTTGGGACTGGCGATCATGCTGGTGGCCCTGGCACGGCCGCACGCGGAGATCAGCCTGCCGCGCATTGAAGGCACGGTCGTCCTGGTGTTCGACGTTTCG
>JAKPQT010000671.1 GCA_029555885.1 Chloroflexota bacterium | reverse complement strand
CCGCCGCCGCCATATGGCGTATCATCGGTCACGCGGTGACGGCCTTCCGCATAGTCGCGGATGTTGTGCAGCGCGACGGATACAATGCCCGCCTCCTGCGCGCGCTTGAGGATGCTGTCGCCCAGGAAGCCGCTGAACATGCCGGGAAAGAGCGTGAAAATATCGAAGTGCGTCATGTGCGGATTCTAGCATAAGTGGGGTAAAATGGGCGAAGGACAGACATGACATCCTCACAGGTGGGTTCGTTGCAGTTATTCAGGCTTCGGAAACCTTGTACGGCTGCACTGATGCTGCTCGCTGCGTTCTGGCTGGCCGTCGGTAGCGTGCCCGCGCTGGCGCGCGAGGCAGAGCCAGTTCCGATTGCGCGACGAGCGACCGCGGCTGCGCGGCCCGGCGCGCGCGTACTGACCGCCGGGGAATTGCCTGCCCCGCACCTGTGGCTGGCGCGGCCTTTCGGCCCGCAGCGCCAGTTGACCCCCGCCTATACCTTTCCCTACGGCAGCACCGGCGGCGGGCGCTACGTGCTGCACACGGGAATCGACATTGGCAATCCCATGTCCACGCCGGTCCTGGCGATGGCAGCCGGCGAGGTCGTTTACGCGGGCAGCGACCAGTTGCGCACCTTCGGCCCGAAGCTCTCCTTCTACGGCAACCTTGTCCTGGTGCGGCTGGCGCGGACGCTGAACGAAATACCGGTCTATATCCTCTACGGCCACCTCAACCAAGTGCAAGTGACCGTGGGCCGCCAACTCAAGACCGGAGATGTGATCGGGACCGTGGGGATGACCGGCATCGCGATCGGGCCGCATCTCCACGTGGAGGTGCGCGCCGGCGCGCAGGATCGCTGGCACACACGCAACCCGGAGTTCTGGCTGAAGCCGCTGCCAGGCAGCGGAGTGGTTGCCGGACGCGTGCTGACGCTCGACGGCAAGCCCGTCGCCGACGCGTCCGTCCACCTGTACCGCGGGGATGCCCTGTGGCGCATCGGCACGACGTACCCGGACGAGGAAACCATCAACCCTGACCCGGCATGGCTGGAGAACTTCGTGCTGTCCGACATCCCAGCCGGCGCCGCGCGGCTCGTCGTGCGGGATGGCACGCGCAACATCTCCTTGCCCATCCAGGTGCAGGCGGGCGGGCTGACGTTCGTCGAGTTCCGCCTGGGTTCAACCGCAAAATAGGCGAAGCACGCGGAATCTAAATGTAATCAGGAGACTGACTGTGCCGCTGGCCTTTCATTCGACACGCGCCTGGCGCATCGTGGTCCTGCTCATCCTGGCTGTACTAGCGGAGAACGCTCTACCGCAGCCCGCGCTGGCACGGGGTGCGGCCGCGACGTCTGCCATCTGCGAGACCGTCATCGGGATGCCGCAGGCGGAGTGCGACGCCCTGGTCGCCTTCTACAACAGCACCGAAGGTCCCGGCTGGGCGAAACAGGATGGGTGGCTGGTTACGTCAACCCCGTGCGACTGGTACGGCGTGCAGTGTACGGCGGGCCATGTTACGGAACTCGTCC
>JAKPQT010000654.1 GCA_029555885.1 Chloroflexota bacterium | reverse complement strand
GATGATATTGAATCACAGACGAGTACCTTCATGAGCACAGTCCCTTCCTAATGAATAAAGATCGCAGTTGAAAGATGCCTCACCGGGGTTGCACCCATCACAATCTGCAATCTTTCATCTTCAATTGGCTTTGACGATGTCGTCAATCTGCGCAGTCAACCACTGGACGTCGGCCAGGGTCAGGTCACCCATGTGGCCGATGCGGAAGGTCTTGCCCTTGAACGGGCCGTAGCCGTCGGAAATCTGCGCACCGCGCTTGCCCAGTTCCTTGTTGAGCGCGCTGAAATCGAAGCCCGGATTGGTGATGTGGGTGATGGTGGGCGATAGGTAGCGCTCGTCTCCGTACAGGCTGAAGCGGGTACGGCCCCATGTGCGGCAGTGGTTGGCCATGGCGAGGTGGCGCGCGTAGCGGTTTTCCAGCCCTTCCTCAAACATGCGGTCCATCTGCTTGTCGAGTGCGTAGATCAAGCTGATAGCCGGGGTGGCCGGGGTGTTGAACTTGGCCGCGAACTTCTCGTTGTCGAGGAAGTCGAAGTAGTAGCCGCGGTGCGGAATGGTGGCCGCCCGCTGGAGCGCACGTTCGCTCACTGCGCAGACGGTGAGCCCGGGCGGCAGGGCAAAGCACTTTTGCACGCCCGCGAGGCAGACGTCCAATCCCCAGCCGTCGAAATCGATGGGCGTTCCGGCCATGCAGCTCACGGCATCGACCATGATGATGATGTCGGGGTATTTCTCGCGCACGAGGCGGGCCGTATCCGCGAGGGGCCCGAGGATGCCCGTGGAAGTCTCGTTGTAGGTCAGGCAGAGGGTGTCGAAGCCGCCCTGCGCCAGGGCCGCGTCGACCAATTCAGGTGTGATGGCCTTGCCCGGTTCGACCTCGATAGTCTCGGTCTCCACACCGCAGCTCTTCGCAATCTCCCACCAGCGCCGGGAGAATTCCCCGTTAAGGGTGTTGAGCACCTTCTTGCCGACGGCATTGCGGATCGCGCCTTCCATGACGCCAGTGGACGAGGAACTGAAGAGAAAGACCCGGCGCTCGGCGTTTAGCAGCTTTTTGAGTTTGGCTTCAACGGCCTGGTGCAATTCGGCATAGGCCGACGAACGGTGGCCGATCATCGGGGTGGCCATGGCCTGCAGGATTTCGTCGCTGACTTCGGTTGGGCCCGGGATGAACAGCTTTTTGTGCATCGCCACGTTCTCCTTTGGATGGATGGACGATAGGTATGGGTGGGGCCTGTTGTGAAGGCCCGCGCTTTGCGGCTCTATGATACTCCAAAGCTCAAGGCATGACAAGAAGCTGGGTCATGGAAATCGCGATTTGAGTGGGCAGTGGTATGATAGGCGTCGAATCTGTGAGGGAGTGGGAGCCGACAATGCACGATGGTGGTTGGTGGACGCTGATCCGCTACGACGAAAAACAGGATCGCCCGGCAGTAAGCTGGGCGCTCATCAAGCGCGCGTTCGAATATGCGCGGCCCTATACCGGGCAGATTGTCGGGATGCTGGCGCTGATCCTGCTTACGACATTTCTGGGATTGGTGCCGCCGCTCCTGACGCGCGACCTGATCGACCGGGCGCTGCCGCAGCGCGACTTCAATCGGCTGGGCCTGTTGGCGCTCGGTATGCTGGCCGTGCCCCTGGTCAACGGCCTGTTGGGCGTAGTGCATCGCTATCTGGGGTCTTCCGTGGGCGAAGGTGTCATTGCGGACCTGCGCACCGCGCTGTTCGCGCATCTGCACCGCATGTCGCTACGCTTCTTCACGAACACCAAGACAGGAGAGCTGATCTCCCGCCTCAACAACGATGTCGTCGGTGCGCAGCGAGCCGTCGCCGGAACGATCCCTGATCTTTTCACCAATGTGGTCACGCTCGTCAGTACGCTGGCGATCATGCTGCGGCTGGAGTGGCGGCTGACCCTGCTGGCGATTGCTGTGCTGCCTCTGTTCCTGATTCCCGCGCGGCTGCTGGGCCGGCGACTGCGCGCGATCGTGCGCGAACAGATGACGCTCAACGCTGAGATGAACGCGATGATGAACGAGACGCTCAACGTCAGCGGCGCGCTGCTCGTCAAGTTGTTCGGGCGATCAGGGACGGAGGTTGGCCGCTTCCGCACGCGCGCGCAGCGGGTGCGCGGGGCGGGCATCCGCGTCGCGTTCATGATGCGCTGGTTCTGGCTGACCGTCAGCCTCATCAGCGCCATCGGCACCGTCATTGTCTTCTACGTGGGCGGGCTGCTGGTATTGCGTGAGCAGGGGTTCACCATCGGCACGATCGTCGCGTTTACGGCTTATCTGGGGATGCTCTACGGCCCGCTGTCCGCGCTGACTAATGCGCGCATGGACCTGGCGACCTCGCTGGTCAGCTTCGAGCGCGTGTTTGAAGTACTCGACCTGCCGGTCGAGATCAATGAACGGTCCGGCGCGGTGCGGCTTGAGTCTGTGCAGGGCGCAGTGCGATTCGAAGATGTGTCGTTCAGCTATGAGCCTGGCGAGAGCGCGCCCGGTGGGACTGCACCGGGACTGAGCGAGGTCGAGCGCTTTGGCTGGGGCGGTCGTGATGCGAACGTGCCCCTGTCGCAGGAAGCCGGCAAGCTGGAGAAGAAAAGCGCGGCTGTCCGTTCCGACAATGGGGGTAGTGCAGTGGACGAGCCTGCAGCCAGTGCCGGCCCGCGCTGGGCGCTGCGCAACATCACGTTCGACGTGCGACCGGGCCAACTGGCCGCGCTGGTTGGTCCAAGCGGTGCGGGCAAGACCACGATCACCTATCTGCTGCCCCGCCTCTATGATCCGACGAGCGGGCGAATCTCGATCGATGGCTATGATCTGCGCGACCTGACACTGGACACCCTCTCATCGCAAATCGGCATGGTGACGCAGGAGACCTATCTGTTCAACGACACGATCCGGGCGAACCTGCTCTATGCGCGGCCGGATGCCACGGACGCGCAGCTCGAGGCCGCGTGCCGCGCGGCCAACATCCACCATTTCATCGCAGGGTTGCCCGATGGGTATGACACGGTGGTCGGCAATCGGGGGTACCGGCTGTCCGGCGGGGAGAAGCAGCGGGTCGCGATCGCGCGCGTTATCTTGAAGGACCCGCGTATCCTCGTTCTGGATGAGGCGACGTCGTCGCTCGACAGCCAGTCGGAGGCGCTCATCCAGCAGGCGCTGGAGCGCATCATGCAGGGTCGCACATCGCTGGTTATCGCACACCGCTTGAGCACGGTCCTGGCGGCAGATGTGATCCTGGTCATCGACCAGGGACAGCTTGTGGAACGCGGGACGCATGTCGAGCTGCTCGCGCGCGGCGGGTTGTACGCGCAGCTATACGAGACGCAGTTCCGGCACGCGCAGGGCAGCGGCGCGGCCGTCATCGAATATCGGAACGAATGAACGAATGTTCGTTTCTAACGGCGATTTGTTGATTCGTGGCCGCATTCGTTGATGGCCGCGCGCGCCAACCCGGTTGCCTTGTCGTCTAGCGTATACCCGAACGAATCCGCGAAGGGTCGTTCCGTACCGGGGTTCGTTTGTTCGTGGCCGTATTCGTTGGCGGCCGCGGCGTCTCCGCACGGCGGACGGGCTGGGGCCGGGGCGCGCGGTCGAACTCGTGGTCGCGAGCCGGCGCGGGCGGCGCATAGTCGAACTCCGCCAGCTTGCGGCGCTCGATCTGATACCCCAGGACCTTCTCCACATCGCGCACGGCAAAGGCGTCATCATTGGTGATCAGCGTGAACGCCTCGCCGGTTCGCTCCGCGCGGCCCGTGCGCCCGATCCGGTGCGTGTATGCATCGGTGGTATCAGGCATATCGTAGTTGATGACGTGCGAGATGCCCGTCACGTCGATGCCGCGCGCGGCAATATCCGTTGCCACCAGGATACGGTAGCTGCCGGTGCGGAAGCCGTCGAGGGCCTCCTGCCGCCGCGTCTGTGACAGGTTGCCCTGGAGCGAGGTTGCGCGGAAACCCGCCTTCACCAGCTGTTCAGCGACGCGCTTGGCGCGATGCTTCGTGCGGGTAAAGACCAGCACGGGGCTTTCGCCTGTCTGGGCCAGCAGCTCCATCAGAAGGGGCGTCTTGAGATGTTGCGGTACCGGGTAGACGGCATGGGATACGGTCTCGACTGGCCTACGCTGGCCGACTTGGATGGAAACCGGATCGTGCAACACCTCGTCGGCCAGCTTACGGATGTCGGGCGGCATAGTGGCCGAGAAGAGCAGGGTCTGGCGCTGTGCAGGCGTGGCAGCGACGATGCGCCGCACATCGGGCAGGAAGCCCATGTCAAACATGTGGTCGGCCTCGTCGAGCACGAGCGCTTCGACGTGGGACAGGTCCACATGGCCCTGGCGCATCAGATCGAGCAGGCGACCGGGACACGCGACCACGATCTCAACGCCGCTACGGAGCGCGTTGATCTGCGGCATCATGCCAACGCCGCCGTAGATGGCGGTGCTGCGCAGCCGCGTCTGCCGGCCCAGACCAATGAACGACTGGTGAATCTGTTCGGCCAGCTCGCGCGTGGGCGCGACGACCAGGGCACGCACTCGCTTGCGCGGGCCGTTCTCCAGGCGTTGCAGGATGGGCAGGGCAAAGGCGGCGGTCTTGCCGGTTCCGGTCTGCGCGAGGCCAACCACGTCGCGCCCAGCCATGATGGGCGGAATCGCGTCGCGCTGGATGGGGGTCGGCTCTTGATAGCCGGCTGCATGGACCCCGGCCGTCAGGCGCGGGGACAGGTTGAACACTGAAAAGGTCACTGAGAATCTCCTTGGCTGTGCTATGAGCCAAGTCGCACTCTCAGCCCAGGCTCCCCGTTTGGGAGCAGACAACAAGTAATCAATATACACCGCATCCAGTGGAATGTGCGTAAGCTCGATTACAGAATCTCGTGATGGTTTCACTGAACATCAAGATTCGAAGGATACCGTTGTGGGGGATGCTGTGATGAATGGTCAAGTTGAGGAACACCGCTTTGACGCAGGCATTGTGGTCCTGAATTACGCAGAAGTCCAGGCTGTGGCACCGAAGCTGGTGATGTTGCACGGCGGCACGGCCCGCTGGCAGACCTTTGTTGGTATGGTCGCCGACCTGGCCGCGGCGTGGCATCTCTATCTGCCGGACTTTCGCGGGCATGGTCGCTCGGGGCGCACGCCCGGTCACTACCGGTTGGCAGACTTCGCCGCAGATACATGCGCGTTTCTAGCCGCTCGTGTCACCGATCCGGCCATCCTGTTCGGCCATTCGCTCGGCGGCAGCATCGCGCTCCTGGCTGCGGCACAATGTCCCGATATGGTGGCAGGCGTCATCGTCGGCGACGCGTCGTTGGACCAGGCGACTTGGGAAGCATCGCTTCGCGCCCAGCGGGCAGACCTGCTGGCCTGGCACGCGCTCGCCGGCGGTCGCGTGCCACTGGCCGCGATTATCGAGGCACTCAAGGATGCGCCGGCATGGGCCGGGGATGCGAACACACCCCGGATGCGTGAGTTGCTGGGGGAGGATCACCCCATGTTCCCTGCGCTGGCGGAGAGCCTGCATGCACAGGACCCCGAGGTGTTTAGCACGATGCTGGATGATTTCGAGCGGTTTGCAGCAGGCTACGACATGCGCACACTGCTGCCCGCCATCCGCTGTCCGGTGCTATTGCTGCAAGCCGACCCTACAGCCGGAGCCGTCATGGGCGATACGGAGGTGCGGCAAGCCCTTGCGCTCCTGGCTCAGGGCGCCCATGTGAAACTCGCCGGTCTCAGTCACGCGTTTCACCATGAGCGCCCGGCCCTGGTCATAGAGGCCATCAATCGGTGGTATCGAGGCTTAAGCCAATCTGCATGAGTTGGCTCATGGCTATCCGGGATCGTTACGGGCGCAGCTCGAAGATGATCTCCACTTCGGCGGCGAAGTTGTAGGGGACGTTCAGCCCTACCGCCGAGCGTGCATGGCGGCCGGCATCACCGAATATTTCCACCAGCACATCGGATGCGCCGTTGATGACCTTCGGGAAGGCGTCGAAGTCGGGCGCGGCGTTGACGAAGCCCAACACCTTGACTACCCGGCTGATGCGGTCCAGGTCACCGATGACCGACTGCGCGCCTGCAAGACAGTTCAGCGCGCACTGGCGTGCGGCGGCATAGCCCTCTTCCACGGTGAGGTCCGCACCCACTCGGCCCTTCGGTTGCGCCGCGCCGTGCGGTACGTTGCCGGAGGTGTAGAGCAGGTTGCCCGTCTGCACCGCAGGCACGTAGTTGCCGCCCGGCGGCGGCACGGGCGGCAACTCAATCCCCAGTACCTTCAGACGTTCAGCAATACGTGACATATCATCTCCTTCATATCGCATTATAGGATGAGGGCGCGCTGCCGGGCGACGACCTCCCAGCGCGCGGCCAGTTCACCGTTCTTATCCATCACGTAGATGAGCGGATACAGGTTCGCATTTGGGCAGACATGGGTCGGAATGACCAGCACCGGATCCCCGACCCGCAGCGCGCCCGCGTGTTCCGAGGTGACGGTCCAGTGCTCCTCGTTGTGCAGTACGGTGACCGCATCCTCCAGACCGAGGATCAGCCCACGGCGGCCAAGCGGCGGATCGGATGCAATTCCCTTGCTGCCCAGGTCGAGTGTGACATGCTGCGGGGTGGGCCGGCTGACCACCCGGCTCAACAACAGCGCGGCCGGTGCGAAGTGCGCATTGAGATCTGGCAGGGTCTGGCTATAGCCGTGGTCCCAGAACACGGTCGTGCCGGGCGAGCAGGTGATGGCCGCGTTTGTCTCACGGGCGAGTTCGGCGTAGCAGGGGAATGTGCCGCTGCCCCCGCACAGGATCTCCGGCACGGGCAGCCCGGCGCGCTCTAGCTCTCCAGCGAAAGTCAGTACGGGCTCGATGGTCGCGCGGACGGCTGCACGGCGCTCTGCGGGATCGGGGTTCCGGTTCTGCGAGTCGTATACCTGTAAGCCTGCGGGGAGCAGCCCCGGCAGCTCTGTCACGTTGCGGTAGAGCGCGGCCGCGGCGTCACCCACGGGCAGACCCGTACGATGCAATCCGGTGTCCAGGTCCACCAGCGCGCCGATGGTCACGCCGTGTGCGGTCGCAGCCTCCGCAAGCTGGCGTGCTGATCGTTCGTTATCCACCAGCGCGGACAGGCTGGCGTCAGGGTACTGCGCTGCCAGCGCTGCGAACTGACCGAGCAGCGGCCCGACGAGCTGGTAGGCGAGCACCACATCGCGCGCGCCCGCTTCGAGGCACATCGCGGCCTCGCGCACCGTCGCTGCCTTGTGGCGCAGGACGCCGCGCTCCAGCAGCAGACGCACGATGTCGCGCGTCTTGTGGGTCTTGCAGTGCGGGCGGAGCCGGTCAGGCGTGCCTGCAAGATGGAGCATCGCCTGGAGGTTGCGCTCTAGGAGCGGTGCGAAGATCAGCAGGGCAGGGGAAGGAATCGCAGCCAGTGCGGAATCCCTGAGCGTGTAAAGAGAGTGTTGCATATCACCCCGTAACGAAGGCATACACGATAAAGATGATCACCGGCAGCAGCGCCGCCAGGAAGGCAGGCAGGTACAGCCTGACGGCATACAACACCCAGCCGAAGATGACCGAGCCGACCAGCACGAATGGAAAGCTGATCATCAGATAGAAGACCCGCCACGCCTCCGGCGTCGTACCGCTGTCGAACGCAAAGGGCGACATCAACGCGAACAGGACGGCCGGGATCAACAGGAGTCCCCACAGCACTGTCAGAATGATCAGTCCGATCTTAGCGAAACGTTTGTGGCGCGGCTGCGGCGGGAGGGCGGCCTGCGGTGGAAGTACATCGATGGTCGGTTCGTCCATGCGCGTCCTCACAGTCAGTATCCGGTCCTAAGAATTGTCAGTCAGTATATCACAGATGACATCGACCGGCGTTGAACTTTGGTTTGCAAAACAGGGCTTTTGTGTGACACTATATCGAATCCTGAGCACATGAGGTGATGATGTGGAACCCCTTTTCGGCCCCTACGGCAGCAGTTCGTTGCCACACATCGCGCGGCTGGCAGAGTACGGCGCCAACGCACTCTGGTTTCATGGTTTCGATCCGGCGGCGTTCGAGGCTGCTGCGCGGCATGATATTGCAGCCTGCGTCGAGTTCAAGACCTTCCGGGCAGATTTCGCTGCGCGGCCCGAGCTGATCCCTATGGGCGTCGATGGCCGGCCCATCCGGTACGGCAGTCTCGTCCAGGGCGTCTGCCTTTCCCAGCAGGACTTCCTGGCAGAGACTGAGGCGCATCTGCTCGACGGCCTGCGCGAGTTCCGGCCCGCGGGCATCTGGCTCGATTACCTGACCTATGCCGGATGGTTCGAGACGCCTGCCCCAGACCTGCAGGAAAGCTGCTTCTGTCCAGCCTGCATCGCGGAGTTCTGCGAGAGCACGGGCATCGATGCTGCGACTCCGGAGGAGATTCTGAAGCGCGCAGCAGCCGCATGGACGCGGCATAAGTGCGAGCGGATTGCCGGATTTGCCAGCCATTACGCGGCGCTTATCCGCCAGCACGTGCCAGACTGCATTGTGGGCGCGTATATGTGTCCCTGGACCCCAGACGAGTTCGACGGTGCGTTGATGCGCATCTTTGCCCAGGATTATGCGCTGCTCGCGCCGGCCATCGATGTGTTTACCCCGCTCATCTACGCGCAGAAGAGCGGCCGCGGGCCGGCATGGGGCGCCGAGTTTCTTGCGGCTGCGCCCACGTTCGTGCCTGCGAACCGGCGCGTTCAACTCATCCTCGACGTGCTCGACTTTCCGGAAAGCTTGCTGGCTGTCGCGGCGGTGCCGGATCCGGGGTGGGGCATCCAGTTGTTCGGCGGCGCGTCCGTGTTCGCTGACCCGCAGCGAGCGCGCGTTTTTGCACAAGCAGTGGAACGTATTCGGGGTAACTGTCATTAGTTGCGCCGCCGCTATAATCGGGGCATCGTCGATACAATTCTGTTGCAGGAGGCATAAAATGGCGGTACGCAAGGCAGAGGCTGTGTGGCACGGTGACCTGCGCGGCGGTCGCGGCACGATGAAGTTCGGTGGCGGAGCGTTCGAGGGCCAGTATTCGTTTTCCTCGCGTTTCGAGGAGGGCGCAGGCACGAACCCGGAGGAGTTGATCGGCGCGGCCCATGCAGGCTGCTTCTCGATGGCTTTTGCCAATGAGCTGGCTAAGGCCGGCTTTACGCCGGACCATGTCCAGACGGTGGCCAACGTTTATCTCGGCAGGACCGACGCGGGCTTCCGCATCACCCGCATCCATCTCGAGTGCGAGGCCCAGGTGCCGGGCATCGGCGACGAGCAGTTCCAGCAGATCGCTGGAGGTGCCAAGAAGGGCTGCCCGGTCTCACAGGCATTGGCGGCCACCGAGATTACGCTGGATGCCAAGCTGGTTCAGGCCTAAACGTAACTACCCACATTGAGTCCGCATTCTCAGATGCAGGCGGTCGGGCTGGCACAAGCTCCGTACCAAATCTGAGGATGCGGACTCACCCCAGTCACCCATGGAGATAGCATGCCCGTCAAGCTGTCGGTTCAAAGCGAAACTGGAAAGCTCTCGCTGCTGCAGAGCGCACAGGACGTCGAGCGCGCCTTCCTTTCGGGGCGTCGCGATCGTGCCGCCGACATGGAAAGTGCAATCCGCGTGTTTCTTGAGATGTTACGCGGTTTCGAATTCTTTGATTTCGATGGCCCTTGTGTCACCGTGTTTGGGTCGGCCCGATTCAAGGAGGATCACCCGTACTACCAAATGGCGCGCGCGCTGGGCCGCCGGCTGGCAGAGGCCGGCTATGTGGTGATGACGGGCGGCGGGCCTGGCATCATGGAGGCCGCGAACCGGGGGGCCAAAGAAGCGGGCGGGGTGAGCCTGGGCTCGAACATTATCCTGCCGCACGAGCAGGGGGCGAACGGCTACATGGATCGTTTCATGGAGTTCGACCACTTCTTTGTCCGCAAGGTCATGCTCGTCAAGTACTCCTGCGCCTTTGTGGTGATGCCCGGCGGCTTCGGCACGCTGGATGAAGTGTTCGAGACGCTCACGCTCATGCAGACCGACAAGATCTACGATTTCCCGGTCATTGCGATGGGGACGGATTACTGGCGGCGGTTGCAGGGCTTCCTGCGTGAGACGCTGTTGAACGAGTCCACCATCGATCCTGACGACCTGCAACTCCTGCGTCTGACCGACTCGATTGATGAGGCGCTGGCGTGGATCACGGCTTCCGGCTGTCGGGCGGAGACACAGAAAGTAGCTGCGCGCGCTGTGGTGCGTGAACCACAACCGCTATCTGAGGCCGCCTGAGCTGTTGCTGGGATGAAAGCCGCGGCGCCGAGCTGGTCGGCGGTCCAATGGGCTGCGTGCTCCGAGTAAGCCTACAGGTCGGCAACCATCTTAACATAGGACAGGCCATCCCAATCGCCGGTCATCTCGCCGTACTGGACGAAGCCGCGGCTGTTATACAACCCGATGGCACGGGCGTTGTCCTTCACGGCGATGAGGTAGATGCGCGACAGGCCGCGTGATCGGGCATGGTCGAGCACGCCGTCGATGAGCTTCTTACCGATCCCCTGGCCCTGCCACGCATCTGCCACGCCGAGGCCGAACTCGGGCCGGTCAGTGTCCAATCCGCTGACGGAGCCCCAGCCGACCAGGGTATTGCCGTGCCAGGCGCCCAGGTCGTAGCGCGTCGCCTTCGGTGCGTTTGCGTTAACCACGATTTTCTCGCACGCATCCAGAGTGGTGCTCAGGCCGAGCGGGCGGAACGTGCGGATGGACGCTGGGCTGAGGTCATTGTAGAAGTCGCGCAGTGCGCCGGCATCGTGTTCTGTGAGGGGGCGCAGGGTGATGGCGGGTGTGGTCATGGCGGGCTCCTGTCGGTGGTGACTGACGACGGACGGGATGATACGAGCTTTCGCCAGCATGTGCAAGTCGTGCGATCTCGGGCTCACGTGCGCGTTTGACGCCCCGGGTCACTTGCGCTATCATGGCACGTGCGTTGACGGAGACGAGTAGGCGTCTGAACCTTTCAGAGAGCCGCCGGGCGGTGCGAGGGGGTGGGCCAGGACGCTGAAATCCACTCCCGAGCTGCGGCCAGGAACATGGCGCATGAACAAAGTTCGTGCTCGCATCAGTAGGGGCCGCCGGTTTCCCACCGTTAGATGGGATTGAGAGGTCGTGGCCGGAAGGCCCCGGCGAATCAGGGTGGCACCACGAGCGCCCCTCGTCCCTGGCCTGCCATACATCTGTATGGCAGGCGGACGACGAGGGGCGCTATTTGTTTGGGAGGACGGAATGCTCGATATCAGGTACATGCGAGAACATCGAGAGGACGTGCTCGCGGCCATGACTGCGCTGAATGCTGAGGACGCGCCTGTGCAGCGGGCGCTCGACCTCGATGAGCGGCGGCGGCAGATTCTGGCGCGCGTGGAAGTGTTGCGTGCCGAGCGCAACAGCGGCTCGAAACAGATCGGCCAGCTCATGCGCGAGGGCAAGCGCGATGAGGGACAGGCGCTGCAGGCGCGCATGAGTGCCGTGGGCGAAGAGATCAAGGCGCTGGACGAAGAACTGGCGCAGGTCGAGGCGGAACTGCAGGACGCAATGCTGCGCATCCCGAATCTGCCGCATCCGAGCGTGCCTGTGGGGAAGGACGAGACCGAGAACGTCGTCGTGCGCACGGAGGGGGCGCCCCGCGTGTTCGACTTTGCGCCGTTGCCGCACTGGGACCTGGGCACGCGGCTCGGCATCCTGGACTTCGACCGCGGGGTCAAGTTGAGCGGCACGCGCTTCTACGTGCTGAAGGCGGCGGGCGCGCGGTTGCAGCGGGCGCTGATTGCCTGGATGCTCGACCTGCACACGCAGACGCAGGGCTACACCGAGATTTATCCGCCCTACATGGTCAAGGCGGAGGTGCTGGTCGGTACCGGGAACCTGCCAAAGTTCGGCGACAACCTGTACCGCGACGCGGAGGAAGATTTCTGGTGGATCCCGACTGCGGAGGTGCCCGTCACGAACCTGTACCGGGATGAAATCCTCGACGGCGAGCAGCTGCCTATCTACCATGTGGCGTACACGCCCTGTTTCCGCCGCGAGAAGATGAGCTCGGGCAGGGATGTGCGCGGGATCAAGCGCGGCCACCAGTTCGACAAGGTGGAGATGGTGAAGTTCGTGCGGCCGGAGACCTCGATGGACGAGCTGATGACGCTCATCGCGGATGCAGAGGCCGTCTGTCGGGGGTTAGACATCCCTTACCGGGTCATTCAGATGTGTACCGGCGACCTGAGCTTCACTGCGGCGGCCAAGTATGACCTGGAACTGTGGGCGCCGGGCTGCCAGGAATGGTTGGAGGTCAGCTCATGCAGCAACTTCATGGACTTCCAGGCACGGCGCGCCAACATCCGCTTCCGCCGTGAGCCGGGCGCGCGGCCGGAGTATGTCCACACGCTCAACGGGTCGGGCCTGGCGCTGCCGCGCGTGATGATCGCAGTGCTGGAGAACTACCAGCAGGCGGACGGGACGATCCGCGTGCCAGAGGTGCTGCAGCCCTATATGGGCGGGCTGGAGCTGATCAGGTAGAGCTCAACGGGCAAGGGCCTCGTTTTTTTGACATACCCCACGCACGGTGCTATACTGCCAACCGTGCGTGGGGAGAGCCCCCCGTGGAGGGATGGCCGAGTGGTTTATGGCGGCGGTCTTGACGTTCGAGCCTTTACCCGTAACTGAACGGGTAGATGGAATCTCGCTATATGCTGGGAAGCCCTAAAGCTGCCCGTACCGTAAGGTGACAATCGGGCCGATATGTGGGTTATCAGCAGGAAACTGCTCAGGATGGATCTCCGCACACAACTTGGCAGCCTGGCAGAGGCCAAAGTTATCGCCAAATTGATAGAGCATGGATTCCATGTCTTTGTTCAATTCAGCGGTAAGGGACCTTTCGATCTGGTGGTCTACAAGGACGAGCGACTTCTGAGGGTTCAGGTCAAAGGGACGTCCTGTCGGACATTACACGGCGCATTTCCCGTGCTCATCAAGTCGGTACGTTCAAACCGCACTGGAAATGTTGTGCATAAGTTCGATCCGTCCCAGTGTGATGTCCTGGCCGTCTATGTCGCACCACTGGACAAGGTGGCTTTTCTACAGGCGGACGAGATTGTGTCAAGAGGCCAGCTAAATCTCAGGGAATCACTTCGGCAGGAACAACGTAAGTGCTGGGTGATCCGTGAGCTGGAAGATCCGAGCAGGCTCCTCAGAGACCATACGCGAGACACCTGCGATGGTGATGATATGGTCCAGACCACAACGCAATGCGGCTCGTGAAAGCGAGTGTGGTAAGGAAAACCGTTGTGGCGGCAACGTCACCGGGGGTTCGAATCCCTCTCCCTCCGCCAGTAGCATAGTACGTTGACCCTGGGGAGGTCGCATAGCTTGGTCGAGTGCGCCCGCCTGCTAAGTGGGTAAGGGAGACTTAAACTCCCTTCGAGGGTTCAAATCCCTCCCTCCCCGCCTGACCCCCTGAGGGGTGAATATGTCCCAGTAGCTCAGTGGATAGAGCGCTTCCCTGCGGAGGAAGAGGCCAGAGGTTCAAATCCTCTCTGGGATACCAGAACAACGGAGGCGGCATCGTCAGGTGCCGCCTCCGCGTTTTGTCCGGCTGGGATCCGACTACGGCTGGCCTGCGTTGTGCGCGGCCAGCGCGGCCCGCATGCGCTCCAGCGCCTGCTCCAGCGTCGCGCGCGGACAGCCGAAGTTCAGCCGGACAAATCCCGCGCCCCCTTCACCGAATGTCGCCCCATCGTTCAGCGCTACCCGTGCATGCTTAAGGAAGAAGTTGTATGGGTCTTCCGGCAGGTTGGCCTGGCGGCAGTCCAGCCAGGCCAGGTAGGTGGCTTCCGGTGACCACATGCGTATCCCCGGCAGGTGCTCCGCGACATAGTGCACGAGGAAATCCCGATTGGCGGCCAGATAAGTGATGCACGCATCCAGCCACGGCTCACCCTCGGTGTAGGCTGCCAACGCGCCCGCATAGGCCAGCGCGCCGACGTGCGGCACCATGTCGCCCATCGCACGGCGGAACGCCTTGCGCAGGTCCCGGTTTTCGATAATGGCGAGCGAGAAGCCGAGCGTCGGAATATTGAACGTCTTGCTCGGCGCCATCAGCGTGATGGTGCGTGCGCCTATCTCCGGGGAAAGCGCAGCGATGGGCAGGTGCTGCGCGCCCGGATAGACCAGATCGCAGTGAATCTCGTCGGAGATGATGTTGACTCCGCGCTTCAGGCACAGGTTCGCCATGCGGCTAAGTTCCGGCTGCGTGAAGGCGCGGCCCGTGGGATTCTGCGGGCTACACAGCAGGAACAGCCGTGTCCGGTCCGTCATCGTAGCGGCCATCAGCGCGTCGTCCACGCTGTAGCGCCCGCTTCCGTCACGCGTCAACTGCATGTCTTCGCGCACAAGGCCGAAGTTGGCCGGTGCGTTCAGCATCGGGGGATAGACTGGCGTCTGCACGAGCACGCCGTCGCCCGGCTCGGCGACCGCCTTACAAGCGATGTTGAAGCCTGAGACGACGCCAGGTACTATCACGAAGGCCTCAGGTGCGACCTGCCAGTTGAAGCGTCGCACGAGCCATGCCATGAGCGCATCGCGCAACTCCGGCGGCTCATGTGCATAGCCGAAGATGCCATGCTGAACCCGCTCGGAAAGCGCCTCGATGACAGGCTCCGGCGCCAGAAAGTCCATGTCGGCCACCCAAAGCGGCAGCACGTCTTCGTCGTACCAGCGCCACTTCACGCTATCGGAATGCCGGCGCTCGATGACACGGTCGAAGTCGTAGCTCATACGATTCCTCCTCGTTCCTCAACCATAGATAAGAGCTGACGGATGAAGTTGAGTATGTTCTCTTCGCGGAAGCGAAGCAGCTCGGTGTGCGATAGCATATCAACCTCAATCCGGGGCGCTCCAGTATAAAACGCATGGTTTTCGTGTAGCAAAAACGCTATATTGTCACCCGTCTCGATCACAATGGCAATGTTGCCCTTGCGGCATTGCAACACGAAATCGGCAGTGTAGGGGGTTGGGCTCTCTGCTACTTCGAATTGATATTCTGCGTCCAGACCAGCCTGTTGCAACGCTTGCCACATGCGTTCGTGGCTGCCGGTCTTGAGCCAAAGGTCGTTGATTTCCCGCGCGGCCAGGAGGCGCGAAAGAGTCGTCGGGATAAACGTGATTCGGCGCAGGCGGCGGCTGGGGATCGGGCAGGGTAGTGCAATCCCTGGGCCCAGTCCGACGCGGTAATAGCGGTCGGCGGCGCGAGGATGTTCCGGCTCATCGGGCAAGAGCTCGCGGCGCTGGACGATTCGGTAGTCCTGCACAGGCGCGTACCAGCGGACCAGATACCTTTCGCCTTCCGGGAAGGCCCCCGTCTGGTAGAAGGCCAGGTAGTCCACCGCGATGCGGGCAGGCGCGCGAGCGAGAGGGATGCGATACCAGCCATCATCCAGCGCGTGCTTCAGGTCGCGCGGGTCGTTGACGATGACAATCAGGACGCTGCTGTCTGTTTCCGGCGCAATCACCTCTGCCACCAGTCCTTGCGTGAGCGCGGATCCAGGAATGTGCCGGTGTCGCGCACGGCCACGCGGAGCTCGCTCTGCTGCGCAGTACCGAGCGGCTGGTCGTTGCGCAGCGCAGGGAGCTGCGCGCGACCGGCGGCATCCGCTTGCCGGTAGAGGGCCAGCAGAGCCGGGTCAAGGCACACTCCTTCAAGGTGCACCGTATAGCCGTGGATCACATTGTCCTCACGCGTGTATTTCAGGGTGATGCGCCGTTCCTCGGCGTGGAGGACGAGCGCGATGTAGCCGCCTGCGTAGATGGAGGCGGCGCGTGCCGGACTGCGGACCTGCTCGCCAGGTCGTGTTGCCAAACCAAGCAGCGTGACCGGCGGCGAGGTCAACGGCAGCCCGCGGCAGCCATCCGGGCCACAGGCCCAGTTCCAATCATACACCTGGGCGGCGGAGGTGAAAACCGGCGTGCGGTGATCGGCAAAAAGGCCGCGCAACTGGGGTGGGTCGCTATGGGTGTCGCCAGCGATCTCCACGAGAGCCAGGAACGCAGTCGTGTAGGACCAGCCGCGTAAGGCGAGGTTCAGGTCCGCATGCTGGGCTGCCGGACGGTCCGTGCGGGGCGGCAACACCGGTATGGTCTCATAGTTGGCACCTGTCGCCGGGCAAGCGGGATGGGCGGGCGCCGGGCTGCCGTATAGCGCAGGCAGGTAAAGCCGGCGCGTATTCTGGTCGATTCCCTGGGCGTGGCTGATGAGCGGAGACGGCAGGACAATTGCCATCAGGCAGGCGGCTGTCAGAGCAAGCTCAAGCGCGCGTCGCAGCGGGGACGTGCGTGCAAGGGACATGCGGCGTCTCAAGATGAAAGGATGCCTGGCTCAAGGCGAGTCGCCAGGTCAGGCGCGAAGCGGGACAGGTCCTCGCGCAACTGAAGCAAGGCGAGGTCTTTCGCGCGGACTTCCAGCATCACATCGAAGTCGGGCACGGGCTGGGTACTCGCGCTCAGCGCGCTGTGCAGGAAGTCGATGAACTCAAATGGATTGACATAATCCGAATGATAGGCCCAGCGAGGCCGGCGCACGGCAGGGGGCTGGCCCTCGCCGCGCTCCTCCACAATCCATTCGGTGCGCGGAGAACTAAAATGCATCTTGGGCCGAACGCCGTGCGGCCATGTCCGCAGGCACGTGGCTATCGCCTCGGTTGCGGGCCATCCGGCGGGATTGTGCAACCTGTGGTGCAGGTTGTCAAAGACCAGGGGTACGCCTGTCCGTTCGTGGATCCAGAGGATGTCGCTCACACCGAAGCGCGTGTCGTCGTTTTCGAGCACGAGGCGGTTACGCACTACCTGGGGAAGGGCCAGGTAGCGACGCGCGAACCGGTCCCGCGCCGCGGCTATGTCACCGTAGATGCCGCCCGCGTGGACCACGACGACGCCCTCGGGGCCGGCGCTCATCGCGTCGAGGATGTTGGACTGCACGATCAGGTCCTCGGCGCTGCGCGCGGCCTGTTCGTCGTCGGGCGAGTTGAGGACGATGTGCTGGCCCGGGTGAAACGATAGCCTGATGCCGGCCTGCCGGGCCTGCGCACCTACCTCCGCCAGTTCGGTCAGGCTCTCAGCCACTTGCCGGTGGAACTGCGGCATGTCGGGATGCGTTGCATAAGGGGCTAGTTCGGATGACATCCGGTACATGGTGATGCCAGCGGCCGCCAGGTAGCCAAAGACGTCTCGGAGATAGGCCAGACTGACCCGCAGGTGCGGTCCGTTCTGCCAGCGGCGGCTGTCATGGCTCTTGAGTTCAGGCCGGGCAAGGGGTTTGGCGACGAAACCTAGACGCATGGTGATTGTCTGTGCATGGAATTCCTAATTTACACGCCCACACAAGGGATGTATAATCATGTCTATCGTGAAGAAGTACGGTGTGCTTCTCCTGTGCCTGCTGTTGCTGACGGCCGCGGGTCCGGCGCAAGGTCAGGCCCTCACTCCCGACTGGCAGGACATCGTGCCGGGCTACTGGGAGCGTTCTGCGCTGCCTGTGACCGGGCTGGCGACCTACTATGCCGCCGGTTTGATGGAATCGGTGCAGTGGCGCCGTGAGTCAAATGGACAGCTTGGCACCTGTCCGGAATGTGTCGGCGCGGTGGCGCTGCTGCGGGCCGGCGATATCGGCCGCAAGGTGTGGCTCCAGCCGCCGGACGGCGAGCCAGTCGGTCCGTTTCTCGTCGTTGATTGCGCGCGGCGACAGGATGTCATCCCCCTGCTGTCACGCAACTGGGCCGTGGACATCAGCTACGAGCTGGGCCAAATCTGGGGCATGACGCGGCCCCTGGATGGCGTGACCGTGCTCGAAGATCCTGCCGATAACGACCCCGTGGCGGCGGCCCTGGACGCAGCCCGCCTGGTGCCGACGCGGTTCTATGTCGAGCCGGATGAGCTTGCCATCAGCGCGCCGACGGTCACGCCGACCTACAATCCCGCGGCGCCGACTCGCTGGCCGACGCGCCTGCCCGGACCGCTGCCAGGCCGGCCCGTGTTGGTTCCGCCTACGCTCGACCCTGATGCGCCGACACCCACGTCGACCCCTACCGCGGGCCCGCCCCTGCCTACGCCGTTGACGCCGGTGGTCACCACACCGACGCCGCTCGTGACGCCCGATCTGGCGACGCCCGAACTCCCGGTCAATGCAACCGCGACTATCGCGGGCAATCTTGCGCCGCCGCCGGAGGTGTCGTTGGGGCAGGCAGGCTCGGCACTGCTTGCGGCTGACGCGGACGCAGCGCCTGTTTTGCCCGATGTGCCTCTGCTTCTACCGACTCCCACGCGCACCCCGCGGCCGAACCTGACGCCGCTCTTGCCGGGGGTGCTCCCCACGCCCATTCCTGCTGGCCCGACCGAGGAACCGCTGCTCCTGCGCCTCTGGCGCGAGCTGCTCGCGTCGTTCGGCGGCCAATAGCAGGCTACGCCGCTAGGCCGGAGTGGTTGCAGGGATTGCCAGCAGGCGCACGCGTGTCTGCGTCAGGCTAATCTGGCCGTCGCGGCTGCGACGGGGGGCCATGCCCGCTGAGTCCGCTTCCAAACCCGCTTCTAGCATCGAACGAACCGCACTGCGGGTTGCATCGTCAGCCGCAGCCGCAGCCAGCCATTCTTCAAGCTCCCGGCCCACGGTGTAGCGCTCCAGCGCCTCGATGCCGAAGCCCGCGGCTGTCAGCATCCGTTCCAGTTCTCCGACGCTGGGCACGCCCGTGATTGCACTGTCCCGGCGCAGCTCGATGGCGTTTTGGGTGGCGCGCTTGACCGCATCATCCGAGCCGACGAGCTGGTCGACCAGCAGGCGGCCACCCGGTGCCAACAGCGTACGGAGCCGGGTCAGGAGAGCCTGCGGGTCGCGCAGGTAGTGCAGCAGGTCGTGGCTGATGATGATCTCGAAGCTACGATCCTCCAACGCGAGCGAGCCGATCTCGCCGAACCGCAGATGCACGTTTTGGATGTCGCGTGCCAGACGTGCGGCATCTGCGCGCTCCAGCATGGCGGGTGAGACATCAACCGCCAGGACCGATGCGACATGCGGCGCGAAGGCCAGGGCCACGCTGCCGCGACCGGTGCCCACATCCAGCACCCGGTCTTCGGTGGCTGGCGCAGCCAGCCGCAGCATCTCGTTCAACTCCCGTTCGGTCGGGAAGGCGCTCTCCGGCTGGGCGCGGGCCACCCGGTCGTGCTGGCGGATGACGGCCTCGAGCTGTTGACTATCGGCCCATGGAGCTGACCAGTCCTGGGGCGCGCTGACGTTCGGACTGGGCGCCGCGGGTGCATTCAAGTGCGCGGTGCAGTTGTGAACGACCAACCGCCAGTGATCGGCCTCCCAGGTCAATTGCGTCAGGCTGCTGAACTCCGTGAAGATGGTCATGTAGTGGCCGCCAAACAGGCTGCGCAGGATGGTACTGATGGGCCCGCCGTGCGTCACGACGACGACTGTCTGGCCTGCGTGAGATGCTAACAGCCGTTGGAGGCTAAGGTAGAGGCGGGCACGAAAACTGGCATACAGGGGCGCGTTCTCGGGGTCTGGCTGCCAGCTCCCATCCCAGGCTGCGAGCGGGGAGTCCTGGCGGGCGGGCAGTTCCTCCCAGTAGGGGAAGTCGGCCTCTTCCAATCCTTCATGTAGCTCGACAGGCAGCCCCAGCCGCTCACCGATTACCTCGGCCGTCTGGCGAGCGCGCACGGCAACGCTCGACACGATCGCATCCACATGTTGGCTGCGCGCGAGCCAGTCACCGATGGACTGAGCCTGATGCCAACCCAGCTCGGTCAAGCCGCTGTCGCCTTTGGTCTTGGTGCCGTTGCGGTTATGCAGCGATTGCGCGTGGCGAATCAGCAACAGGTGAGTAGTCGGAGTCTGTGGAACAGTCATGCGGGTTAGGCATCCTGCTTTTTGGCCTGCTCCGCGGCCACCAGGTCCGCCGGATAACGCGAGAGGTCCTTGTTGTCACCCGGAGGGGCCTCATAACGGAGTCGTGTCACGGCCTGCCCGGCAACGAGATCCGTGGCGACGATTTCCTCGGCATCCGCGGGCGTGACACCTGCGTACCAATGATTGTCGGGATAGATTACCACCATCGGCCCGTGCCCGCACTGGTTCATGCAGCCAGCCTTGTTAATGCGCACCTGGCCCTTCAATCCGGCCGCGTTGGCCGCTTGCTTGAGGCGCTTGACGATAGCAGCCGTGTCGCCATCGCGGCTGCACCACGGCCCGAATGTGCAAACGAAAACATGCTTGGTGTACTGTCCCATGGAGCGCTCCTGGTGGTTCTTGTGCGCGATTATAATGCAGCCGGTCAGGGGATACAAGTTGCGCTTTTCACAGTTCCGCCGGAGCACCGTTTTCTCGCAGAAACTGGCGTTCTGGTGTAGACTGGCCGGTGTACATCTATGAGATGAGGCGCTATGGCAGGAATTCTCATTCGTCATGCCGACGTTATCACCCTCGATGAGACCGGGCGGGTGCTGCGCGATGCTGACGTCGCGATTGCCGGCGAGTTTATCGTCGGGGTCGGCGGCGCGCCGGCGGATTTCACGCCGGATGAGGTCGTCGACGCCCGCGGGCATATCCTCATGCCGGCGTTCTGCAACGCGCACACGCACAGCGCGCTCTCGCTGCTGCGGGCGTTCGGCGCGGACCTGCCGCTGGATCGCTGGCTCAACGAGCGCATCTGGCCGCGAGAGCCGGCGCTGACCGGCGATGATGTGTACTGGGGCGCTGCGCTGGCTGCCGTCGAGATGATCCGTTCGGGGACTGCGGCATTTGCCGACCACTATTTCTACATGGACCGTGTGGCCCAAGTGGTCAGCGAGAGCGGGCTGCGGGCCAGCCTCGCCTGGTGCGCGTTCGGCGGGCCGGAGGGTGAGATCGGCGCCGACCTGCCGGCTATTGCGCGATTTGCTGAAGAGTGGCAGGGCGCGGCCGGTGGCCGCATCCACACCCTGTTGGGGCCTCACTCGCCCTACGCGTGCTCGCCGATGTTCCTGGCCCGCACGGCGGCAGTGGCCGCGCGGCTGGGCGTGGGCGTTCATATCCACGTGGCGGAATCCGCGGACCAGGACGCGCTCTCGCGGGAGACGCATGGCGTCAGTCCGATCAAGCTGCTCGACCAGAACGGTGTGTTCGATGTGCCGGTGCTGGCCGTCCACGCAGCCGCGCTCTCCGCGGCCGATATCGAAATTCTGGCCGTGCGCGAAGCGACGGTCGTGGAGTGCCCGTCCGCCTACATGCGGGCAGGCATGCCCCTCGCACCCGTGTCCCGCCTGCTACAAGCGGGCGTGCGCGTGGCTCTCGGCACCGAGAGCGCGGCACTTGGCGGACGCCTCGATATGCTGCGTGAGGCGCGCCAGGCACTCCTGCTGCACAGGCACATCGACGGCAGCACGAACACGCTGCCCGGTGACCAGGCTCTCCGGTTGGCGACGCGGGCAGGGGCAGAAGCGCTTGGTTTCTACGCCAGCGGCGAAATCGCCCCTGGTCGCTATGCGGACCTGGTCCTGCTCGATGGGCGAGCTGCGCATCTTCAGCCGCAGCATGACCCGGTGGCGGCGGTGCTCTATGCGGCGAGCGGCAGCGATGTCTCCAGCCTGGTGGTGGCGGGCCGGTGGTTGATGCGCGAGCGCGTGCTGCTGACGCTCGATGAGGACCGCATCCTCCATGAGGCGACGCGCCGGGGCCTCGCCCTTGCCAGTGCTCCTGCGCCCAAGGTTCTGAGTCGCGGACCGGTGTGAAGCCGCGCGCCGACCTGACGCGAGAATGGCAACGGCACATCTTTGACAGTCAGGCCAAATGTACGTAAAATGGACTGGTTGACCTAAAGTTGTAAGTTGCGCTCCGGCCGCCTGGCCGGTGTGTCTTTATTATCACAAAACTATAGGCAAGTTCAGCAAAGAGAATACGTGGAAGCACCCTGCCAAGGAGGGGTAATGGCGAACTATAGCACCGAACAGATCCGCAACATTGTGCTGATTGGGCATGGCAGTTCCGGCAAGACCACGCTGGCCGAGTCAATGCTGTTCAACACGGGTGTTTTGACACGGCGAGGCCGCGTCGAAGATGGCACGACTGTGGCGGACTGGGACGACGAAGCGATCCGACGCCGGATCTCGGTCATGGCTGCGGTCGCGCCGTGCGAGTACAAGGGCGTTAAGATCAACGTCTTGGATACACCCGGGTTCATTGATTTCGTCGGTGAAGTCAAGGGTGCCGTGTCTGTGGCCGATGCCGCGCTGGTGCTGGTCGACCCGGTCTCTGGCGTCGAGGTCGGCACGGAACTGGGCTGGGGCTATCTGGATGAGCGCAGCCTGCCGCGCGCCATTCTGGTCAACAAGATGGACCGCGAGAATGCGCGGTTCCAGCAGGTGATCGAGAACCTGTGCGGCGCATTTTCTGGCACGATTGTGGCCGTGCAGTTGCCGATCGGCGAGGGCTCGGAGTTCAAGGGTGTCGTGGACCTGGTGAGCATGAAGGCCTACCAGGGCGAAGGCGCGACTGCTTCCGACATCCCGGCGAATATGACCGAGGAAGTTGAGAGTGCGCGCACGCAGCTCATCGAGGCCGCGGCCGAGGGCGACGACGAACTCATCATGAAGTACCTTGACGGGGAAGAACTGACCGCCGAGGAAATCAACCGCGGCCTGCGGGCAGGCATCAACAACGGGACGATTATCCCGGTGTTCTGTGCTGCTGCCGCAAACAACATCGCAATCCGGCCGTTGATGGACGCGCTCGTAGCCTTCATGCCTGACCCGGCGGCGCGTCCCGCGGCGACGGCGGAGCGACCGAACGGTGACGCGGTGGAACTGCCGGCGGATGCCACCGGCCCACTGGCGGCCCTGGTGTGGAAGACGGTCGCGGACCCCTACGTCGGCAAGATTTCCTATTATCGCGTCGTGTCGGGCACGCTGCGCGGCGATTCCCGCGTGTGGAGCATGCCCGGAGGGCACGAAGAGCGTATCAGCCAGTTGTTCATCCCGCGCGGCAAGGAGCAGTTGCCCGTCACCGACCTGAGCGCCGGTGATATCGGCGGTGTTGCCAAACTGGGCACGACCGGCACGAATGATACCCTGTGCGACCGGGCGAACCCGCTGATCCTTCCGCGGCCGACCTATCCAGATCCGCTCTACTCGGTTGCAGTTGCACCGAAGACCAAGGCTGACTCGGCCAAGATGGGCCCGGCCCTCACGCGCGTGACAGAGGAAGACCCGACGTTGCAGTGGCGCATGGAACCTGGGACGAGCGAAACGATCCTGCTGGGCATGGGCGAGGTACACCTCGACCTGGCGATCCGGCGGATGGAGAGCAAGTTCGGTGTGGGGCTGAGCACTTCGGTGCCGAAGGTGCCATACCAGGAGTCAATTACGCGGAGCGCGTCGGATTACCACCGCCATAAGAAGCAGACGGGTGGCGCGGGGCAGTTCGGCGAGGTTCACATGGAGATCAAGCCGGTCGAGCGCGGCACGGGGTTCGAGTTCGATACGACCCGCGTGTTCGGGGGCGCGATTTCGCAGAATTTCTTCCCCTCGATCGAAAAGGGCGTGCGCTCGCAACTTGAGGCCGGGCCGCTGGCAGGCTATCCGGTCGTGGATGTGCGCTGCGAGGTGTACGACGGGAAGATGCACCCGGTAGACTCGAAGGACATCGCCTTCCAGATTGCAGGTCGCGAAGTCTTCAAGAAGACCTTCTTGCAGGCAGGCCCTGTGCTGCTGGAGCCGATCATGGATGTCCGCATTACGGTGCCCGAGGAATACATGGGCGACATCATGAGCGACCTGAACACCCGGCGCGGTCGCGTGCAGGGCATGGAGCAGGCGCGCGGCAAGGGCATCGTCACCGCGCAGGTACCGCAGGCCGAGATGCAGCGGTATGCGATTGACTTGCGCTCGATCACCCAGGGTCGCGGGTTCTACACCATGAAGCTGTCGCACTATGAGCCGGTTCCGTCGCATGTGGCCGAGGCGATCATTGCTCAGGCGAAGCGCGAGCGGGTCGAGGCCGAGGACGAATAAGACGATCCAGGGCGAACCTCACCCCTTGCCCCCTCTCCCGCTGTGCGGGAGAGGGGGTTTCCTTTTTGCGGCATTTCAGCGTATCATGGAAGCGATGCCGGGCGGAGCAGGTGTTTGCCAAAGGCCCGGCTTCTTGTGATGGGAGGTAGACATATGATTCCACGCGATTTCCCTGGCAAGGGCAAAGTCGCAGTCCTGAAGACGCGGCCCGAAACGGTCCTGGAGGACTATGCCCGGCTGCTGGACCTGGCCGGCTATCAGGCCGCATTGCCGCGCGACCGCGAGACCATTCTGAAGATCAACATCTCCTGGCAGACGTGGTATCCGGCCTGTTCAAGCGCGCCCTGGCAGATCGAAGGCGTGGTGCGCAAGCTGCAGGCCGATGGCTATCGCAACCTGTCCGCCGCACACAACAAGACGGTGGTGGTGGACGCGTATGTCGGCGAGAAGAATAACAAGCACAAGGACGTCGTAGACCGCTACGGTGTGCGCAACGTGCACCTGTATGAGCCGGAGATCCAGTGGGTGCGGTATACGCCGAAGGCGCCGATGCTCGTGCTGGACCGCATCTTCCCCGATGGCATCCTGCTCCCGGAGTATTTCTTCGACAAGAACATCATCCAGCTTCCTACGGTCAAAACGCACGTTTTCACGACCATTACGGGCGCGATGAAGAATGCATTCGGCGGACTGCTCAACGAGAAGCGCCACTGGACGCATGGCGTGATTCATGAGACGGTCGTGGACCTGCTGGCGATTCAGCAGGAGATTCACTCCGGCCTGTTTGCCGTGATGGACGGCACGTTCGCCGGGGATGGTCCGGGGCCGCGCGCGATGCGTTGGTGGGAGAAGGACATCATTCTGGCGTCTGCGGATCAGGTCGCGATCGATGCCGTCTCGGCCAAGATTCAGGGCTTCAACCCGATGGACCTCAAGTTCATCCGGCTGGCCCACGAATTGGGCCTGGGCGTGGGCGACCCGAAGGACATCGAGATCGTCGGCTACGACATCTCTGCGGAGGACTGGGGCTTCGTCCAGGAGGATACGTTTGCCAGCCGTGGGCAGAAGCTCATCTACCACGGTGCGTTGAAGCCCTTCGAAAATGTGCTGCTGCGCTCACCGCTGGTGCCGTGGAGCTACTTTGCCTCCAACTTCTACCACAATGTCTACTGGTATCCCTTCGTGGGCCGGCCACGCGTGGCCGCGGCCGCGGAGACGAAGTGGGGCCAGATGTTCAAGCACTATGGCGACGGCCAGATTGTCATGCCGGGCGTGGAGCCGCGGACGACGATGATTGCGGCGGGGGCGGTGCTTGGCGCGCTGGCGCTGGGCGGCCTGATGCTGGGAAGACAGCATGGCAAAGCGGACTGACCCGGTGCGCGGCACGTGGCGCATCGACCTGCACAGCCACACCTATGTATCTCCTGACAGCAAGACACAGCCGCGCGACCTGATCGAACGCGCGCGCATGGTGGGTTTGGCGCGGCTGGCAGTCACCGACCACAACACCATTGCCGGCGCGCTCGAGGCGCACGCGCTGGCGCCGGACCTGATCATCGTCGGTGAGGAGATTGAGGTTGACTCCGGCGGCGAGGTCATTGCGTACTACGTGACAGAAGAAGTGCCGCGCGGCCTGAGCATCGAGGAGACGCTGGTGCGGCTCCGCCGCCAGGGCGCGGTCATCAGCGTGTCACATCCGCTGGACAGTCTGCGCGGGTCCGCGTTGGGGCTGAAGCGCACGCTGGCGATCATCGATCAGGTGGATGCGCTGGAGGTCTTCAACGCGCGCTGTCTGCGCGCGGGCGACAACCGGCGCGCGCAGGCGCTGGCGCGAGATCATGGCAAGCTGATGACGGCAGGAAGCGATGCGCATACGCTCGGTGAGGTCGGGGCGGGCTATCTGATCCTGCCGCCCTTCAAGGCCAATGCGGCTGCGCTGCGTGCCAGCCTGGCGAAAGCAGAGCCGGGCGGCCGGCTGACCGGCCTCTGGCCGCACGTGCTGAGCACCTGGGCGAAGATTACGAAGTGAACGGGTGACGGGGTGACAAGGAGACGGGGTGAAGAGGTGACAGGGTGACGCCGAATGGCGGGTTGAGTCTTCTATCCACGATTATAGGTCACACCCATAGTCGACCGGCTCCGCCCGTCCACATCACCCCTTCACCCCGTCTCCCCGTCACCTTGTCAGGATCAGCCGATCACGATGGGAATGAAGACGCCCTGCATGGGGACAGGGTCGCGGCGGGCATAGTAGAGCTGGCGCTGGCTGGCTGTCTGATAGGCACTCCATATCAGATGGGTCGCGCCGCCAGCGTCGATGGTGACTGCCAAGTCGCTGATGCCTTCGCAATACGATTGCGCTGTCTCCGCCTGCCACCAGAAGGCGCGACTGTCTGCGGGCCGGGCGCGGTGGCGCAGAACGGGGCCACAGGCCCAGATGGCCTGGAAGATGTTCGTCGATCGAGACAGGATGCGCCCGAGACGGCAATCCGTCCCGGGATCGGAGAGGTCACGGGGCGAGGTCCAGCCGCCCGGCAGACGCTCTGCGCTGCGAATGACGTAGGTGTAGCCGGCCTCTTCCTGCCAGACAAGGTGGCAGTTCCCTTGCGAGTTGCACGCCAGCTTCGGGTAGAGCGAATGCCGCTGCGGTGAGTCGGAGATGATTTGCGGGACGCCCCAGGTGCCATCCTTGCGGCTGGCGCAGAACACCTCGAAGACGCCGGTCTCAGCCAGACGATCTTGCCACGCGACCAGGAGTTCGCCATCCGGGGCGACGGCCAGCGCGGGATAGCTGCCCGCTCCGCTGGGGATCGGCCCGTTAATCCAGGCCACGTCGCCCTTACGACCGTAATATATGGTGGAGCGGCCCGGGGTTGTGTCAGCCCAGACTGCATGCAGGCTGCCATCCGGGCCTGCGGCCAGCGCCGGCGAAGTCGATACGCCGGTGGTACGCGAGACGACCTGGGGCAGCGACCACCTCTGCCCATCCCACGCAGCGCAGAAAACCTCGCAATTGCCCAGAAACCAATTAGTGAATGCGCAATAGAGCCTGCCATCGGGCGTCACAGCCAGCGCGGGCGACTCCCCGCTTGCGAATCGTACGGGCGGCTGCCATGCCGGGCTGGCACCCGTCAAGGAGAGGCGCGTATGGTAGAGCGCCTTGTTCGCAACAAAGACCAGGTGGAGCGACTCGCCTGCGACGAGTGCCGCGGGCTCGGCGCTGCCCGCGGGCGCAAAGGTGAGGAGTGAGGCATCGGACCAGGGCAGGTCGGGGCTGGCTGCGCTTGACATAAAAGTTTCTCCTGCTGCGATCAGACAAAGATGACTTCCTCTTTGCCGCTGAGCTTTTCCTCGATTTTCCGGATAATCAGGTCCAGGTGGGCGCCGTTGTGGACGAAGTCCAGATCGTCTGCGGGTACCGTCAGCACCGGACAGAGCGTAAAGCTCTCCATCCATGCCGCATAGAGCGAATTGAGCTGGTCGAGATAGGCCGGCGCGATGTTCTGCTCGAATGAACGCCCGCGCTGCGAGATGCGGTCGAGCAGCGTCGGCACTGAGGCGCGCAGGTAGACCACCAGGTCGGGCGGCGGTAGAAACTGAATCAATACCTCGTAGAGCTCACGATAGGTATGATAGTCGCGCGGCAGGATATGGCACTGTTCGAACAGGTTGCGCGCAAAGATTTCGGCGTCCTCGTAGACCGAACGATCCTGCACCACTGAGTTGGGGAAGTCCAGCAGGCGCCGGTGGTGGCGCAGACGGCGGGAGAGGAAGAAAATCTGCGAATGGAACGCATAGCGCGTCATATCCTGGTAGAAATCAGCCAGGTAGGGATTGTCTGAGACCGCCTCGTAGAACGGCTCCCAGCCCAATCGCTCGCTCAACAGCCGCGTCAGCGTGGATTTGCCGACGCCGATATTGCCTGCGATCGCGATGAAGCGCTTGGTCATAGCTTATGCTTCCTGTTCAGGGGGGCGGCCAGGTCCGGCGCGCATTATGATCCATCTTCTTGATGTATGCGGTTTCGAGGTCGATCCCTGCGTCGTTCGAAATCTTCAGGAGATAGGCCAGGGCATCAGCCAGCTCTTCTTCCAGGTCCGGCTGGACCATCTGCAACGCGCGGTCGTGCGCCTCGGATCGGTTGCCGACCTGGAGGAGCAATTCATCCTGGCGATGCCATACGCGTTTGAGAACGCGGCCGATCTCGCCGAGTTCTTCGGTCAGGCAGATGTAGTCGAAGAACAGGTTGACGATGAAGCCTTTCTCGTGGTCGAAGGCGCGCTGAAAACGCTGGAAGTCAGGGAGGCGGCGACCATGCTGCAGGAGCCGTGGTTCGGCCAGCGTTGCCTCCATATCCGGCAGGGGGAGCTGATAGCTATCGCTTTGCAGTGCGTCCTTGATGCGGTTGATGACTTCGGCTCGCGCCGCCGGCTCGTGCACGATGTCCAACCCATCCGTGTCGATCGTTAGGACCGGCGCGACCGTGTATTCGGCAAAGAAGCGTTCATAGGCCAGTTGGAGGTCCGCGATATAGGTGCGTTCCATCTGGCGTTCGTAGGAACGGTCGCGGAACGCGATGCGGCCCATGAGGGTGTCGGTCGAGGCCTTGAGATAAACGACCAGTGCGGGCGCGGGGATCTGCTCACCGAGGATGGCGTGAACGCGCTCGTACATGCTGAGCTCATCCCCTGTCAGGTTGAGGTGTGCAAAGAGCCAATCCTTGGCGAACAAGTAGTCGCTCACGAGCGTCTGATGCTCGATCGTCTGCGCGATGACGCGGTGCTGCTGGCGGTAGCGGCTAAGCAGGAAGAAAATCTGGGTCTGGAAAGCATAGCGCGCCCGATCGGCATAGAAATCGCCGAGAAACGGATTCTCCTCGAAAACTTCCAGGAGCAGCTCGCCTTGAATCGCCTCCGCCAGCATGCGGGCCAGAGTGGTCTTGCCGACGCCGATCGCTCCTTCAATGGCAATGTAGGGGTTCAGAGCCAAGCGCACCCTCCTTTCGGGCCAGCCAAACCGTGGTAAGATAGGGCGCAACGCATATCGTAATGCTGTGGAGGCATTATATGCGCGTACAGCCAACGGGCCAAGAATCGCGGCCAGGCGCGGCACGCTGTCTGCCGTGAGCACCGCCTGAAACCTTTGCTGGTCTAATACGTATGGGAAGGTGAGCGGATGGCATAGGCGCGAGCAGGCTGATCGGGCAGTCTTGTCTGATCCAGGAGAGCGGGTGGACAACCAGGAACTCATCTGGCTGGAACAGGCGCAGGGAGGAAATCGGCAAGCATTTGCGCGGTTGGTCGAGGCCTATCAGGGTCCCGTCTATAACCTGGCCTATCGGATGCTAGGCAACGCGGCTGAGGCAGAAGATGCCACCCAGGAAACCTTCGTGCGGATGTATACCAAGCTGCACACCTTCCAGCCAGACAAGAAGCTGTCATCCTGGGTGCTTTCCATTGCGTCGCACTATTGCATCGACCGGCTGCGCCGACGGCGGGGCGAATTTCTCTCGCTGGATGAGGAGCCGGTTGCCAACACACTGCGCAGCGGGCAACCTGACCCGCAGGAAGTCGCGGTGCGGCAGGAGACCCGCGACCGGGTCCAGGCGATGGTCGAAACGTTGACGCCGGTCTACCGGGTGCCGTTGGTGTTGCGCTACTGGCATGACTTATCCTATGGCGAGATAGCCGAGGTGTTGGGATTGAGCGTACAGGCGGTTAAGTCGAGGCTCCACCGGGCGCGTTTGCAGATGGCCGAGCGCGCAGGAGCAGAGTGAGGTCCTATGCACAGTGAATACACCTTGTTGATGTCACTGGCGTTGGATGATGAGGCGGGCGCGGCCGACCTGGCGCGGCTGCACGCGCATCTGGCAACCTGTGCCGAGTGCCGGAAGGTCTGGGCCCGGTGGCAGGAGATGGACCGGCGCTTCCAGGCAGAGCCGCTCGTGGTTGCGCCGGTTGACCTGGCGCGCCAGGTCGCCGCCCGACTGGAGGAACGCGAGCTGCAGCGCCGCCGCGTGCGCTGGCTGGGTTCCGGTCTGGTGCTGGGCTGGCTGGTATTGGTGACCTTCGGCCTGTTGGCGGCTGCGGGTGTGTTCGCCTGGTTGACGGCTAACCTGCAGCAGGTCGGCACGCTGGCCTCGAACGCGGCGCAGGTACTCACCGCGTTCAATGGCTTGCTGCGTGGTATCGTTGCGACTGTGGATTCCATCGGCGCGCCCGTCCTGGCCGCTACCCTGGGTGGCCTGGCCTGCCTGACTTGCGGTCTAGCGATGGTATGGCTGTGGCTGATTCCGCAGGGCAGCCGTTTCCTGAGGGTCGCGGCACGCCATGAATAGACGACAACCGGTGCGCGGGGCAGCCAGGACTGGTGCGCAGCGAAGCCCCAGCTGGTGGTCAGTAGTGGCGTTGCTTCTCGTTCTGCTTCAGGCTCTCTTCGCCTGGCCTTCCACTGCACTGGCCCAGGCGTCCGGCGACGATAAGCTCGTCCTGAGCGGAGAGTACGTTCTGGCTAGCGGCGAAACATTGGGCGGACATCTGACGGTCACGGGCGGCAGCGCCGTGCTCGCCGCGGGCAGTCGGGTCGAGCAGGATGTAGTGGTGTTTGGCGGAGAGCTGCGCGTTGCGGGAACGGTGGTCGGGGGGCTGACCATCTTCGGCGGTTCGGTAACGCTGGCCGACTCAGCAGTGGTAGAGGGAGATCTGGCGGCCTTCGGCGGCACGCTGACACAGGCCCCGGGCGCAATTGTACAAGGTGATTTGTTTGCCAGCCCGCGCAACCTCCTATCGCAAATCCCGTGGCCCCTGCAACGGTCGGAAGTGCCGACGGCGGGTCCTGAGTCGTCTACGCTGGCTGCCTTCGTCCGCTGGCAGGCAGGGACTCTGGGCCTGGGGCTGACGCTGGCGCTACTCGCGGTAGCGTTGGTCGTGCTGTTTCCGAGGCGGGTCGGCGCCGTGGTTGTGGTCATTGCGCGCCGGCCCTTCTACAGCGGCGGCGCCGGCCTGCTGACGCTGGCGGTGGGCTTGCTGGTCGGTGGGCTGCTGCTGATCGCCTGCGGCCTGGGGCTGTTGGTGTGGTTGGTGCTGTTGGCTGCGCTGTTGTTTGGCTGGTCTGCCGCCGGCACCTGGCTGGGGCATCGTCTTCTCGGCCTGTTGCGGGTTCGCACCTCATCGGCCATGACTGAAGCCGTTATCGGCGTTTTCCTCCTCACACTTCTTGCGCGGCTGCCGCTCGGCATCGGTTTTCTTGTCGGGCTGGCGGGCATCTCTGTGGGCCTGGGCGCGGTGGTCCTGACGCGCTTCGGGGGGGCTCCGGAAGGGAGGTAGGCTTCATCTGGAGCGGCGGTGCCGAGGGGGCGCGCAGACTCCTCTCGACCGTGACTGGCTCCGTCATAACGGTCGCGGGTGCGGTTTTCTCGATCTCCTTGACCGCCCTATCCCTGGCCTCGCAGCAACTCGGGCCTCGTTTGCTGCGCAACTTTATGCGCGACACAGGCAACCAGATTGTGTTGGGGACCTTCCAATCGGGCAATGCTGTTGGCGGCGCTCCCCGAGGTGATATATCATCTTGAGTCTTTCGAGGCTCTGCTGGTGCGCTCATCACTGACAAACTATCTCGTCGCGCGTGAAGCGGCTCGCTATGTGCCGGCGGTACTGTCGGGCGAGGCGAGTGATGAGTTGTTCGCCGGCTATAGCTATCTCAAGGAAGAGCTGCTTTACTATCGTGTCTTCAGTTAGGCTGGCCTGACGCGCACTTGACCGGCCTCTCAGGGCAGGTTACAATAGTTGCGTGTTCGAGAGGGAGTTACTTGAAAGCGGCCCATTGGTGCAAATGCGGCTCGCAGTTAGCCGCGCCGTGTTTCGCCTGGGGCCGGCCTGGTCGGTAGTTGCCGGGGCGATTGCTGTCGGAGCACTCAGGCCGGAGGCTCCGGGGTTGCTGCGTGTGTTGACCGCGGCAGTTCTGGCGGATCTGGCCTGGGGCGCTGTTCGGCAGGTGATCCCCATCGTCCCGGCTGCCGCTTCTCTGGCTATGCCCACGGCGCAGGTTGCACCGACGGCCGGGGTGCTTCCCTTTGCTCGGCCCGATGCGCCGTTGGCCCGCTGGCTGGCTGCGCTGACTCCGGCGTATCCGCTCGACAGCACATTCGGCGGAGCGGCAGATGCGCGGGTGCCTACACCTCAAGTCTTGTCGGGCGCATGGCAAGGGGTTCTGGTGATCAGCGGGTTGGCGCTGATCCTCAGCATGCTGCTGGGATGGCCTGCGGTCGCGCTCACTCTGGTCGCGCTGGCAACTATCTGGGTGGCCGCGGCGACCGGGCGGCGTGGTGAGTTTCCTGCGCTGGCTCATGCCTTGCTGGATGTGGGGTGGCCCTGGTTCCTCGGCATGTCACTTGCTGCGGGCGAGTTAGCAGGCGCGGAAGGTGGTGCCAACTGGACCGTGGTCCGGCCGGGCTTGCTGCTGGCCGCGGCTTTCACGGTGCTACAGTGGGGCATGTATCGGGGGCGGCATGCAGCCCAGGTGCAGCCGGGAGGCACACCGGTGCTGGCCTGGTTCGGGCAGTTTGGTGTTCTCGCCCTCCTCATCGTCATGCGGTCACCCTGGGCCGTCGCATGCGTGGCGGCATTGCTGGCTACGCCCTCGATTTGGCTGGCGCGGATGCGACCCGGCACCTGGGCCGGTGCGATGCCCTGGTGGTGGGCTGCTTCGTTTGTCGCAGCCTTTGCCGTTCGCTGAAGGGGCAGAGGCATATTTGGGTTTTCAGAGGTAAGGGGTGCTGGAACAGCTTGTCGGCCTGGTTGAGCGCACTGTGACGGAAGTCAGCGCAGTCATCCCCCAGTTTACTTGGGCGAGCCTGGTTGATATCCTCCTGGTGGCGCTCATCTTTTATGGGCTGTTTCGTCTCTTTCAAGGCACCCAGGCGGTAGCGCTGCTGCGCGGCATCCTGGTGATTGCGCTGGTCTTTGTCCTTGCGGCCAGCCGGTTCACCGCGTTCGGTTGGGTCATGCGCAATACGCTGCCGGTGATCCTGGTGGCGATCCCTGTCATCTTCCAACCTGAGCTGCGCCGGGCGCTGGAGCGACTGGGCCGGACCGCACCAGTCATCGTCGGACGGGGCGGTCGCGAGACGGCGACGCAGCAGGCCATCCATCAGATCGTGCTGGCAGTGGAGACGCTGGCGCGCGAGCGGACGGGGGCGTTGTTAGTCCTCGAAGGCGACACGGGCCTGGAGGAATACATCGAATCAGGGGAGCGCATCGATGCCGGCATCTCGGCGCGTCTCCTGCTGACCATCTTTTTCCCGGGTACACCGTTACACGATGGGGCGGTTATCGTTCGGGGGGACCGGATTGTGGCGGCCGCTTGCGTATTACCCCTGACGCAGCGTGACCTGGCTGATAGTTCGTTGGGCACCCGCCACCGGGCTGCCGTCGGCGTGACAGAGCAGAACGACGCACTGGTGATTATCGTGTCCGAGGAAACCGGCATCATCTCGCTCGCCCGCAGTGGACGAATCGCGCGCCGGCTCGACGGGCAGCGGCTCCGCACCATTCTACAGGCCTTTTACCGGCCCCGGCGATTATTCGGGAACGGAACTTAGAAGCCATGAAGACATGGTTGTCGCGTTTGGGCTCTGCTGGGCTGTCGCTCATACTGGCCGCCCTGGTATGGGTGGTGGCGATCCGCGAGGAGTACCCGCAGCGCGAGTTTGATCAGCCCATCTCTGTCAGCCGGACGGGCCTGGCTGAGGATCTGACAGTCTTCGGTGATATCCTCAGCGAGGTGCGCATCGAGATTCGCGCACCGAAGGCGCGTTGGAACAACCTGCAGGCGCGGGCGTTCACCGCCTGGGTAGACCTGGCCGGCCTGTCTGCGGGTGAATATGACGTCAGAGTTCAGGTCCTGCCGCCCGATCCGCAGGTGCAGGTCATTGCCGTGGATCCGCCCGTGATTCGCGTGCGCTTGGAAGAGCGCAAACAGAAGTCTGTCACGGTTCAGGCTAATATCATGGATGCGACGGCGTTCGGCTACTCCTGGCATACGCCCGTGATAACGCCGACCGAGGTGCTCATCAGCGGCTCGGCGCCGCTGGTCGACCAGGTGGAGTCAGCGGTCGTCGATGTGTATTTGCGGGGTGCGCGCGCATCCATCGAGCGCAGTCTGCGGGTGACGCCACGTAATGCGCTGGGCGAGACGGTGGGTTTTGTCAACGTGGCCCCGCGCGATGTCACAGTGCAGGTGCCGATTGTGCAGCTCCCTGGCTATCGGGAGATTGCGATCCTGGTCGAGCCCGTTGGCACGCCTGAAACCGGCTATACGGTGAGTGCGGTGTCGGCTGATCCTCAGCTCGTCACGGTGCAAGGCGACCCGCTGGTTATCTCGGAGTTGAGCGGGTATATTACAGTGCCTGTGGACATCAGCGGCGCAAATCAGGATGTCATCGAACGCGTTCCACTGAGGTTGCCGGAGAGTGTCTCGGCTTTGAGCACGCAGAGTGCCAACGTCAAGGTAAGCATTGTGCCGATTACGGGCGTGCAGACGGTCCGCACGAAGCCGACGATTCAGGGCCTCGGCCCAGGGTTGGCGTACACGCTGACGCTCGATACGGTGAGCGTATTCCTGTCGGGGCCGCTGCCCATGCTTCTCGACCTGGGACCCGATGAAGTGCCGATTATCCTTGACCTGACCGGATTGGGACCGGGTGTGCATGTGCTTGAGCCATCGGTGCCGGTGCCGAGCGATATCCGCGTGGAAGGGATTGCGCCGCAGACGGTGGAGGTGACCATCGGGCCTGCGCCGACGCCGACCGGAACACCCGCGAGTCCTGCAGGAGTGCAGCCGGAATCGTCTGGGGCGAAGCAGAGTCCGTAACAGAGAGGTTGGGTATACTAGATGCGAATGCCGGTAGTCGCCCTGGTCGGGCGGCCCAATGTGGGAAAGTCTACGCTGTTCAACCGCCTGGTTGGTCAGCGGCTGTCTATTGTTCAGGATGAGCCGGGCACCACGCGTGACCGGTTGTATGAAACGACCGAGTGGACGGGGCGCTCCTTCATCCTGGTGGATACGGGTGGGGTGGATGTCGCCCTGACCGACAAGGCGGCCCGTAAGGGCGATCAGCCCGAGGCGCTCGGAGGCTCATCGCGCGAGTTTGCGCGTGAGATTCGCCAGCAGGCCGAAATCGCCATCGAGGAGGCGGACGTTGTTGTGCTTGTCACCGACGCGCGCGACGGGCTGACCTCCGCCGATGAAGATATCGCGGACATTCTGCGGCGGTCGGGGCGGCCTGTGCTGCTGGCCGTCAATAAGGCGGATAACGAGGCGCGACGTCAGGCTGCGCTGGAATTCTACGAGCTGAACCTGGGGGAGCCTTATCCGGTCTCTGCGCACCACGGCAGCGGCACCGGCGATTTGCTCGACGCAATCGTGGCGCACATTCCACAGGTTGCCGAGGAGGAGGTTGTGCCCGATGTCGTGCGCATTGCCATCGTGGGCCGACCCAATGTGGGCAAGTCATCGCTGCTGAATGCACTGATTCAGGAGGAGCGCTCCATCGTCAGCCCCGTCCCTGGGACGACGCGCGATGCCATCGACACGGACCTGACCTTCCAGGGCCAGAAAGTCACGCTGATCGATACCGCCGGCATCCGCCGCCGCGGCAAGGTGGAAGTCGGGGTGGAAAAGTACAGCGTGATGCGGGCGCTGAATGCGGTGCAGCGGG
>JAKPQT010000653.1 GCA_029555885.1 Chloroflexota bacterium | reverse complement strand
GGCCCGCACGCGCGCCGAAATCAGCGTCGGTGCGCCGGGCATGCGCGAGGACTGCCGCTACACCATCGCCAGCATGGACCATCCGTGCGATGACCGGGCCGCGGAGTGGGGGCCGGGCGACGAAGTGACGCTGCGGCTGCGGCTCTATGCTTTCGATTGCCCCGATATCCCCGCATTGTTCGACCGCTTCGTGGACATCCGCAAGGACCTCAGCGGACCTGCCACACTGCCGCACATGCTCCCCTTCTCCGCGTCGTGGGCCATCCAGGAGCCCAAATACAACGCGGAGAACTGGTCAGACGGGCCGGGTTACTACCGGGTCAGCATCGATAGCTCGCCCTATGGCGACTGGCAGGTCGGCTGGGTCGGCGGCGGCATGGTTACGCACCCGCTACTGTTTGCCGGCAGCGCAGAGTCGCAGGCGCGCGCCCGCCGCAACCTGGACTACCTGTTCGGCATCGCGCAGGCGCCGTCGGGCTGGTTCTACGGGATCGGTCACTGGACAGCGGATGGCATGGTCTGGCTGGGCGACGGCTTCTTCAACCCTGGCACGGAACGCTGGCATCTGGTGCGCAAGAGCGCGGACACCCTTTACTTCGCCTACAAGCAGCTGATGCTCGTCGAACGGCAGACGGGCGCACCCGCACCCGCTGCGTGGATTGAGGGCGCGCAGCGGACCGCGGACGCGTTCGTGCGGCTGTGGGACCGGTACGGCCAGTTCGGGCAGTTCGTAGATGTCGAGACGGGCGAGCTGGTTGTCGGCAACTCGGCCAGCGGCAGCACCGCGGCGGGCGGGCTCGCCCTGGCAGGCCAGTACACGGGCAACCCGGACTATCTGCGCGTCGCACGCGCCGCGGGCGAGGACTATTACCGTCGCTTCGTGTGCAATGGCTACACGACAGGCGGCCCCGGCGAGATCTGCCAGTGCCCCGACAGCGAATCGGCGTTTGGCCTGCTCGAATCCTTTGTCGCGCTGTACGAGGTGACAGGCGAGTCGAAGTGGGTCGAATACGCTCAGGATATGGCTCACCAGTGCGCGTCGTGGGTGACCTCATATGACTTCGTGTTTCCACCAACCTCGCTGTTCGGGCGGCTGGACATCCGCGCGGCAGGCTCGGTGTGGGCCAACGCGCAGAACAAGCACGGCGCGCCGGGCATCTGCACACTCTCCGGCGACGCCCTGTTCAAGCTCTACCGCGCGACGGGCGACGCCTTCTACCTGGAATTGTTACGCGAAATCGCGCATAGCATCGGCCAGTGCCTCTCGCGCGCGGACCGGCCCATCGGCGATCATATGCCACCGGGCTGGATGACCGAGCGCGTGAACCTGAGCGACTGGCTGGAGGGGGTCGGTGAGATCTTCCCGGGCTCGACCTGGTGCGAGGTCTCGCTGATGCAGACCTACGTCGAGGTGCCGGGGCTGTACATCCAGCCGGACACCGGCTTCGTCTGGCCGATCGACCACATCGACGCGGCAGTCGTGGCGCACGAGCCGGACCGCCTCACTGTCGAACTGACCAACCCGACCGCCTTCCCCGCTTCAATCCGTGTGTATGTCGAGCCTGCAGCAGCGATGCAACAGCCGCTCGGCCAGAACGCATTGTGGGATACGGAAATCATCGAAATCCCTGCCGGGCAGAGTGTTCAGGTCGCGTTCCCCAGGTGATATGGAAGGAGAGCTGACGTGCGTATCGCCATCGCCGGGCTGGCACACGAGACCAACACTTTCTCTACGCTGCCCACCGCTTATGCCGACTTCCGCGCGGCGCGCGGAGAGGCACTTCTTGACACGCCCCCCTGGCAGCAGGAGCCAGGGCATCTCACCCTCTTCCCTATCTGCGTGGCGCACGCATCACCGTCGGGCCTGGTGACGGAGGACGCGTTCAGCCGGTTCGTGACGGAGATATTGGACGGGTTACGCGCGGCCCTGCCGCTGGACGGCGTGCTCCTGCACCTGCACGGCGCAATGGAGGTCGAGCATATCAGGGACGGCGAAACCGCGATCCTGCGCGCCGTGCGCGACCTGATCGGC
>JAKPQT010000631.1 GCA_029555885.1 Chloroflexota bacterium | reverse complement strand
TCGCGCAAGAACTCGGCGTTGAAGGCCGCAGGCGGTTCCATGGCCGTCAGGGTCAGCAGTTGCAGCAGATGATTCTGAAAGACGTCGCGCAGCACGCCGGACTGGTCGTAGTAGCCCGCCCGGCCCTCCACGCCGACTGTCTCCGCCGCAGTGATCTGCACGTGATCCACGTAGTTGCGGTTCCACAGCGGCTCGAAGATGGCATTGGCGAAACGAAAGGCCAGGATATTCTGAACCGTTTCCTTGCCCAGATAGTGATCGATGCGATAGACCTGCTCCTCAGCAAAGACCTCGTGGACGTGTTGGTTGAGGGCCTGTGCGCTGGGCAGGTCATGGCCGAACGGCTTTTCGATGATGATGCGGACAAATCCATCCTCGCTCCGGTTCAGCCCCGCGGCGCCCAACTGGGCCACGATCGTGGCGTACAGCTGCGGCGGCGTCGAGAGATAGAACAGGTGGTTGCCGCACGTCTGGCAGCTATTGTCGAGCTCCGACAAGCGTTGCGACAGGTTGCGGTAGGTCTCCGGCTTGTCGTAGTCGCCCTGGCAATAGTGCAGGTGCTCAGCGAAGGCCCTCCAGACCGCATCATCCTCCGCAGCCACACGCGCATGCTTCCGCACCCCATCGCGCAGATGCGCGCGGAAACCTTCGTCCTGGTCGCCCGAACCCTGTTCGCCTCCACCGGCATTGAACTTGCTCCGCGCAACGCCGACGACGGCGAACTGGTCATCCAGCCGGTGTTCGGCAAAGAGGGTATAGAGCGCCGGAATCAACTTGCGTTCGGTCAGGTCGCCGCTGGCGCCGAAGATGATGATGGACACCGGCGCGGATTGGCTGACCGGCGCAGGCACAGGGACAGATGGATGCATGGCTTCACCTCAACAGGCTGACCAGGGCAAAGGCCAGGGCAATGGCAAAGGCGGCCGCCGCGACCCAGGCAACGCGCCGCATTTCACCCTGGCGTACCACCCAGATACCCGCAAGCAGGCCGAGCACCGACACGACTAACATGAGAATGGCGTTGTCGAACAGCACCAGGATCAGCAGCGCAATGGACGCAGCCACCGCATACTTGTCGGAGGGAGTCAAGGATTGCATCACTGGGACCACTCCTTCAGGGCAGCATTTCGCCTGTCTGCACCTGCGCCGCCCGCACCAGCCGGATGAGTTGAGCGGGAACCGCCGCCCGGGTTTCCTCGGAGACATTGACCACAACCACATCGGTCCGGCCCAGTCGCTCGGCCAGCTCAGCGACGAGGCCCTCACGCACGATGACGATGGCATTGGGCACGCGCATCGGATCGCTCAACGGCTCCAGCGCAAACGCAAAGCCCTCGTCCTGGTATAGCTCCAGCGGCCCGATCTCGTCGATCACGAGCCAGTCAATATCGGCCAGCAGTGCCGCGGCCATGACTCGGCGCGCCCACTCCGTTGCCTCCGCGCTCATGCGATAGACGCCGACGGTGGGCGTTTCGCCGGGCTGGATGACTTTGGCGAAGGTCTGATGTACGCCGGTGGACAAATCCAGCATTTCGATGCCGGTCTTGTTGCCTGTGCCGTTCAAGAGGGGCGGGGCCACGAAGCCCGCCAGCCTGACTCCGATCGAGCGCAGCCCCGGCAGGGCCTTCCAGCAGGCGGTCGTTTTGCCCGCGCCCTGCCGTCCTGTCAACAGTATGAACATTCGCTACCAATACTCCCATTCTCACGCCAAGACGCAAAGAGCGCCAAGCGGAATTCCTGGCTATGCTTTGCGTCTTTGCGGGAGCCCCTTGTTCACTCCCACACGCACAACGACTCCACATAGGCCGCCGAACCATCGCGCAGCCAACCGTCGAGTTGTGCCTGGTCCTTGAGATTCTGCCCGCGCCGCCGCGGCACTGCGATGAACCGGCATTCCAGGTCGGGCAGCGCGGTCATGTCGCCCCACAGCTTCTCGAACTGCGCCACGGGGAAGATATCCTCCTGCCCATGGCCCCACCGCTTCTTGACATCCTTGAGGGTCACGTAGGTCGGCATCCGCGCCGCAATGGCCCGCACCGCCTGGGCGACCTTCTCCGCATCGATCAGGTCTGCCCGCGCCAGGCCAAACACGGCCAACAGCCGGTCGATGTGTAACCAACTCGTGTTGGAATTATAATACGAGAGGCCGAACTCGTCCTCTTCGTGCGGCATCGCCAACCCTTCAAGCAGCCGCAGCCGGCCGTCCACGCAGGCCAGCCCACCCCCACGATCCTCCAGGCAGCGCGTGATGACCTCCGCGGTGAAGGTCGCGCCCTGCTCGATGACCCAACCGAGGACATCGGGATCCACGTCGGCGCCGAGCGCATCGACGTTGTGCACCATCAGGTATTGCAGGTTCGGCTGGTCGGCCAACAAGCGCGCGAGCACCCCATTCTTGAGCATGTTCGGCACTTCATACCAGTGGCCGACCGGGTGCAGACACTGATCGGGCAGGTTATCGGTGTAGTCGCTGCCCTCGCCCATCTGCTGCGCCCAGGCGATCAACGCGGCGTGCAGGCTGTCGCGCACCTTCTGCGCCTGCTCATCCAGCAGTTGCTGGGGCATCTCCTCCCACGCGAAGCGCAAGTCGCGCGCCATCGGGATCATGCGCAGCCCGATATTCCGCCCCGGCGACAGGTGCAGCGGTCCGGCATAGCCGTAGCGGTTCTCCGCGGCCAGGTAGCCCTCGATAGCCGCGTGAGTGAGATAGCTGGTCGTAATCACGTGGGGCAGCGGCGTCTGGACGCCGGGCAGCCGCGCCACGCGGCGGCTCTTCGCCAGGTGGACCTCGATGAAGCTGCGGTGCTTGCCGCCCAGCTTGCAGAAAGGATGCAGCGCCTTGACGACGCCCGCGCCCTGCGTCCACCGGCTGCCGACGCCCCCCGCCAGCGTCACCACGGCGACCGCACCCGCGCGCAGCGCGGCCAGGCCCCGCTCCCGATAGGGCGCGAGCCGCGTGGCGTCTGCGCTGGCATCGAACACATCACCCGGCTGCACATCGCGGATGGCGCTGTTGGCCGGCAGTCGATTCTGCGCCAGGCCGATACGCCCGGCCTTCAGGTCCGCGCGGATCTGCTCGTGCTGCACGCGGTCGAAGCCGTGTTCAGCGAGCAGCGCGTCGAGCGCCGCGCCTCCCCGGTCGCCGGCCTGCCCGCGCGTCGTCGCGCTCGGCAGCAGCCGGTCGAAGAGCGTCTGCACCATGCCTGCAAGCTCAGGCCGGGTGCGCGACGCCTCCGCGAAAAGCGCCAGCTCCGCGCGCCGCGACGGCGGCAACTGCCGCCGGTCCAGCCGCACCAGCTCCGGCACGACGAGCGCATAGTAGCCCGCAGGCAGCAGCGCCGGTTCAACCAGCCGCGCGAATGTCCCGCGCTCGTTGATGGCGAAGTCATAGACGACCGGCTCCATGGCGAACGGCAGGGCGGCCTCCACCTCGCGCTTCCCTGCGGACATGAGTTCCTGCATGCGTGCCTGCGCCTGCGGCTTCACCTGCGGGTCAAAGATAAACCCCATCCCTCCGCCCGACATGCCGCCCAGCATCCAAAAACCCCAGAACC
>JAKPQT010000624.1 GCA_029555885.1 Chloroflexota bacterium | reverse complement strand
GCAGGGCAATAATCTGGTTGATGGCCGTGGAGTCGCCCGCTTCGGCGCGGGCATCCGACTCCCACCGGCTGACGAATTTGTCCAGTCCGCCAATGACCGCTTTGTTGCGATAGCCCTGCTTTTTCTCCAGGGCGAGAATTTTTAACAGACGAGAAATCGCGCTATCCATCTATCCCTCATCGTCACCGCGCGCCTTCGTACACCATGACACCCAGCGCCCGCGGACCAATGTGGACGGCCAGTGACGGTGAATAACCGATCACGGGGAACTCGCGGCGCGGGAAGGTCAGCTCCAGCCGTTCGAGCAGTTGCGCCGCTTCCGCCTCAAACCCGTGTTGCACCAGGTACAGTTGGTCAATGCGGGAAAACTCGATGATGAAGTCGTGGAGCTTGTCCACTGCGCGGCCGTAGTTGCGCACCTTTTCGATGGGCACGAAGTCGCCGTCTTCCATCATTGCCAGGGGCTTCAGGTCCAGCATGGTGCCGAGCACCGTTTGCGCGGAGCCGAGCCGTCCCCACGCTTCGAGGTATTCCAGGCTGTCGGAGAAAAACAGCGCGTACATATGCGGGATCATTCCGCGCACGATCTTGACGACCTCGACCTGCGATGCGCCGGCCGCCGCGGCCTTTGCCGCGGCTTCCACGATGAGGCCCAGGCCGATGGAGGTCGTCAGCGTGTCCAGCACGATGATGCGCTGGCGACCCATGAAGCCGGTCGAGGCGCGGCGCACGATTTCGCCGGTGTCGTGGAGCGCGCTGGAGCCGTGGATGCAGACTACGCTGTCCGTCACCTGGCCGAGCCGGGTGAAGAGGGCCTGCGCCTGGCTGAGCGCAGGCGCGTCGACCGTGACGCTCTTGGGGTCCTGCGTCATCCGGCGCAGCAGCGTCTCGTCGGTTTGATTCACCCGTTCCGGGTAGACCTGGGAGCCGGCCCGCACCATCAGCGGGATGACTTCGATGCCGTACTCGGCAATCAGGGCCGCGTCTGGCAGATAGGCGCTGCTGTCCGTAACAATCTTGACCTGTGCCACGATTACTCCGCCGAAATGATGTAATGATAGAACGGTTGTCCGCCTGCAACGACCTCGATTTCCTGGTCCGGATACCGGTCGCGCAGGACTTCCTGTAACGCCAGCGCATCGCCCTCGGTCACAGGCGCGCCGTAGTAGAGGGTGATAACCTCCAGATCGGCTGCGTGCATCTGTTCGAGGAGGGTCGCGGCGACGCTGGCGGCATCGGGGCCGGTGGTGGTCAGTTCATCGTTGAGCAGGCCGATCACGTCACCCGCGCGCACCTGGATGCCGTCGAAGGCAGCGTCCTGCACGGCCACCGTCACCTCGCCGGTCTCCACGCTCTTGAGCGCGGCCTGCATGGCGCGCACGTTGGCGTCCAGGCCGGCGTGCGGGTTGAGCGCCAGCAGCGCGCTGATGCCCTGCGGGACGCTCTTGCTCGGCACGACGACGACGTGCTTGTCCTCCTGGGAGGCGAGCGCCTCGGCCTGCCCCGCGGCCATCACGATGTTGCCGTTGTTCGGCAGGATGATGACCTCCGTCACCGGCAGCTTGCGCACGCCTTCGAGCAGATCCTGGGTGCTGGGGTTCATCGTCTGTCCGCCGGAGATGACTACGTGCGCGCCCATGCTGCGGAAG
>JAKPQT010000623.1 GCA_029555885.1 Chloroflexota bacterium | reverse complement strand
AGTTCATCCGGCGGGGTGTTGCCGAGGATGCCCGGAATCTGCGACGGGTCGGACATCTGCGCCGTGCCGCCTTGCGAGGACAGGAGGTCCACCGCCAGCCCGACATAGCCCGCCTTTGCGACGCGGCGGGTCACGTCCTTGATGTGGTCCGTCAGCCCGCGGTTCTCGTGGCAGACCAGGATGGCCGGGAACGGCCCGTCACCTGCCGACTGCGCGAGGTAGGCCACGATATCCAGCCAGTCGCCGGGGAAAGTGATGTCTGCGGCCGTGATGTTCGGATCGTCCTCCGGCACACGGACACCTTCCGGAACAGGCTGCGGAGTGGGTGTCGGCGCGGTATCTGTCGTCGCCAGCACGGTTGCGGTGGCGGCTGCGCGGGTGGCCTCCGCAGTCGGGACGGTTGTGGCGGTTGCGGGCGCGAGCGTCGCAGTCGCAGCCGCCGCGGCGCCGGTTGTGGCAGTTGGTGCGGCCGCGGGTGGCGCGGTCACCTGCGGCGGCGTGCAGCCCGCCAGCACGGTCGTAGCAGCCACCGTGCTGCCCAGCGCGGCCGTCAGATACTTAAGGGCGTCGCGCCGCGACAGCGCACCCTCCTGATAGTCCTCGACATACTCTTCCACCAGGTAACGTTGCAGCCAGTTCAAACGCCCCAATATCTTTCTCAACTCTGCCATCTTATCATCTCCATACCACGACCTCACCCCCTGCCCCCTCTCCTGTAGCGCGTGCGAGCCTTCGACTCGCCCAGAGCGCTTCAGGAGAAGGGGTTTGGAGGTGAGGTTATCTTCCTGTGATCTCGTACACCGTCCCTTTGGACAACGATACGATATACAGCGTGCCGGCCGGGCTGCTCTCGATATCCGACACAACGCCGAAATTCCGGCCAATTAGCAGGCTCTCGCTCTCGGTGATATCATGCTTGGCGAGATTGTCAGCGACGCGGTCTTCGAGCCGTGCTTCGAGCCGTGGGTCATCCACGCCAACCTTGCGCCGGTTGCCCGTGATGTTGAAATGGAACAGGTAGCCGCCTTCAAGATTGGCTGTGGCCGCGCCCATGAACAGGTCGCCCATGAACGAGGGACCAAGCGCGGTGCTGTTGACAAAGGCCAGGCCGCCCGGCGCCACCTCCCACTTCCAGCTAAACTCCGGGTCGCTGTACTGCGCACCCGGGATCATGTAGAGCCGAGCCAGCGCCTCCTCCGGCGTGTCCGCGATGTTCGTTGGCGGCCAGCGGAGCTGCTGCAACTGCCCGTTGCCGAAGGTCATCTCGATCTGCTTGAACTCCGTCACACGACTGATCGGCCCGGCAATCTGAATCCAGCCGCCGTTCATCCCCGGTTCCACGCGGTTCAACTCGCTGAAAGAGTCATCGCCGTTCTCCTGGGCCCAGAGGCTGCCGGACAGCGGGTCAACCGCCATGCCAAAGCCGTTGCGGTGACCGTAGGAGAAGACACGCTGGATGTTCGCACCGGCTTCGCTGCCCAGTGCCGCGCCGACTGCGAAGAACGGGTTATCCACTGGGGTCGAGCCGTCGTCATTCAACCGCAGGATGACGCCACTGAGATGCGCGTTGTCGGGCTGCGGGCCACCATACTGGTCATCCGGGACGACAGGTCCTGGGCACGTGGCCGTCGGCCCACAGGGCAGATTCTGCGTATAGCCGCGGCGTCCCAGATCACCGATAAAGATGTAGAGCTTACCATCCAGACCAAAGGACAGCACGCCGCCATCGTGGTTGCCGCGTTCCGGCTGACCCGCGTCGTTCTGCCGCGCTCGAATCTGGATGATGTTGTGGTCCAGCGTCAGCGTGGAACCGTTCCAGACAAAGCGATCCACCCGGTTGCCGAGCAGCGGCGTATCCGCCAGCACGTTGGTATCCACACCGGTGGTGCTCTCCGTCCAGTAGAGATAGACGCCCGGGTTGGCCGGGAAATCGGGATGCAGCGCAATCCCCAGCAGGCCGCGCTCCGAACCGAAGTTGACCGCCAGGTCGAGCACTGTGCCCTGAACCGCGCCGTTGACGACCCGCTTGACCTGGCCGGTGTTCTTTTCGAGAATCAGGAAATCATTCGGCCCGAGGAAGGCCATCGTAATCGGCGTCGTCAGGCCGGAGACAATCGGCTCGACCTTCAGCCGCGGGTGGAGCATTTCGGGCCCGACGCCCTGCGCCGACAGAGAGCCCGCGGGCGCTGCGAGCAACAGCACGATCAGACTGGCAATCAGGAGACACATCCCGCGCCTGCGGGCCCAGCGCAAACTCATATTCCTCATCGTAATCCCCTTTCAGTACACACCAGATTCGCTGACACGCGTAAGCAGTAGGTTTTGAGGCCTCGTTAACATATTACGACAGTCGTACGACTTTGGATCAATTTTGTTGCATATATTATCGGAAAAGGTGCTATAATTGTGTGATAATCCTTCCCTGAGCAGGATAGAAAGGCGAACCATGTGCCGGAATATCAAGCCCCTGTTCAACTTCGAACCGCCCGCGAGTGAGGGTGAAGTGCGGGCAGCCGCGCTCCAGTTCGTGCGTAAGATCAGCGGGTATCGCCGGCCCTCGCGCGTCAACGAGGCCGCGTTCAACGCCGCGGTCGAGGAGATAGCCGCGGCGTCGGCCCGGCTGCTCGCCGCGCTGGAGACGAACGCTGCGCCGCGGGCGCGCACCTCACCCCCCGGCCCTCTTCTGAGCGTGCGAACCGAAGGTCCGCCCAAGCTTAGGAGAGGGCGAATGGAGGGGGTGAAGCCTCACCTTGTGACGACCGCCAGGGTGAAGCCGTCATAGCCCTTTGCGCCGACCGTCTGCATGACCGTGGCGTGTACCCGTGGCTCCGCGGCGACGCGCTCGTGGAAGCGCCGGGCCGCCTGCACATTCGCGTCACGGTGGTCCGGGTCGGCGACATTTCCGTTGCGCACCACGTTGTCTGCGAAGATAAGCGTGCCGGGTCGGGACAGCTTCAGCGACCAGTCGAAGTAATCGACATAGCCTGGTTTGTCCGCGTCGATGAAGATGAAGTCGAACGGCTCGTGACCCTCTGCCACCAGCCTGCGCAGCGTGTCTACCGCCTTGCCCTGCCGCAGCTCCACCACCTCGCTCAACCCGGCGCGCGCGATGTTGCTCAGGGCGACCTCGGCGTGCACAGGGTTGGCTTCCAGCGTCATCAGCCGGCCGCCAGGCGGGAGCGCCCGCGCCAGCCAGATCGTGCTGTAGCCGCCCAGCGTGCCGATTTCGAGGATGCGCCGCGCACCCTGGCCGCGCGCGAGCACCATCAGCAGCTTGCCCTGACTGGCCGATACATTGATGGCCGGCAAGCCGGCCGCCTGGCTGGTCGCCAGCGCAGCGTCGAGCACGCCATCAGGCTGCACGACCGCATCGACAAGATAACGATCCACGTCGCTCCACAATTCCCGGTCCATAGCACCTCGCAATGATCTTATTGCTGTCACCTCTGGCAAAATGACACATTACGTCCTTCCCCCTGCGGGCGCAGTCGCTCACCATCCATTTCGCGTCAGATATCCTGAGCCGGAACGTCTCTGCCCTTACTGTGTTGTGTGTGCAAACCCCCTATACTGGCCCTGATAATGGTGATCAGGAGCAGCAACATGACAGAGCAATCACAGGCAGGCACAGCGGCAAATCGTGAGGTCGCCATCCTGGGCGGCGGGTGTTTCTGGTGTCTCGAGGCCGTGTATGACGATGTGCGCGGGGTGACGGATGTCGTCTCGGGGTATGCGGGTGGGCATGTGACAAACCCGACGTATCAGCAGGTCTGCACAGGCACGACGGGCCATGCCGAGGTCGTGAAGGTGACGTTCGACCCGCAGGTTATCAGTTACCGCGAGATTCTCGAAGTCTTCTTTGCCATCCACGACCCGACGACGCTGAACCGCCAGGGCGCGGACGTGGGGCCGCAGTACCGCTCGGCCATTTACTACTACGACCTGGAACAGCAGCAGACCGCGGAGCAGGTAATCCGTGAGATGGAGGAGCGCAAGCTGTTCAACCGGCCGATAGTGACCGAGGTGACGCCCTTCCAGGTGTTCTATCCGGCGGAGGACTACCACCAGGAGTACTTCGCGCGCAACCCATCGCAGGGCTACTGCCAGTTCGTGATTGCGCCGAAGGTCAGCAAGTTCCGCAAGGAGCACCTGGCGCGGCTGAAGCGGTGACGGGGTGACGGGGTGAAGAGGTGACGGGGTGACGGGGTGAAGAGGTGACGGGGTGACGGGGTGAAGAGGTGAAGAGGTGAACAGGTGACGGGGTGAGCAGGAGAAGAGGCGAGGAGTTCACATCTGAGGATGTGAACGGTACCGCGACCGTGAACAGGCAGAACTGGAGTCGAGGCTATGGCCGGTCTCCGACCGAGCCATAGCACGCTGTGGACGAGCGTTCACTGCGTATCCGGCTGAAGCCTCGACTCCAACATCACCTTGTCACCTCTTCATCTGTTCTCCTCTTCTCCCGTTCTTCCGTTCTCCCGTTCACCAACGGCCCACCGCAGGCGGACGAAGACCCACGGCCAGGCAGCGAAGGCCCAGAAGACCGTGATTGCATAGCGGATGACGAGCAGCGCGAGACTCAAGACTGGCACGTCGGCCGGCGCGAGTGCGGCCAGTGCGCTCAGGACCAGGAAGATGAGGCCGCTCGTCGCGCCGCCGCCGAGATAGCGCAGCAGCCGCTGGGAGAATGTGCCTGCTATGGCGAAGCGCACGTAGCGGTTTTCGACCACCAGCCCGAGCCACAGACCTATGACCACGCCGGCGAGCGAACCGGTCTCGTGCTGTGCGGCCAGCCGGCCCGCGATAACGAGTTCTTCCGCGGCCGGTCGGGCAGCAATCTGGACGATGAGCCCCAACGAGTGAATCCCCAGGATCGCGATCCCACTCAGCAGCGCCAGCAGGACGTGGGTCGGCAACGACAGCCGCGCGAGGACGGGTCCCAGCCGCGGCTTCACATGGACGTAAACAGCCAGCACCATCAACCCCGCCAGCATCCCGATCAGCGTATCGCCTGGGAAGTGCACCCCCAGGTATACGCGCGATAGCGAGATCAGGGCCACCAGCAGGGCCAGCAGAACGGCGGCGACCACGCGCGCGACGATCCGCCGCGGGCTGCGCGCCGCGAGATATGCGAGCCCGCCGAACACGACCGCTGACGATTGAGCATGACCGCTGGGAAAGGAGAAGCTGGTGGCTGGCCCGCGCTGTAAGCTCGCGTCCAGCCAGAACGGCCGCGGCTCCTTGAAGAACGACTTGAGGCTGAAATTGACGAAGCTGGAGCCGATCAGGAGGATGGACAGGTCTACCCCGGCGGACTTGCTGATGCTCCAGTAGAGCAAGGGGATCAGGACTACCAGGAACTCCTGGCCTAGGAAGGTCAGCACGCGCATTGGGGTGAGCGCCCAATCCCCCAACCCCTGCACCGCCCGCACCCAGTCCAGGCTCCACAGCGGCGATGTATCCATCCGTTAGTCCGACCTTATCCGGCGACTCGGGGCCGTGTTCCCAGTCCGCTTACGCAAGCATTGAACCGCCAAGGCGCCAAGTTCGCAAAGACCAGAAGCTTCTGCTTGGCGTGCTTGGCGTCTTAGCGGTTCCATCATCCATCACCACTGCACGCCCAGCGCCGCGCTCAGCATCACCGCGAGCAGTACGACTGCGAGGTACAGGTTGGATGTGTGGAAGAGGCGATAGGCGTAGCGTTTGGTCGGTTCGATGACCAGGGCCGTGCCCTGCCACAGCAGGACTGCGGTCGCGATGACCACCGGAATGGTGTAGACCGGCCCCATGTCTGGCCGGAAGGCCAGCCCGACGCCGGCCGCGCCTGCCCCGATCCCGTGAATCAGGCCCCAGAGCGCAGCCGTGCGGGCGCTTGTGGTCACGGGCAGCATGGGCACGTTGGCGCGCGCATAGTCCTCGCGATAGACCAGCGCCAACGCCCAGAAGTGGATCGGCGTCCAGAAGAACAGCAGGACCGCCAGCGCGATGACGCCGGGATCCGTCCAGGCGCCGGCTGCGGCCGCGCCGCTGAAGACCGCAGCGCTGCCCGCTGCGCCGCCGATGACGATGTTCAGATGTGTGCGTGGCTTGAGCCAGACCGTATAAATGACCACATAGATGAACGCGCCAAGCGCCAAGAAGAATGCCAGCGCGGGATTGGCGGGCAGCACAACGGCCACCGGCGCGACAATCATCGCCGTGGCAACGTAGGGCACCCACCCCGGCCGCGCGATCGCGCCCGTCACCAGCGGGCGTTTGCGCGTGCGCGTCATCAGTGCGTCGCTGGTGCGCTCGAGATACTGGTTCCATGCGGATGCGCCCATTGCCGCCAGCCCCCCGGTGACCAGAATCAGCAGCAGCGGT
>JAKPQT010000605.1 GCA_029555885.1 Chloroflexota bacterium | reverse complement strand
ACTCGAACAGCCCCACCCGGTTGGATAGCCCGGACACCAGCACCGGCGTGCTCGATGTCACCTGTCCCTGCGCGGCATAGAACAGGGTCGCAGGGGCCAGCGGATTGCCGGCTACGCCGGGGTCACTGTAGGGCGCGGCATTGTCCGGGTCGCTCACGGGCATCACGTCGCCCGGCTGGAAGTAGGGCAGCGTGCTGCGCAGGATGAGGTAGCTCTCGTTCGATGGCGTGGGCGCCCAGTTCAACTGCACTGAGTCGGTGACCGGCAGGCTGATGTCCAGGGTCAGGGGTGCGGGCCGGTTGCCCGCCGCGCCAAACGCCCAGACGTAGTCCTCGACCTCACCGAACTCGACCGCGCCAGTTACGCTGTTGGCCTGGCCCGCCGCGGGCGCAAGGCGACAGCGCGCCGTGAAGTTGTTCGGGAAGGTTACTGCCGGCACTGCAAACGTCAGCGTGTTGGTTCCGGTTACAACAGCCGTGTCGTTGATGACGTGCTCGCCCGCGTCCGCCCAGTTGCCGTTGAGCGCCCAGTCTACCCAGCAGTTGACGTAACCGTTATCGCTTGCGGTGATGTCGAGGGATCCTGTGCCGTTGGCCGTCCAGTTGCTGCCGAGGGTGGGCATGACGCCATCCTCGTCCGCCTCGTTGTTCAGATCGTCGGCGGTGGCGTCTGCGTCCTGCAGATTGCCGGGATCCGGGTCCGCCAGCGAACCGAGCAGCAGCGTCGAGTCCAGGCCGTGCCGCGCTGCGTTGCAGTTCAAGCGGGTCGGATAGCCCGTACAATCTGTCGGATTTACGTGGATGGCATCACCGTAGTCGAGCGGAATATACCACTGGTGATACGGGGTCTGGTCCACGATGGTGGGAGAGGGAAACCCCATTTGCACGGTGGCCAGTCCGACGCCTAGCCACTGGACAGGGTCGTCCCGGTCGAAGCTGCCCCGGCAGGTGGGTTCCAGATATGACAGAGGCAACCGCCACTCGAAGTTCGCGCCGACGCGCTCCGAATGGTCGGCCAACTCGTAGATAAGGTAGGTTCCCCCATCGTACACCTCGACCTCGTCCTCAATAGAGCCATATGGGATAATCTGGACGATTCTGCGATCCCCGCCTGGGTCCACATCAACGAAGTCACCATCGTGGTTGCAGTCCAGCCCCGCGACCATGCGGATGTTTTGGTAGGAGGTGGTGGTATTGCAGGTTTCGATGCGGAAGGCAATTTCCGTGCCGTCGTTGACGATCCACGCGTTGCGGATTTCCATATGGTTCACGATGTTCGCATTGGTGCAATCGGTGGCATATAGCGGAGCAGGCCAATTCGGGTCGACCAGTCCATCGGTCGTGCTGATCGTCGCCCAGTCAGCGGCCGCGGGCAAGGCTGCCAGCAGCAGCAGAACCGTCCCGAGCATGGCAAGCTGTGGCTTTCGACCCAATCCGGTTAAAAATCGTTTCGCGATCCTCGACATCGTTGCCTCCCTCATCTCACGAACTGACGAAAGATCAGTCAGTAAAGCAGTCAGCACTGCAACTATTCTAACGCGCGCGGCGCGAAACTCAAAGCGCGACGCCGATGCGCTTGAGGATGGCTGGGAGACCCGTGTCGATGAGGGATTCCAGGAGGTCTGCCGTGCGCCCGTACAGCGTCAACGGCCCGCCATAGGGGTCATCGACATCTTCATGACGGCCGGCCATTTCGGTCAGGAGGTAGACTTTGGCGAGATGCTGCGGCGCTGCGTAAAAGATCGAGCGGCGGTGGCTTTCCTCCATCACGAGGATGATCGCCGCCTCGGCCAGCAGTTCGGGCGTCAGCAGTTGGGAGCGGTGCGATGCGAGCTCGATGCCGCGCTGGCGCAGGGTGGTGATGGCGTTCGCGCTCGCGCTCTGATCGCCTTCCGCCCAGACGCCGGCAGAAATGACCCGCACTTGGTCCGCCAGGCCCATCTGCGCGATGCGCTGGCGCATGATGGCGGCAGCCATCGGTGAGCGGCAGATATTGGCCGTGCAGACAAAGAGGATGGTTTTCATGGTGGTGTATGTTGCACGCCGGACGAAGGACGGAAGCAGGGCTTCCATCCTCCGTCCGGCGTAGACGGCCCGTTATGCCAGTTCAGGCTGAATCAGCCCGTAGTCGCCCGTCTTGCGGCGGTACAGGACGTTAATCTGGTTGGCGTTCACGTTGTAGAAGACGTAGAAGTCATGCCCCAGCAATTCCATCTGCTCGATCGCCTCGATCTCGTCCATCGGCGTCATCCGGAAGCGTTTGACGCGGGCAATGGCGAGATGCTCTTCTTCCTCGCCCTCCGTGGCTTCTTCTTCAAGCGGCTCCAGACCTGCCGGTTCGATGACTGGCGTTTCGGCGCGCTTCGCCCACCGCTTGCCTTTGTAGCGGTCGGCCTGGCGCTGCATCTTCTCGAAAACGGCATCCACCGAGGCGAACATATCGCCCGAGGCCTCTTCTGCCCGCAGAATGGCATTTTTCGTGCGAAGCGTTACCTGCGCGATCTGGCGGTCTTCGGCAGCCCGCGCACCTTCCTCCACGGTAAGCTCGACACGCCCATCGATGATGTTGGGCAGGTAGCGATCCAACCGGCCAATCTTTTTCTCAACGTACTTGCGGAGGTTGTCGTTGATTTCGAGGTTCTTGCCGGTGATGCTGAGTTGCATAGACTATGGCTCCTTTCCGTCTGTCATGTAGCACGCGGGGCGGCTCAACGGGGGCTGCACCGTAAGGGTGGGCAGCGCTGCCGGCCAGTGCAGTGTGAGCGCTCCAACGGGCTGCCGGATATGGGCACCTGAATTGTATGCTTACTGGGGCGAAAAGTCAATGCGTTTTTGACCACGCCCGTATTCCCAGGGTCTACTCCTCTGCGGGCTTCTTCAGCACGTCCACCATGTCGGCGGGCAGCGCCAGCGTCTCGCCCAGGGACTTCCTCGTGGTGCGTCTGGTGGAACTGCGTTTGGTCGTGGATGCCGCCGGCTTGGCCTTGGAGGTGGTCGCGGACTTCGCCTTGGAGGTTGTGGCCCGCTTCGGCTTGCCGGTGTCGTCCGCGCTCGTCTTCTTTGTGGCACGCTTGGCCGTGCTGGGTTTAGCACTAGATGAGGCAGACTTGCGAGTCGTGCGCGCCTTGCTCGTGGTGCTTGCCTTGCGCGTCGTGGACTTGGCTGTGGTAGTCTTCTTGCGCGTCGTGCTGCTCTTGGTCTTGGCCTTACTCCTGCTCGTCGTGGAGCGTTTGCGGGTGGTGGTCTTCTTGCCCGCCAGCAGGGCCAGGATGGCCTGGATGGCCTTCAGCGCATCGCCCAGGTCAATGCCCGCGATGGCTGCGAGCTGCTGCGGCAGCCCCGTGGCAGCCACCGCTTCCTCGTCCGCCTGATCTTCTTCACCGGCCCGCTGGAGCAGGGCGCCGAGGTCCAGGCCACCGGAGGCTGCGCTGTCGCCGGCCTTCAGCCGACCCAACACCAGCGCCAGCCCGGCTTGCAGGACGGCAGGCGAGAGGCCCAGTTCGGCAAAGCCGCTGGGCTCGCTTTCCTCGGCTTCTGCCGGGTTGCCGCGGAGTAGTCCGCCGAGCAAGCCGCCCAAGTCCAGGCCGCCGCTGCCGCCTCCCAGTAGTGCTGCCAGCGAATCCATATCAGGCCGTTCTGCATTGTCCGCCTGCCGGCCCCCGGTCAACACATTGAACAGGCTCTCCAGAGTCATCTTTGCCTCCTCGTTTGCGTTGCGTGCATTATGCGGTAGGCGGGGCCGGCCGTCAAGGATGCTACGGCGCAGGCCGCAAGGTCGCGACCATCGCATCGAACACCGCGGCATCGCCCAGCCCGCTGAGAATGACCAGATGCCCGTTGAGGCTGGTCACGAAGGTGTGGTTGGTCTCGCCTTGCGCCGTCTTCAGCTCGAAGCGCGCGCCTGTGAGCCCGCTGGCGAGCTCCAGCGTCTCTTCCGCTAGGACTTCGACGGGCATCTCCGCCTGAGCCTGGGTCTGGCGATAGGTCTCCAGCGCAGCTTCGACTGTGTCTGCGCCATCCTTGGTGATGCTGATGTCCATCTTGCTGCCACCTTCAGGGATGCCCTGCGTGCCCGGCTCCTCCGGCGGCCACGATTGCAGCGTCACGCTGTAGATGAATGCGTTCGCCTTGACCTCGGCGGCCGGATCCAGGATGGTCCAGCCGATGGGATGGTCGATTTCGAACCCCGCGACCTCGTCGCGAAAAGTTTCCATCTCAAACACCGGCGCAGTCGGCGTGGGCGTGACGGCCTCGGTCGGCGATGGCAACGGGCTTTGCGCATCGGTCGCCGACGTCGGCCGCGGCAGCGGGCTTTCGGCGTCGGTGGCCGTCGTAGGCACGGCTGTGACCGCAGTTGCTTCGGCGGTTGGCTGGGTCTCGGTCTCTGCATTCCGGGAACCGCAGGCGCTTACCAGCAGCGCCAGCACGACAAGGGCCAGCAGGCCGGCCCGACTCATACGTTGCATGACAACTCCTCATGTTGGTGATGATTGATCCCTGTCATACTACTACGATCTATGACGCAGGCCGCGTGAGCGAGGTTCCAACACGACGGCCGATTACCGGGCGACCGAGATTGCGGCTACCCTTACCAAGCCCGCCTCCGCAGGCTACACTCGAGCAACTGGCTAGTCGGCGCAGGCCGACTTCGTGATGGTGGCCGCGACTTCAGTCGCCGGGAAACTTCCCGCTGGCTCCAAAACAAGCAAACGGGGCGGCTTTCCCGCAGGTCAGCCGCCCCGCACATGCCTGTATTTCGTGATCGTTTAGCGGCGCCGGCCCAGCTCCACCGCTACGACGTCGTAGTAAGTGCCCGCGCCGAACCCGTCAAACAGCACATGATCGCCCGGCTTCAGCGCCTTCAGCTTGCGCAGGAAGGCAATCATTGTCGAGGCGGCGCTGACATTGCCGAACTCGCTCAAGAGCCACGGCATGGGGATGCGGATGCCCTCTTTTTCGAGCTGCTTGGCCTTGAGCTGGTTGATTTTGTAGTTCGCATGGTGGACAAAGGCTACGGCGATATCCTTGCCCGGCATGGAGAGCTGCGCCATGCGGTTGCGGTATGCAGCGTATGCGCCGCGCACCGTCGAGACGCCGCTGCGCACGAACAGCTTGACCATGCCCATCGGGCCGGCCATCACAACCGCGTCCGACCTGTTGTCCGGTTCGTGCATCAGCCCGGCGAAGCGGAGGCTGTGTGAGCCGGTCTGCGCCACTTCGATGAGCGACTGTCCCTCGACCCGGCGACCCGAGTGAGGGTAGGCCATACGCACCTGCAGCACGCCATCCTCGTCATACACTTCCTGGGATTCGCCGGCCAGGAATTGCATGGTCTCGCCGGGGATCAGGCCGATGACGCCCGCGCCGTTGCCGAACAACTGAAGCGCCTGCCGGTCCTGCGTGTGCCACATGACCCGGCTCAGTCCCTCGATACCGCCGACGAGCACCTTCTTGCCTATCAAGGTCTGCGCCAGGTTGCCCGCGACGCCTTCCCCCACGTGCAGCTCCGGATTGAGCGCCAGGTTGAGTCCGGCCACCGAGCCGTCACATGCCTTGTGGATTGAGACCTTGAGCGCCTCTTCGGGGATGCCCGCGCGCCGCGCGATGCGTTCGACATAATCGGGGGCGGCCGGCACGGTGATGCCGATGAGCACCGCGTCCACCTCTGAAGGATCCCAGCCGCTGGCGCGGGCCGCCTCCCTCAGAAAGCGCGCACCGACTTCCACCTCCAGCTCGATGTGCTGTTCTTCGGTGAGGTCGGGCACGTGATGGCGGCAGACGAAGCCTAGCTCCGAAAGGTTGAGCACGCCATCGCCCAGCGGCAGGCCCAGCCGGTTCTCAATCACATCCGGCAGTGAGGCATTGTCGAAGCAGGCGCCCCATGTCCCGTAAGCGCCGCCCAGCCCGAGGTCGGTGTTGGATACGCGCTCGATGCCCAGCGGTACGCCCTGTCCGATGGGAAGTGACTCGACCTGCACACCCGGCCGGTCGAAAAATGCGGTTGTCGATGCCGACTCCGTCGACGCCGACGGCTTCATCTCTGAAGATTGGTCCATAACACTCAGTCCTTTACACATCACAGTATGAGAGTTTATATTCTATTACTTAAACAGATATTGCGCCAAGAAGTTGCTCTCAGTTGTCCCGTGATATAATGATCGTATGCGGTTATTTCTGCGCCGAACGCTGCGCGCGCTCGCAGTGCTGTGCTTGCTTGCACTGATGGGCTTTGCCTTCCTGGTTCTGCGGGTGGACCGGCTCGGTCGGCAGGATCACGCACGACCGGCGGATGTGATCGTGGTCCTGGGCGCGCGCGTGGAAGCGGACGGTCGCCCCGGCTCCGACCTGACGAGCCGCACCTATCGCGGCGTGGACCTCTGGCAGGCCGGCTACGCACCCCACATCGTCTGCACGGGCGGCTTCAAGGATGAGCCGCTGTCGGCTGCGAGCGTGTGCAAGCGGTTCGCGGTGGAATTGGGTGTGCCCGACAGCCTGATCTTCCTGGCAGACGGCAGCTCGAACACGGTCGAAGATGCGCAGGCGACCGCGCAGTTGATGGCGGCGCGCGGCTGGCGGACTGCCATTCTGGTCAGCCACCCGCTGCACCTATTCCGGGCGCGCTGGCTGTTTGCGCGCGCCGGCATCGACGCCGTGACCAGCCCCACGTCAACGGAGACCGCGCGCATCTTCCTGCCGCTGCGCGTGTGGTATGCGGGTCGCGAGGCGGCGGCTGTCGTGGTGACTGCGTTGCACGGCTGGGATGTGATTCCGGCGGAATGGGTCGCCAAATTGCAGACGTGGACCTACCGGTTGCAGTAGAATCGCTGACATGGCACAGTGGAAACAGATCGCGGCCGCGAAGGCGGTCCTGAACCGGGAGACGGGCACCGTCCGCAAGGATCACGGCGGCAAGCTCCGGGTTGCGCTCGCCTATCCGAACCGCTACAGCGTCGGCATGTCGAGCCTCGCGTTGCAGATTCTCTACCGGATGTGGAATGCGCGGCCCGATGTGGTGTGCGAGCGCGTCTTCTGGGATGAACAGGCGCTGGCAGCCGGGCTGCCGCTGGTGTCGTTGGAATCGGGCCTGCCCGTCACCGAGTTCGATGTCTGGGCCTTCACCGTCTCGTTCGAGATGGACTACTTCCACGTGGCCGCGATGCTGCGCCACGCGGGGGTGTTCACGGGTATGAGGTCGGACCCGGAGGGCCCGGTCTTCACTGACGAGGGTGACCGGCCCCTGCTCATCGCCGGCGGGCCCGCGCTCAGCATGAACCCGGAACCGCTGGCACCCTTCTTCGATGCGATAGCGATCGGTGAAGTGGAGGAGGTGCTCCCCCGGCTGACAGACCTGCTGGTCGAGCACGCCGGCGTGGAGCGCGAGGCGCAGACGGCTGCGCTGGCCGCGCTGCCGGGCATCTACCTGCCCGCGAGCATGGGCGGTAGATCGGGCGACAGAGTCGCACGGCTCTGGGTGCAGGACATGACGCACTTGCAGCCGGTTTCCTGTCTCTACACGCCCGACTCGGAGTTCCCGAACCGGCATCTCATCGAGATTGCGCGCGGCTGTGGGCGGGGCTGCCGGTTCTGTCTGGCGGGCTATGTCTACCGGCCTCCGCGCGAGCAGCCCCTCGCACGCATATTGGAGTGGGCGCGGGAGGGACTGGCCCGCCAGTTGCCCGTGTTTGCGCATGGCGGCCCCGCGGGCACGCAGCCGCCCGGCATCGGCCTCGTCTCGGCAGCCGTGTCCGATCATTCGCAGATCGATGAGCTGGCGGTCGCGCTGCGTGAGATGGGCGCGCGCGTCAGCGTCAGCTCGATGCGCACCGATCCCATCAGTGTGCCGCTAGTGCGCGCGCTGGCGGCGAGCGGCGCACAGACGTTGACGATTGCGCCGGAGGCGGGCACCGAACGTCTGCGCCGGGTCATCGGCAAGACGCAGTGCGAGGATGACCTGCTGGCCGCGGTGGAGCTGGCGCAGACGCTCAACTTCCCGCAGCTCAAGATGTATTTCATGCTCGGCCATCCCACGGAGACGGACGACGACATTCAGGGCATCGTGGACCTGACGCTCAAGGCGCGCAAGCTGTTTCGCCGCAACGTCGCCATCAACGCGACGCCTTTCGTGCCGAAGGCCCACACGCCTTTCCAATATATGCCGATGACGCCTGCGAAGACCGTGGCCGCACGGCAGTGGACACTTAAGAAGGTGCTGGCGCCGCATGGCGTGACCGTGGATGCGGATCCGCCGGAATGGGCTGAAGTGCAGGGCGTCCTGGCGCGAGGCGACAGGCGGCTGGCGCAGGTGCTGTGGAACACAGAGCGCGTCACCGTGCGGGGCTTCTGGGCGGCCATGAGTGACCACGGCCTGTCCGCCGCTGAGTTTCTCGGCCCGCGCGACGCGTACCAGTCCCAGCCGTGGGATGTGGTCGAGTCCGGCGTGACGCCGAGCTTCTACCGCTATGAGGCGCGGCTGGCCGCGCAGGAGCGACCGGGCCACCGCTGCCCGCCCGGCGACGAGGAATGCCTGGCGTGCGGCGTGTGCCGCGCACTTGTGCCTGTGGATTTGACATAAGCGTCGACTAGTCAAAGGTGGTATAGCCCCTCGTGGGCGTTCTGACGGGCACAAGGCCCTATGCTACAAGTCATTCGAATCGGCTGTGAGGGGCTTGCGTGATACGACATCAAGATAACGGGTTGGCCTACTATACCTTTGCCTCCCTGGACGCCTTCCCGGAGGTCGTCCACGGCATCACGACGCGGCATGGCGGCGTCAGCGAGGGGCCGTGGGCCAGCCTGAACCTGACCAAGGGCACCGGCGATGCGCCGGAGGCGGTCGAGGAGAACCTGCGGCGGGTGAGTGCGGCGTTCGGCTTCGCGCGGGGCGACCTGGTCAGCCCGAACCAGCGGCACACGACCAACGTGCAGCGGGTCCAGGCGCGAGACCGGGGGCTGGTGTTTCCGGGCATCGATACGCTGATGACGCGCGACGCGGACGTGCCTATGCTGCTGCGCTACGCCGACTGCACACCCATCCTCCTCTACGACCCGGTGCAGCGCGCGGCCGCAGTGATTCACAGCGGGTGGCGCGGGACAGTGCAGGCCGCCGCCACGGTCGCGGTGGGCGCGCTGGTCGCGCAGTTCGGCAGCCGCCCCGCGGACCTTGTCGCCGCCATCGGTCCGAGCATTGGGCCGTGCTGCTACGAAGTGGGCGAGGACGTGGTGGACGCTGTGAGCGCAGCCTTCGACCGCCCCGCTGCGCTGCTCCCGCGGCAGCGCAGCGGGCGGCATCATTTCGACCTGTGGGCCGCGAACCGGACGCTGCTGCACGACGCGGGCGTCCGGCAGATCGAGACGGCGGAATTGTGCACGGCCTGTCACCAGGAGGACTTCTTCTCCTATCGCGGCCAGCGCGGGCGGACGGGGCACTTCGGCGCGCTGCTGGCGCTGCGCCAGAATGGACGCTGAAGTGGACGCGGCCGTGCTCCGCGCCAATGTCGCTCGTGTGCAGGCGCGCATCGCCGCGGCGGCTGCGCGTGCCGGCCGTAACCCGGCGGACGTGACCCTCGTCGCCGTCAGCAAGACGCAGCCGGTGGAGGTCATCCTTGCGGCCTATGCGGCGGGGCTGCGGCTGTTCGGTGAGAACCGCGTCGAGGAGGCCGGGCCGAAGGCCGCCGAGGTCCAGGCGCGCCTGGCGCCTGCGCCGCCCCCGGTCTGGCACATGATCGGCCACGTGCAGAGCCGCAAGGCCGCGGACGTGCTGCCCTGGGCCGCGCTCGTGCATTCGGTGGACAGCGTGAAGCTGGCGACCCGGCTGGCGTGCAGCGTCGGAGAAGGGGTGGAGTTGCCCGTGCTGCTGGAGGTCAACGTGGCCGGCGAAGCGAGCAAGTACGGCTTCCACCCGGCAGAGCTGCCCGCGGCAGTCGAAGCCATCGCTGCGCTGCCCGGCCTGCGCATCGAGGGGCTGATGACGATGGCGCCGCTTGTGACTGACCCGGAGCTGGCGCGGCCCACGTTTCGCAGCCTGGCGCAACTGCGTGCCGAGCTGGCGCAGCGCTATCCGGCCATCGTCTGGCGTCACCTGTCCATGGGCATGACGGACGATTTCGAGGTCGCGATCGAGGAAGGCGCGACGCTGGTGCGCATCGGCCGCGCGCTCTTTGGCGAGCGACCATTAGAGTAACTTTCTGTTAGCTGCTGGGGCCGGTCTCCGACCGAGCCCAGCGGTCAGTTGGCAATAGGAGTAAGCAAGGAAACATATGCTGCTCGATACCACGCTGTCGTTTATCGGTTCCGGCGCGATGGCCGAAGCCATGATCAAGGGCATCCTGGCCGAGAAACTCATCGAGCCTGAGTCCATCATGGCGAGCGGCCCGCGGGTCGAGCGCGGCCAGGAGCTGCGCGAGCGGTATGGCATCCGCGCGGTCACGGACAACTGCGCCGCGGCGCGCAGCGGCCACATCGTCGTCCTGAGCGTCAAGCCGCAGACCGTGTCGAAGGTGCTGCCGGAAATCTGCCCTGAGATGGAGCAGGGCGACCTGCTCATCAGCATCGTCGCGGGCACGCCCATCAGCGTACTCCGCCGCGAGCTCGGCATCGCGAAGGTTGTCCGCGCCATGCCCAACACGCCGGGCCAGGTGGGCAAGGGCATCACCGTCTGGACGGCCACGCCGGAGGTGGATGAACTGGGCCGCCGGCAGGCGCAGGCCATCCTGAGTGCGCTGGGCCGCGAGATCAACGTCAACGACGAGGGCGACCTGGACCGCGCGACTGCGCTCAGCGGTACCGGGCCAGCCTATGTCTTCCTGTTCATGGAGGCGCTCATCGACGCCGGGGTGCACATGGGGTTCAGCCGCCGCGTGGCACAGGAGCTGGTCTACCAGACCATCGAAGGCTCCGTCGCCATTGCGCGGGAGACCAGCGTGCATCCCGTCGAATTGCGCAACCGGGTGACCTCGCCCGGCGGCACGACCGCGGAGGCGCTCTACCAACTGGAAAAGGGCGGCCTCCGCACTGTCATCTCGCGCGCCGTCTGGGCCGCGTACCAACGCTCGAAAGCTCTTGGAGAACTGGCGGAGAAATGAACTACGCACTTGTCACGGTCATCAACCTGGTCATCGAGTTTTTCAGCCTGATGATTCTGATCGAGGTCGTCGGGAGCTGGCTCCTGGTCATGCGCCTGAACCTGCCTGCATTCGTCTATGATTTGTTGCGGGTGGTGAAGAACGTCACCGGCATCATCCTCAACCCGCTGCGCCGGGTCATTCCGAGCCTCGGCGGGCTGGACATCACGCCGATTATCGCCCTGTTCGGGCTGGACTTCCTGCGCCGTATCCTGATCACCGCTCTGATGCAGTAGCAGTGCGGCAGGCTGATCGCCCGCGGAACCCCCCGCCCGGCACGAGCGTCTGCCAGGTACGACACGCGCCCATCCGGGGCGCGGCGTCAGGGAGGATGCCTTGAGAAGGTCTTTCGACTATCTGCGGGATGGCCGCCTGCGGTGGCTGCCGGTCGCGGCCATCGCCGTGCTGGCGCTGGGCGGCTGTGTGGCTGCGCCCAATGCGATGCCGGAGGTTGCGGTGACATCGACACCTGAGCCTGTTAGCCCAACACCCGAGGATGAGCAGCCGGCTTCGTTGCCGCCGGCGACGGAGCCGACGGCCACTCCATCAGTGCCGCCAACCGAGACGCCGGAGCCAAACCCGTCCCTGCCGCCGACCGCGACGCCCGCCGCGGAGTCGCCGGCTACGCCGCTCTCCACCGACCCGGCCGTGTTGCTCCTGACGAATGTCGCCCGCGCCGACCTCGCGCGGCGGCTGAGTATGCCAGAAGGAGCGGTGGTGGTGCTGTCGGCGGAGGAGACGGAGATGCCCGCCGGTTCGCTCGGCTGCACGGAGACGGACGCGCCGGCAAGCCAGGGCATCGTGATGGGAACGGAAATCGTGCTCTCCGCCGGCGGGCAGGAGTACATCTACCGGGCCGACAATGCGCGGCTGGTTCCATGCTTCCCCGCCGACTTTCCGGGCGGCCGCGCGCCGATCTTCGTGACGGGCGCGGGCCTGCCGCGGACGCGCGACCTGCCGAAGGGCGGGATGCCGAAGCACACGGCCATGCCGCCGGACGGTCCGCCGTCCACCGGCCAGCGCCAGCCCGCCGTGGCGTCCGCACTGGCGGATCTGGCCGCGCGGCTGAAGATTGGCGAAGGGCAGATTGCGGTGAAGAGCGTCGAGGCGGTCGACTGGCCGGATGCCAGCCTGGGCTGCGCACAGCGAGGCCGCATGTATGCGCAGGTCATCACGCCCGGCTACCGCATCCTGCTCGAAGCCGGGGGCAAGGTGTACGAATATCACGCGTCGCAGACGCACGCGGTCTTGTGCAGCCGGTGAGGTCCTGGCACGCGGTACGGTTGATGCTCACGCAAAGACGCCAAGACCGCAGAGTCTCTTTCTGATTTCTTTTTGCGTCCTTTGCGACTTTGCGTGAGCTTTCCGTTGGCAGGTCTTTCCGATCCTACTCGATGCCCACCTCTGTGACACGGCCGTCTGAGATCCGGAATCCCCGCAACACCGGTCGATCACGTTCGGCCAGGCTGCAGATGAGGTACACGGCATCCGGATAGAAGGCCCGCTCGATATCCGTCGCAGAAGGCGTCTCCGGCCCCTGCGGGTGCGAGTGGTAGATGCCGACCAGCTTCAGCCCGGCCTCCTCGAATGCGACCTGTTTGAACAGGGTGTCCAGGTCCAGCTCATAGGCCACGGCTGGAGTGGGCGACACATTTATTCCCGGATGCCACTCCGTCGCGCTGTCGTCGTGCCCTGCCAGCAGCCCACAGACCTCCTCCGGCCAACCCGCCTGCGCGTGGGAGACGATCGCAGCGCGCAGCGTCTCAGGCAGCACCAGGCGTTCCATCATGCTATCCCGCTACAGATACGGATTCGTCCGTCGTTCCTGGCCTATGGTCGTCGCCGGCCCATGGCCTGGGAGCACAACGTAGTCGTCCGGCAGCGACAGAATCTGCGCGTCGATGCTGGCGATGAGCGTCTGGCCGTCGCCGCCGGGCAGGTCTACGCGGCCCACGGAACCGGCGAACAATGCATCGCCCGTGAACGCGCGGCGCGTGGCGTGCTCGACCAGGGTGACCCCGCCGGGCGAGTGCCCCGGCGTGTGGCGCACCTCCAGCGCGATATCGCCCACGCGCACGACGTCGCCCGCAGCCAGGTCACCGGTGATGGCGGGCGGCTCGCCCGGATCGTAGCCCAGCCATGCCATACTGGTGCGCTGCATCATCGCGACCAGCGGGCGGTCAGCAGGGTGGACATAGAGCGGTGCGCCGGTAGCCTCCTGCAGCGGGCGGCAGCCCAGGAGATGGTCGAAGTGCGCGTGGGTCGCCAGGATGCGATCGAGCGTCAACCCATGCTGTTGCAGCGCTCTGAGGATGGACGGGGCCTCGTCGCCCGGATCGATCACGACCGCCCGCCGCGTGCGTTCGCAGCCGAGCACATAGCAGTTGACTTCCAGCATCCCGACGGGAAGCGTGGTTAGAATCATGGTTTTCCTCATGTGGGTCTTGAGTAACGAGTAACGAGTAATGAGTAAGTCACTGATTACTCGTTACTTGTTACTCGTTACTCATTCCACCCGAACTGTCCCCAGGTACGCGCTCCCGGCCTCCGTCTCGGCGTCGGGGTACAGGCTGAGGCTGAGCCGGTAGGTGTCCGGCGGCAAGTCGGGCGGGATCAACAGGTCGTGTTCCCCGCGCACCACGTCCCCCTCCTGCCATAACGTCGTCAGGTAGGTCGAGCTGACCAGCGGCGCTTCCAATGTCGCAACGCTTTGCCCGCTGTTGTCGCTGAGCGTCAGCACGAACCACCAGTCCGCGCGCGGCGCAGCGTGCGCCTGCCAGTAGAACGTCAGGTGCAGCAGGTCGCCGGGACGGAGGGGCTCGTTGCGCGCATGGCTGAAGCCCCGCTTGTACCGGTCATGGCCGAGCAGCGAGATCGCGCCGAAGCCGAACTGCTGCGGATACTGCATGTCCAATGCGGCCAGTGGGGGCGCCACCTGGCTGCGCGTCACGGTGATGGGCGGCAGCGCGACGAAATCGCTGCCGTCGGGCAGCTTCAGCCGCTCCATCGTCTCGACATCGTACATGCCCAGGATGCGGCGGTACGTGCCCGGAGGCGTGCCGGGCGGAATCAGCAGGCCGTGGTTGTCTGCCACGGTTTCACCGGGCGGCCAGGTGTCCGTGGGCCGGCTCTCGCCTGCTGGTTCGGCGTCGCGCTGCGCGATGACCTGGTCACGCTGGTCCAGCAGTTGCAGGAAGACCTTGTAGCGCCGCGCCGGGGTTGCCTCTGCCCGCCAGAGCAACTGGAGCTGTGTAACCTCGCCTGCGGACGGGGCCAGGTTCCACCCGCGATAGCCAAGCAGCGTGATATCAGCGCCGAGCGGGAGATTCAGTTCGTCAACGGTCTCATCGGGCGGCCGCTGCTCCGGCATGACATAGACGGCCAGTCGCATGTTGCCGTGCCACTGGTCCAGCGTCTTGTAGCCCCGGCTGTTCAGCCAGCCCTGGATCAACCCCTCCGGGTCCGCTTCGCCCGTGGCCCAGTACACGGCATAGACCTTCGTATGGCCCAGGAGCTTCGCCAGTTCCGCGGTCGTGTCTGCGGGATCGAGCGGCCGCTGCCGCGGGAGCGCATACACCGGGAGGCCGCCGGTGTAGTAGTATCCGAACACATCGCGCTGGCCGGGTGCGGTCAAGAGGATGGCGTCGGTCGGCTGTGCGGTGGCGTCGATGAAGTGCGTGACCCCGCGGTAGTCGTCGCGTGCCACGGTAGGATCGGTGTAGTAGCGGGCAAGCGTCGCGCCCGAGACTCCGCCGATCAGCGCGAGGGCGACGAGGACCCATAGGGCGCTCAGCACGTTGCCCAGCCAGCGCGCCTGGGCCGGTGTTGCGCTGGATTGGGCGGGTCCGCTGGCCGGCAAGCCGCGGGCCTGCAGCCAGGCCGCCGGGCCGGTGACCCCGCGCGTCAGGAGCAGCGCAAAGGCCGGGCTGGCAATCAGCAGAAACTTGAGATACGCCTCGCGGTACAGGCCCAGCACGATGATCATGGCGACCGGCGCCAGCACCCACAGGGGCGGCAGCAGGAAGCGCAGCCAGTCGATGCGCGGCGTGCCGGATTGCTCCTGGCGATTGACCAGCGGCCAGGGATATGTGCCGATGACAGCCAGGGTCATGATCAGCCACAGGGAGGCACCGTTTTCTCCATGCAGTTCGAGCGGGCCGAATGCCAGCGTGCCGAACAATCCGGCGAGCTGTTCGCCCAGGCTGGCGGTCACCTCAACACCGGGCCAGGTGGTGAGCTGGCGCACGGCCTCCGGCAGCCACGGCGCATACAGCCCGGCAGTCACGCCCAGCAGCAACGCCCAGCGCAGCACCCGCTGGCCGACCAACCCGCGGCGCCGGGAGACGATCAGCCACAGGGCATACAGGCCGCTGGCAAGCGCGATGACCAGCGGGAAAGCGTAGTGCGTGTAGAGACCCGCAACCCATACGAGGATGAGCATCTGGCCGGAGAAGGGCAACCAGCGCAGCCGCCGTCCGGCGGCGACGGACGCATCTTTGGGCAGCCGCCGGTCCTCCTGGCTGACCCACCACCAGAAAAGCAAGAGCGCCAGCGCAGCCTCCAGCGCGAGGAGGATATACATGCGCACTTCCTGGCTGTAGTACACCTGGAAAGGCGCGGCGGCCGCGAGGATGCCCGCAGTCAGGCCGGTCACCCGGCTGAAGATGCGCCGGCCCAGCTCCGCGGTGGCGAGCACCAGCAGGACGCCCAGCAGCGCACTCAGCGAGCGCAGCGCGATCTCGGTCATGCCGAAGATGCGCGTCCAGATGCGCAGCAGGAAGTAGTAGAGCGGGGGGTGGATGTCGTTGGCCGCATCGCGCGCGATCTGGGCGAAGGGCCGCGCGGCCAGCGCCACGCTGTTGCCTTCGTCCGACCAGAGGCTCTGCCCGGCGAGGTTGTAGAAGCGGAGCCCGGCTGCCGCCGCCAGGACGAGCAGGAGCAGGAGAAAAATCAGGCCCGTATCTCGCCGCGCGGCCATGCTCACCTTCCTTCGACGATGATGGCGGATAACCCCTCAGTGCCGGACTCTGCGCGGATCGTGAGGCGATGCAGACCAGCGGCGAGGCCGTCTGCAACTCTCACGGGTTGCGGGGTCGCGGCCTGCGCCATGTCTACGCGGCCTGCCTCCCCGCCATCTACAGTGTAGCGGAAACTGCCGATGCAGTCAGTTTGTGGGCAGCCGAGTGAGAGCACCACACCTGTGCCGTGGAATGTGATGGCGAGTTCTGCGCCCGGCTCCGCAGCCCAGATGCGGCCGAACGGCGCATCGGCGGCATCCAGCACCTGCCACTCGCCCGTCGCCGCGATGCCCCAGCCTGCGGCCTCGTGCGTGCCGGGGTAGAGCGCGGGCTGCGTCGTCGTCAGGTAGCTTTGCAAGCTGGCGTAGACCGGTTGCAGGGTGAAGTCGGAGTCGGCCAGCCGGAAGTAGGCCTCAGGCCGGGCCTGCTGCACCCATTCATCGGTCGCGCGCTTGAAATACCAGGTGTTGACGACGCCAGCCCACGGCCACTCGGCCAGGGCGCGCTCGTACGCGCCTACGGTGAAGCGCGCCTGCTGGTCGAGTGAGGCCTGCCCGAAGCGCTTGTCGGGCACGTCATCGGGCACTGCGTTCCAGCCCATCTCGCTGATCCAGATGGGCTTGTGGGCGTCGCCGTTCGCCACCATCAGGTCGCGGATGAACTGCGGCCGGCCGAAGTTCATCACGCGCGGGTGCATCCGCCGGTCGGTCGGCCCGCTCCACAGCCCGTAGGCCTGCATCGCCATGATGTCGAAGTAGGGTGCGGCGCCCGCATCATACATGCGCTGGAGGAAGATGAGGTCGTTAAGCGCATTGTTGGGCGGCTCGGCTGCGGGCTGGAGCGCAATCGTGCTGGCGAGCGCACCTGCAATGATGACCACATGCGGGTCGGCTTCTCGTGCGCGCGTCGCGCCGATCTTGAGCAGCCGCGTGTAGTCCTCCGGACTGATGGCGTAGCTGCCCCATTCCGGGTAGATGTTCGGCTCGTTCCAGAGCTGGTAGTAGGTGATGCGGCCGCGATACCGGCTGACGAGAGCATAGACGAAATCCCCGAAGTCGTCGTAGTTGTCCGGCGGCGCAAACGTGCCAACTTCGTCGCCCTGGCCGCGGCTCCACGCGGGCGGTGTGCTGACGCGTACGATCAGGCCCATGCCGTACTGCTCGGCCAGGTCAACGATCTGGTCGTACTTCTCCCAGGCGGACCGGGCGGGCGGGTTGCGGCGGTCCTCGAAGTCACCCTTGCCGTGGATTTCGATGTCCTGCCAGGGGAATTCCTGTCGCAGCCAATCGAAGCCCGCCTCGCGCGCCAGCCGCACGGTCAGCTCGCGCTTGGCCGGTTCGACTTCTTCGTTGAGGAACACATTGACGCCGAAGGGGCTCACATTCGTGTGCTGAACCGGTGCATCCGCCGCCAGGTGCAGCCGGGGTCGCAGCAGGTCGGCGCTGAGGTCGGTCAGTCCCTTGAGCTGCGAGAAGAGGCGTTCTTCGCCGGTGAGGTCGTACAGCAGGATGCCGAAGGGTTCCCTGGCCGCGATGACCGCCAGGGCGAGGATGACAGGGAGCGCCAGCCATACCACCCAGGTACGGCGTGGGCGACGATTAGCGCGTGTCATATTCCGTGTTATACATCGTAAGCCAGCACCCTGAGCGGAGCCGCGACGCTATCAACCGCACCACGAAGCACCCTGAGCGGAGCAGCGCATCCTGAGCGAAGTCGAAGGATCGCGCTGCGCAGTCGAAGGGGCGGGCCTTGTCACACCCGCTCCTTCGACTGGCCTTTCGTCGTTAGCCACGTTGAGCCGCCCAAACGCTCAGGATGCTCCAACTCACTCGTGACCATCAAGGAAGCACCCTGAGCGTAGGGCGTCGCACAGCGACGCACGCAGTCGAAGGGGCGGGCCTTGCTCTCAGCAGCTATCCCTCTCGCTTCCTTGACTCGCGCACGAGTCGCTCATTCTTAACGATCTCATGCACGCCCTCGAGGTCTCCTCGAATCAGCGCCTCTTTCTTTGCACGTGACCAGCCCTTGATCTGCCTTTCAGTCAGGAAGGCATCCTGTGCGGTCGGAAAGTCACATGATCATACCAGCTTGACCGGCAGTCGGTGACTGGTGTAACCACCGTAATGCCCTGCCTGATGTGCCTCAAGGCGAAGCTCCAGGTCACTCGTTGAGCCGACGTAATATGAATCATCAGCGCAGCGGAGGATGTAGACGTAATAGACCGGGCTTCGCTGCATGGGCCGATCCTTCGACTAGCCGCTCTTCGTCAATCGGCGTTGGGCCGTTCACCCGCTCAGGATGCTCCGGTTTTGCACGACTTTCTTTACCGGCTGTCGAAGTCGATCACAGCGGCGTTACAGCCGTCGCCGGGCCCTGTCGAAGTCCAGTGCGCGATCTCCGAAATGCGAGCGCCGCCGGCATCCACGATCCAGACATACCATTCGCCGGCCTGCGGATCCGACGCCTTGATGATGTGGCTGTAATAGCCCGCGTTCCAGTTGGTGTATCCCTCGTGGGGACCGCTGATCTGCGGCGGCGTAGCCCAGGGGCCATCCGGGGCGTAGCTGAACACGACCCGCGCACCGTTGAACGGCTGGCCGCCCTTGTACACCGTGCCTTCGAACCAGTTGCCGGCCGGCTGGCGGTTGCACGCCTGCACCGCCGCAATATTGAACTCGTAGCGCGGCGCGGGCGGGGCCGTCGGCTGCGGGGCAGCGGTGGGCTGCGCGGGCGGGTTCGTTGGTCGCGGCGCGGCGGTTGGTCGCGGGCGCGCGGTCGGCGGCGGCGGGATGTTCTGCGCCACCTGGATTGCCGCAGCATCGCCCGTCACGGTGACCAGGCTCGCGGTCACCCAGCCCTCGCGGCCCTCGATCTCAAACTGGTACCAGTCACCCGCGGCGTTCTTGCCCAGGATGGGGTACGAATCGCCGGCAGATAGGCGGCCGATGGCGGCATAGTTGGTGCCCGGCCCGCTGCGGATGTTTGCCGTCTGGTTGACGGTCAGGCGGACTGCCTCCGGCGCAGCCGTCGGCTCTTCGCTCGCAGCAGCCTCGGTCGGCGTGGCCTCTTCAGCCGCCGGCTCCACAGGCTCCGGCGTTGCGGTCGGCGGCACGGGCGTGAAGGTCGGGAAGACCTCAGCCGTTGGCGTCCAGTCGGGCGTGTGCGTGAAGGTCGGCTTGGGCGTCTTGGTCGGCGGCGCAGGCGTGGCTTCCGGGCTGAGCTGCGCGCAGCCGGCGAGCGCCAGGGCCATGACGGCAAGCAGGATGGTCGAAACGGTCTTGCGTGACATGCAGGGAACACCTCAAATGTGATGCGACGAGGACACGGACGAGGCTGCCTGGCAAGGGGCAGCTCTCGACAGAGTGTGCCGGTCGCGGGGTAACAGGGAGTATAGCATAAGCGCGCCCCTCTCCCCAAGTCGGGGTGCAGGTCAAAGACGACTCCCGGGGATGAAAGGTTCCGCCCTGGCTGCCGTCCGTTGTGAGCCGGGGCTGTGGTTGCAAACCACAGCCTGCTACACCAAACCTGTTGCAAACAGGTTCACCGGCGTCCTGGGTCAGTGTGCCTCGGCACACTTTTCATATCAGCCTGCGGTTGCAAACCGCAGGCACACCCGGCCCTCACTCTTATCCTCCGCACCTTCGTATCCCGTCCAGCGCGGGCCGCGACTCCGGGTTCAGTTCCAGCGCTTTGTTCAGCCAGATCAGGGCGTTGTCGCAGTCCTCCAGGTACGAATACGACAGGCCCAACATATAGTAGAACTCTTCGCTCTCCAGCCCCAGGCTGAACGCCTTCTCGAAGTTCTCGATGGCCGATTCCCAGTTCAGCCGCGTGTAATAGACGCGGCCCAGGTGCGCATACGCGGGCGCATACTCCGGATCGATCTCGATCGCCTTTTCCAGTACCGACTCCGCCCGGTCCGTGTCGCCGTTGAGCGCGCTGGCGTGGCCGAGCGCATCGTACCCGGTCGGCACATCCGGGTTGACGGTCATGGCCTTCTCGAACTGCCCGATGGCAAGGTCGTATTCGCCCAGGGCCATGTGGATGTTGCCCGCGCTGATGTAGATGTAGCCCAGTGTCGGCTCCAGCTCCGCAGCGCGCGCGTACGTCTCCAGTGCTTCCTCGTACCGGCCCTGCATCGACAGCACGTAGCCCAGGTTGCGGATGACGAACGCGCTCTCTGGGTTGAGTTCCTCGGCCTCACGCGCCTCTTCCAATGCGCGCGTCCAGTTGTTGCGGTCCGCATACGCCTCGGCCAGGGCCGCGTGCGCCTCGGCGGATTGCCGATCTACGTCCACCGCCTTCAAGGCGACCTTGATCGCTTCGTCGTAGTCCCCGGTCCAGTCAAGGGCCATCGCCAGGATTGCCAGGTTCCACGCACTCTCGTTCAACTCGACCGCGGTGCGTGCGGGCTCGACCGCACGCTCGGGATGGCCGCGCAGAATCCACAACCAGGCCACCCGGTTGTAGCCCTCATCGTTGTCGGGCTCCAGCTCGACGACGCGCTGGTAGCCTTCCGCGGCTGCGGTCAGCCGTCCGGCCCGGTATTCGTCTTCCGCCTCCGCGAGATAGCTCACGGCGGAGCGGGTCGGCGTGGCGGTCGGCGCGAGCGGGTTGAACGGGTTCTCGAAGAAGCGCGTCCGGGTCGCGAGGAAGTAAATCCCCGGGATGAGCACGAGGACGACCAGGAAGACGTACGGCCAGGGGGAGCGCTTGCGGCGCCCCTTGTAGCGCCGGTCGATGTACATGAAGTGATTATACTCCCTGTGCCTGGCGCTGGTGAATCTCAGCCAGGGTTGTCATAATCTCGATGTGGACGCCCGGTTGGCCGTTGCTGGCGATCATGTGCGGGCTGTTCAGGCGCATCGGGCCGTTGTCATAGTCCGTGACCCGACCGCCGGCCTCCGTGATGAGCAGCCAGCCCGCGGCCAGGTCCCACGGCTTCAGCCCGGCTTCCCAGTAGGCCTCCAAGTGGCCTGCTGCAACCCAGGCCATGATGATCGCAGCCGAACCG
>JAKPQT010000597.1 GCA_029555885.1 Chloroflexota bacterium | reverse complement strand
GCCGCTGTTCGCAGCGGGCATCATCGGCGGACTCGGGTTGGGCGTGCACGCCAGCGTTGCGATGTTCGCGCCCGCAGTGGTCATCTTCCTCCTGTCCCAGTGGGATCGCCGCCGCGAGTGGCTCCTGCCCGCACTGCTCGGCGGCGCAGCCGGGCTGCTTCTGTACCTCGTCGCGTTCCTCTTCGTTGACCTGCACGCGGCGCCCGCAAACATCTTCAACGCCGCATACAGCCCCGCGCGCTCCAACTGGGACCTGACCGCGGATGACCTCGCTAGCCCCATCCGCCGCATCGTCTTCCTGATGACGGCGGTCCAGTGGCGCAGCGCCATGTTCGCCGGCCCGCTACTGGACACACCCGCGCGGCTCGGTGAGTATCTGGTCGGGCTGCCACGCGAGTTCTCGGTGCTTACCCTTGTGCTCATCGTGACGGGCGCCGCGACGCTATTCCGCCGCGACCGGCGACTCGGCTGGTTCTTCGCGTCTGCGCTGCTCATCCACTGGGCCTGCTACTTCAACTACCGGGTGGGCGACCTGTATGTGTTCTACATCCCGGGTTACGTACTCCTGGCGATGCTGGCGACCCTGGGCCTGGACCGGCTAGCGGAAGCACTACACTCAGCCCAGGTTGGCACGCACATTGAATCGGACCGCCCAGCACCAGCTCGACCCGGCCGATTTCACCCCGGCACACTGAGCCGCCCGGTACGGGCGGTCATGGTGGCCGGGGTCGCATTGGTGGCCATCGGGTTAACTTTGCGTCTGTATGTCCCCGATGTAATCGCGGGCCGGACGCCCTTCATCGGCGCGGAAGGCTATCTTATCGACCGAAACACCGAACGGGTCGGTCGCGTGGCGCGCACGGTCGTCGAGCGGCTGGAGCCGGATGCCGTCGTCTTCACCGACTGGTACTGGCTCTATCCCTATTACTATGCAGCGCACATCGAGCTGGGGCGGACGCGCATGCAGTTCATCGAGACCTACTCGCGCAGCGACAAGCCCGGCCTGGCCGACTCGATCGTCCAGTTCGTGCAGGCCAACTTTCCCGACCGGCCCATCTACTTCTCGCAGCCAGTGCGCGAAATCGAGATGGCGGGCTTCACCTATCGCAGTGTGAGCACCGGGGCCGGCCAGCTTTTCAAGTTGGCGTATCCGAACTAAACTGATATGATGTGTCAGGAAGTCGCTGGGCGACTTCCTGACCCTACTCTGAGTTGCTGCGTAACTCAGAGTAGGGCGAAACGCCCAACGAAACGCCCAATCCTGGAGTATCTCTCATCGATGAAAACCACCTACACCCCTGGGGTCGTCTTCCAGCCCAAATCCTCTCGCGCCCTGCAACGCGGGATTAACCAGATTGTCGATGCCGTGCGCCCGACGCTCGGCCCGCGGCCGCGCCTCGTTGCGCTCACGCGGGTTGCCAGCACCGGCTCGCCGGAGCTGCTCGACAACGCGGGCGTCATCGCCCGGCGCATCATCGAGCTGCCCGATCGCGATGCCGATATGGGCGCGATGTTCGTCCGGCACATGCTGTGGAACCAACATGAGCGCGAGGGCGACGGCACCGCAACGACCGCGGTCCTGTTCCAGTCCCTGTTCAACCAGGGACTGCATTATCTCGCATCCGACGGCAACGCGATGGTCTTGCGCCGCTACCTCGAGGAAGGTCTCGAGGTCATCCTGGACGAGCTGGCGCGCCAGGCCGTGCCGGTGGAAGGCCCGCAGGCGCTTGCGCGCGTCGCGGCCGCGGTGTGCGGCGACCCGCCGATGGCGCGGCTGCTGGGCGAAATCTTCGACATCATCGGCGAATACGGCCGCATCGAAATCCGCACGGGCCGCGGCCGCGACCTGGAGCGTGAATACGTCGAAGGCATCTACTGGAAGGGCGGCGCGGTGTCGCGGCACATGACTAACGGCAAGCCGCACAACCGGGCCGAACTCCAGGATGCGCGCATCCTGGTCAGCGACCTCGAACTGACGCAGCCGGAGGAGATTCTGCCCGTCCTGATTGCGGCGCGCCAGGCCAAAGTGCGCAGCCTGCTGCTGATTGCCCGCCAGTTCGCGGAGCCTGTGCTTGCCACCATCCTGGTCAACAACAAGCCGGGCGAGTTCGACATCCTGGCCGTCAAGACGCCGGGCCTGACCATCCCCGAGATCATGGGCGTCCTCGAGGACATGAGCTTCCTGACCGGCGCGCGCATCTTCAGCAAGCAGGGCGGCGAGCGGCTGGCCGGCATCCGCGCCGAGGACCTGGGCCACGCGCGGCGCGCCTGGGCCGACCGCGAGTTCTTCGGCATCGTCGGCGCGCAGGGCGACCCGCGTGCCCTACGCCAGCACATCGCGCACCTCAAGGCGGCGCATAGCGCCATCGGCGACCTGGCCGAACGCAAGAACCTGCGCGAGCGCATCGGCAAGCTGACCGGCGGCGCGGCCACCCTCTGGATCGGCGGCAACACCGAGGCCGAGGTCAACGTCCGCAAGGAGCTGGCCGAGCACACCATCGAAGCCGTGCGCGGCGCGCTGCTGGCAGGCGTCGTGCCCGGCGGCGGCACCGCGCTGCTGGACTGCCGCCCAGCGCTGCGTGACAGGCTCAAGGCCGCGACCGCCAGCGAGGAACGCGCCGCCTATCGCATCCTCATCCGCGCGCTGGAAGAACCCGCGCGCACCATCATCGCGAACGCCGGATTCGACGTCGATGAGGTCATGGCGGAAATCCGCCAGGCCGGCCGCGGGCATGGGTTCGACGTCGAGGCCGAGCAGGTCGTCCCGATGGCATCCCGCGGCGTACTGGACAGCGGCTCCGCGCTCAAGGCCGCCGTGAAACTGGCCGTGCTGTCGGCAGGCATCGCACTGACCGCAGACGTGCTCGTCCACCACAAGAAGCCCGTCGAAGCAACGAACCCATAGGAATTGCGAATTGGGTATTGTGAATTAGAAATGAGTAACCAGTAAAAAGTGATCATTGCCAGGATCGTTTTCTCATTACTCGTTACTCATTGCTCGTTCCTAACTCCCCCGCACAACGAGGTGTTACACCATGCATGGCCCAAAGATCACCGTCATCGGCGCAGGCAGTTTCTTCTTCGGTAAGCCCGTCATCCACAAGATGGCGACCAGCCCCGTCATGGCGGGCGGGACTCTGGCCCTGGTGGATACCCGGCCGGATGTGATGCAGACGATGGTCCGGCTGGCCGAGCGCGTGTGCGCGGCCACGGGCAGCGATGTGACAGTCCGCGGCTCGACCGACCGCCGCGAGGTCCTGGCGGATTCGGACTTCGTCGTCCTCACCTTCTCCGACCGCAACGCCCACTTCCGGGGCTTGGACACGCGCATTGCCGCCAAACACGGCATCCGCATGTGCAGCTCGGACACCATCGGGCCGGGCGGCATCTTCCGGGCGCTGCGCGAGACGCCCCACGCGCTGGCGATGGCCCGCGACGTCCACGAGCTCGCGCCCAATGCCTGGCTCATCAACTTCGTCAACCCGACCACCGTCCTGGGCACCGCGCTGCAACGCTATGCGCCCGAAGTGAAGTCGTTCGCGCTGTGCGACGGCCACCATGAGCCGTACTGCACCCTCGGCTGGTGCAAGGCGCTGGGCATCCTGCCGGCGGACGCGACGAGCGTCCCGCCGGACGTACAGGCGCGGCTCGACCTGGCGATCGGCGGCGTCAACCACGCAACCTTCATCCTGCGCTGCCGCTACGACGGGCAGGACCTCATGCCCCGGCTCCGCGAAGTCATCGCGCAGCGCGCAGCCGATGAAGCCAGCCACCCCGAAGCTCACTCGAAGTCGCGCTACAACTACGCGTACGCGCTCCAGCTCTTCGACCTCTACGGCGTCTACCCCGACACCATCGGCCACACCAAGGAGTACGTGCCCTTCTTCCAGGGGTATGGCGTTGCACCCGTCATGCCGGAGCCCATCACGCTGTTCGATGCGGAGGAGCGTGCGGGCTTGATGGCTGGCGCGTGGCGCAAGACGGAAGAGTACGCGTCCGGCGCGCGCAGCGTCGACGAGTTCCTCCGCGAGGTGCGCGACGACCACGCAACTGACATCATCGAGTCGATGTGGGGCGGGCTGGGCAAGACGTTCTTCATTAACACGCCCAACCGGGGCGCGATCACCAACCTGCCGGACGATGCGGTGCTCGAGGCGCGCTGCCATGTGGACATGCACGGGCCGCGGCCGTTGGCGATCGGCGCCTTCCCGCGCGGCGCGCTGGCGCTGGAGCACCAGGTCATCGACACGCACGAGCTGACCGCAGACGCTGCGGTGACCGGCGACCGGGCGCTCCTGCGCCGCGCGCTGCTGACCGACCCCATCTGCAATAACATCGCAGACGCCGACGCCTGCATTGCGGAGCTGCTCGAAGCGCAGCGCGATGTGCTGCCGGCGTATTGGTATAGTTGAAGGTTGGAAGGTTGAAAGTTACAGGTTACTACCGACAACCTGCAACCTGTAACCTGTAACCTGCAAACCTGCAACCCCTCAAAGGGCGGTGCCATGAACGCACGCGAACGCTACCTTGAGACATTGCTGTTCGGCAGGCCCGACCGCGTGCCGCTGGCGCCGGGCGGGCCGCGCGAGTCGACGCTGGCAGCTTGGCACACGCAGGGGCTGCCGGCAGATGTGCACTGGCTGGACGCGTTGACGGAGGCAGTAGGCGTGCCGCGGGCGGCGTTCGACGCGACCCACGGCCTGCCGGAGGCCTTCCGCATGATCCCAACCTTCGAAGAAAAGGTGCTGGAACATCGAGACGGCCACTACATCGTCATCGACTGGATGGGCGCGGTCACCGAAATCTCCGATGTCTACGACTACACCTATATCCGCAACGCGAAGGACTTTGTGACGCGCAAGTGGCATCGTTGGCCGGTCGAGAACCGGGCCGACTGGGAGGAGAAGATCCGCTGGCGCTATGACCCGGCGGACCCTGCACGGCTGTCGCCGGAGTTCTGGGAGCGCGCGGCTGCGGCCGAGGCATCGGGCAAGGCGGTCACGGTATCGGTCAACGGTCCGTTCTGGCAGATGCGCGAGTGGGTCGGCATGGAGGGCCTGTGCGCCCTGATGATCGATGACCCGCAGTTCGTCGCGGACATGGCCGAGTTCTGGCGCACGTACGTGCTGGCCGTGCTGGAGCAGATCCTGCGCCGCGTCCGGCTGGACGTGCTGTACGTATCGGAGGATATGGCCTACAAGGCGCACAGCATGATCTCCCCGGCCATGACCCGCCGCTTCTTGCAGCCCGCGTACGTGAGCTGGATCGACCTGCTCAAGTCCTACGGTGACGGATTCCTCGACATGGATTCCGACGGGTACATCGCCCACCTGATCCCCATCTGGATCGAATCCGGCATCAAGGCCTGCAACCCCATCGAAGTCGCGGCGGGCAACGACCTGAACGAGTTCCGGCGGCAGTTCGGCCACCGGATGGCCTATCACGGCGGCATCGACAAGCGGTGCATCGCGGCCGGCGGCGACGTGATGCGGGAAGAGGTCATGCGGCTCGTGCCCGTCTTGCGCGACGGCGGGTTCATTCCAAGCTGCGATCACGGCGTGCCGCCCGACATCTCCTGGCCGACCTTCATCGAGTACACGCGCCTGCTTGCGGAACTCCAGGGATGGGTGGATTGAAGATTGAAGATTACAGATTGAAGATTATGCAAGTCAGGTTGAAGGTTAGAAGGTTGCAGGTTGCAAGTTGCCTTCACCCCCCTGGCAGGCAGACGAGGGATGAGTGAACGACACACTACGACGCTGTCTGGATG
>JAKPQT010000592.1 GCA_029555885.1 Chloroflexota bacterium | reverse complement strand
CGTGTCGGATACCATCACCATCCTGCCAAAGCCCACGCGCGTCTTCACCTACTACAACGACTACGAAGACAATCTGTTCATCGACTTCCAGAAGGCGCCGGCTACCGACTACACGATCACCCTGTCCGGCAAGGTCGCGGACCTGTACGGCAATACCCTGGGCGAGGACTACGTGCTGAAGTTCCGCACGCGCAACCTCGACCCGACGTTGCAGCTCAACAACATGGGCATCGTCGGCACGTACAGCGCGTACACCGACACGCAGGCCGTGGTCGCGTACCGCAACATGCCTGAGGTGCGCTTCGACCTATACCGCGTCAACCAGGACGAATTGATCGACGTGAGCGGCCGCGACTTCTGGGGCAACTGGGATCGCTTCCGCCCTCAGCCCGACGCGCGCGTGCGCGAGTGGGCCGTGCCGACGAAGGCCGAGCCGAACCGGCTGGGCTACATCCGCGAGCCGCTGGTGGATGCCGACGGCAGCCAGCTCACGCCCGGCGTCTACTGGCTGGAGGTGACCGGCCTGGAGCTGCCGAACGGGCAGCGCCCGCCCCGCCAGTTGATCGTCCGCACGGATCTGAACGTCACGATCAAGGCGAACGAGGAGGAAGTGCTGGCCTGGGTCACGGACCTGCAGAACGGGCAGCCGGTTGAGGGCGTCACGGTCCGCGTGGCCGACAATGGGCAGAACGATCTGACCGGCACAACGGACGCGGACGGCGTGGCGCGCGTCAAGCTGACCACCCCGCGCAAGGTGTGGGAAGGCATCGTTGCCATCGCTACGACGGACGAAGGCAGCTTCGGTGCAGCCTCTATCAACTGGATGGACGGGATCGCACCGTGGGAGTTCGGAATTTGGAGCGGCCAGGCAAACGAGCCGTATGTGGGTTATGTCTATACCGACCGGCCCATCTACCGGCCCGGTCAGACGATCTATTGGAAAGCCATCCTCCGCCGCAACAACGATGTACAGTACAGCTTGCCGCCCACGGGCCAGCCCATCAGCGTGACGATTTACGACAGCGCGGGCAACACGCTCGTGGACCAGCGGCTCACGCTCAACGCGCTCGGCGCGGTGGATGGCCAGCTCGAGTTGGGCGCCGACGCTGCGCTCGGCTACTACATGATTTCGCTGCGCCTGCCCCTGGCCAACAAGGAAGAAGCCAGCATGGGCGTCGGCTTCCAGGTCGCAGAGTACCGCAAGCCCGAATACGAGTTGAGCGCGACGACGGATAAGCCCGAATACATCCAGGGCGAGCAAATCCGGGGAACGGTCCAGGCCAATTACTTCTTCGGCGGGCCGGTCAAGAATGCGCGGGTGCGCTGGACGGCGCTGGCGAGCGACGCCTTCTTCAGCTACCAGGGCGAGGGCTACTACAGCTTCAGCGATTGGGACTGGTGGAACCCGGCATCGCGCAGCGGGCCGTGGGGCGGCGAGGTCAGCCAGGGTGAGGGCCGCACGGATGACGAGGGCCGCTTCACCTTCACCGTGCCCGCAGACATCACGAAGTACTTCAGCAGCCAGCGGTTCACGCTGGACATCAGCGTGTTCGACGCCAACAACCAGGTCGTCTCCACGCAGGCGTACGCAGTCATCCACAAGGGCGAGTTCTACATCGGCGTCAAGCCGTCCGCCTACGTGGTCAAGGCCGGCGCAGAGGGCCAGGTGGATGTGCTGACCGTCGACCCGCAGAGCCAGCCGGTCGCGGATGTCGAGGTGGACCTGGTCGTCAACCAGGTCGAGTGGCGCAGCGTGCGCGAGCAGGCTGAGGACGGACAGTTCTACTGGGTCACACGGCCCAAGTACACGCCGGTTGTCACCGAGACGGTCACGACCGACGCGAACGGCGTCGCGGCGCTCAAGTGGACGCCGCCGGTGGCCGGCGAATACAAGGTCGAGGCCAGCGCGCGCGACAGCAAGGGCCACGCGCTCCGCAGCGCCGCGTTCATCTGGGTCAGCGGAGCGGACTTCGTGCCCTGGCGCCAGGAGAACAACGATCGCATCAAGCTGGTGGCGGACAAGGATGAGTATGAAATCGGTGAGACCGCCGAAATCCTCATCCCCAGCCCCTATCAGGGCCGCGTCAAGGCGCTCGTCACGCTGGAACGCGGGCGCATCCTCTCGCACGAGGTCATCGACCTGACATCCAACAGCCAGGTCTTCCGGGTACCGATCACGGCCGAGTACGCGCCGAACGTCTTCGTCTCGGTGATCATCATGCAGGGCATCGACGAGAATAACCCGCGACCGTCGTTCAAGGTCGGCATGGTGCCCCTAAAGGTATCGGTGGCGAGCAAGGCGCTGCAGATTGTCCTGACCCCGCGCGATGCAAACGCCGCGCCGGGAACCGCGAGCGATCCGGGTCAGCCGCTCCGCCTGGCCCCGCGCGCCAAGGTCATCTGGGAGGTCGAGACGCTCGACGCGGCCGGCAAGCCCGTGGCCGCGGACGTCTCGCTGGCCCTGGTGGACAAGGCCGTGCTCACGCTGGCGCAGGACCAGAGCGGCAAGCTGCTCGACCGGTTCTACTCGCAGCGCGGGCTGAGCGTTTCGACCGGTGTGACGCTGGCGCTGAACGTGGACCGGCTCGTCGCGCAACTGGCCGAGGAGGGCAAGGGCGGCGGCGGTGGCGGCGGCGACGGCGGCATTGACTTGGTGCGCACCGAGTTCCCCGACATCGCCTACTGGCGCGCATCGGTGACAACGAACGAAGAAGGGGTCGCGTCCGTCGAGGTCACGCTGCCCGATAACCTGACGACCTGGGTGATGGACGCGCGCGCGGCGACCGAGAGCACGCTCGTCGGCCAAAACACCATCGAAGTCATCGCAACCAAGTCCCTGCTCGTCCGGCCGGTGCTGCCGCGCTTCTTCGTGGCCGGCGACCAGGCCGAGATCGCGGGCATCATCCACAACACGACCGCCGATGATCTCGAAGTGCGGATTGGGCTGTCGGCCAGCGGGCTGGATGTGGCCGGCGCGACGGGCAGCACAGTGACCGTCCCTGCGGGCGGCACGTACAAGGCCGTCTGGCCGGTCGCGGTCCAGGCGGACGCCGCCGAGGTCACCGTCCGCATGACCGCAGATGCCGGATCGGCCACAACAAAACTCGGTGACGCCGTCGAAATCACGCTGCCCGTCGAGCGGTACTCGACGCCGGAAGTCGTCGGCACGAGCGGCCGCGTGGAGGCGGACACGGACGTGCTGGAACTGGTCCGCCTGCCCGCCAGCATCGACGCAACGCGCGGCGACCTGATCGTCAACATTGAGCCGAGCCTCGCGGCGGGCATGGTCGGCGGGCTGACCTACCTCGAACACTACCCGTACGAGTGCATCGAGCAGACCGTCAGCCGCTTCCTGCCCAACGTGGTCAGCTACCAGGCGCTCCAGGCCCTCGACATCGAGCGGCCGGGCCTCGACACAAAGCTGGCACAGCAGGTCGGCGTCGGCCTGCAGCGCATCTACGCGCGGCAGCACATCGACGGCGGCTGGGGCTGGTGGGAGAAGGACGACAGCAACCCGACCGTCTCCGCCTACGTGCTCTTCGGACTCGCGCGGGCGCAGCAGGCAGACTTCACCGTGGATGCCAACGTGATGGCGCGCGCGGCGGACTACCTGCGCGGCACGCTGGCCGCAGCCGAGGAACTCACCAACTGGCAGCTCAACCGGCAGGCGTTCACGGTCTACGCGCTGGCCGAGGCCGGCCAGCCGGAGCCGAACCGCGCGGGCGCGCTCTACGAGCAGCGCGAGCGGCTGGACAACTTCGGCAAGGCGTATCTGGCGCTGGCGCTGGACCTGATCGGGGACGAGGCCGCGCCCGATCGCATCAAGACCCTGCTGGCCGACCTGTCGGGCCGCGCCATCGTGAGCGCGACGACGGCCCACTGGGAAGAGGCCCAGCCCGACTACTGGAACATGAACACCGACACGCGCTCGACCGCGGTCGTGCTGGCCGCGCTGGCCAAGCTGGACCCGGAGAACGCGCTCGGCCCGAACGTCGTCCGCTGGCTGATGACCGCGCGGCAGGGCGATGCATGGCAGACCACGCAGGAAAACGCGTGGGCCATCATCGGCCTGACCGAGTGGATGGCCGCCACGGGCGAGCTGGAGGGCAACTACGACTGGCAGGTGCTGGTCAACGGCGCGTCGCTCGGTGAGGGCACCGTGACCCCGCAGACCGTGCAAGATGTGACGCAGCTCAAGGCGGACATCACCCAACTGCTGCTCGACCAGACGAACGGCGTGGTCATCAGCCGGTCGGCGGCCGCCGGGCAGTCGGGTGCCGGCCAGTTGTACTACACGCTGCACCTGCGCACGTACGAGCCGGTCGAGCAGGTCGCGCCGCGCAGCCGCGGGCTGACGGTCACGCGGGAATACCGGATGGTCGACTGCGTGCAGACGCAGAAGACCGCGCTGCAACTGCTGCCGGCCTGCCCGCCCGTCACGAAGGCCAAGGTGGGCGATGTGCTGCAAGCGCGCGTGACCCTCGTCGTGCCGAACTACAGCCACTTCGTCATCGTGGAGGACCCGCTGCCCGCGGGCACGGAGGCCATCGACACGAGCCTGCGCATCACAAGCCAGACCGCACAGGGGCCGGAGATGTCGCAGGAGACAGAGGATGACTGGGGCTGGTGGTGGACGCCCACGCACGTCGAGCTGCGGGACGAGAAGGCCGTGCTGTTCGCCACCGACCTGGAACCCGGCACGTATACGTTCACTTACCAGGTGCGCGCGACGCTGCCCGGCACGTTCCTGACCCTCCCGCCCACCGCATACCAGATGTACGCGCCGGAGGTCTGGGGCCGCGGCGCGGGGAGCACGTTTGTAGTTACGGAATGACGACGGAAGATTGAAAATGGAAGATTGAAGAAGGAGACAGTGGTTTGTTGATGATTGGGTGAGGATGGGCGCAGTGTGCTATCGTGGGATAGCCACTGCGCCCGTTACTGCCTACCAGGGGGACTGGAATTAAGCTTGCAACTGTAGCCAGTTACATCTGGAGTTCTGAGCAACCTATAACGTACAACCTGGAACCTCACCCCGCCACCACGAACGCCAGCGCCAGCCCGCCGTCGTGCGCGAGACTGAGCGCCCAGCGGGCCAACCCCTTCTCCGCGGCAAGCGCCGCGGCCCGGCCGTGCAGTTGCAGGCTCGGGCAGCCGGCTCCATCCTGTAAGACCTCGATCTCCAACCACGTCACGTGACCGATGCCCGTGCCCAGCGCCTTCGCGGCCGCCTCTTTCGCAGCCCAGCGCGCGGCCAGCGACTCGACGCGCAGGGCCGCGCCCGGCTCGCCGGCCCCACACGCGGCCAGTTCTGCGGGCGTGAACACCCGGCGCAGGAAGCGCGCGCCGTGCCGGTCGATCACCCGCGCGACACGCGCCACTTCCACCAGGTCCGTGCCCACGGACAGGCCCGGCAGCACGGATTGCAAGTCCGCGATAGTAGCCGAGATCTCAGTTCTGCCCACGAGATGCCTTCCCCAAGAGATCGCCCGTAATCTCTGCGCAAGCAACGCTATGGAGTCGAGGCTTCAGCCGGTTTGGACAGGTATGTGCGTAGGACTGCCTGACCGGCGAAAGCCTCGACTCCAGCTCAATCTGCAATCTTCAATCTTCAATCGTTCGCCGGCCCGGCCACCACCTGCACATACGATTCCGGGTTGAGATACTTCTGCGCGACGGCCTGGAGCTGCGGTGGAGTTAGCGAATTGATGATCCCGAAGTAGCGTTGCAGGTAATCCAGCCCCAGTTGGTGCCATTCGAGGTCCACGAGCAGGCTGGCGACGCCGTCGTTGGTCTCCATCTGGAGCGGCAGCGACCCGGTCAGGTAACGCTTGCAGTCTTCCAGCTCGTCCTCCGGCACCAGCTCATCCCGTAGCCGGCGCACTTCCTCCAGCATCGCGGCCTTGGCGCGTTCCACATTGGCCGGATTGACGCCTGCAATGGCCGTCCACGTGCCCGGCTCGCGGTCTGCGCTCAAGCGGCTGTAGGCGTAATAGGCCATCCCCTGCCGCTCGCGCACGTTGACCCCCAGCCGGCCCATCATGCCGAAGACGCCCAGGACGGTGTTCGCCATGCGTGCAGCATCGAAGTCCGGGCTGTGGCGGCGCATGGCCGGCCACCCCAACACCACGTCCGATTGCGACTTGTCGGGCATAGTCACGTTGCGGCTGCGCACGCCTTCCGGGTGGACCAGGGGCGGCAAGGCTGGTCGTTCAGGCCGCCGGTAGACCCAATTCCCGAAGGCGTCCGCGATGCGCTGGACCGCCTCGTCTGCACGGATCGCGCCGACCACCGAGACGACCATGTCCTGTGGCGCGAAGAAACGCTCGTAGAATTCCACCAGCCGGTCGCGCGTGATGGCCCGCAGCGACTCGCGTGTGCCAAGCATATCTCGGCCCAAGGGGTGCTGACCGAACATCAGCTCGCGAAACGCGCGGCCCGCCATCTGCCGCGTATCATTCTCGCGTTCCGCCAGCGCCGTCATGCGCAGCCCGCGCACGCGATCCACGTACTCCACCGGAAAGACCGGCGCGCGCAGTTCCTCGGCTACGATGTCCAGCACCAGGTCCAGATCCTCCGCCAGCGACTTGGTGGAGAAATTGGTGATGTGGCGGTCAGGGCTGAACCCGATGGAAGCGCCCACCGATTCGATAGCTTCGTTGATCTGCGTGAAGGTTCGCGTGCGCGTGCCGCGGCTCAACATCGAGGTCACAAACGAGGCCAGGCCGGGGATATCCTCCGGCTCGTCCAGGTTGCCGACGAGCAGATAGCCTTCCACGACGACCGATGGTGCGCTCCAGTTCTCGCGCGCCAGCACCGTGATGCCGTTCGGCAACTGCGTCCGCAGCACATCGTCGGGGCCGGGCAGGGAGGTGGGCGCCGTCCCGCGGCCGGGCTGCGCGCGGTGAGGATGAGCGATCCGGGCGTTATGCATCGAAGACCTCCTCCGCCATGCCGGCGTCGTCTGCCAGGGCCACACCTGCTTCATCGAGCTCGGCTTCTGCGCCGAGCGCGTCCGCGTCCGCATTGCCACTGCGCTGCGGCGTATACCAGCCCACGTTGCGCCGCGCGGGCCTGAAGTACTGCTGCGCCACGCGCTGCACGTCCGCCACAGTCACGGCAGAGACCCGTTCCAGGAAGTTCTCGAACCAGCTTACATCTGCGATCAACTCGCTGAAGCCCAGCCAATAACCCTGGTCGGTCACGCTCTCGCTCGAATAGGCAAACTGGGCCCGCGTCTGTTTGATCGCCTTCGCCAGCTCTGCTTCGGTGACCGGCTCATCGATGACCCGCTGGATTTCCTCCAGCATCGCGTCCTCGACCTCGGCCAGCGTTCGCCCCTCCCGCACCGTCGCGGAGAAGCTAAACAGGTAAGGGTCGATCGTGGATGTAATGGCGCAGTCCGCGTCGGAGGCCAGCTCGGTCTCGACGAGCGCCTGGTACAGCCGCGAGCTGCGATTGGACGTGCCGCCGCCCCACAGCGACATGCCCTTTGCGCCGCCCAGGATGGTGCCGAGAATGACCATCGGATAGTAGTCGGGGTTGGTGGCTGCCGGCGCATGATAGCTGACTTCCAGGTAGGACGTCGTCCCCGGCCCTTCCACGATCACCCGGCGCTCGCCGCGCTGGGGCGGTTCCTTGACCGTCACGGGGGGAGTGGGCGGGCCGGGCGGAATCGCCCCAAACAACTCCTGGATGCGCGCCAGCATCGCCTCCGCATCGAAGTCGCCGGCCAGTGCCAACACCGCGTTGTTGGGTGCGTAGTAGACGCGATAATGCTCGTAAAGCTGGTCGCGCGTCATCGTCTCCAGGTCGCACTGCCAGCCAATCACCGAATGGTGATAAGAGTGGGCCTGAAAAGCCGCGGCCTGCAGCGCCTCGCCCAGCAGGAAGCCCGGGTTATTCTCGTTCCCCTGTCGCTCCGAAATAATGACGGTGCGCTCAAGCTCGGTTTCCTCGGGATCGAACACCGCATTGACCATCCGGTCTGCCTCGACGCGGAGGGCCAGGTCGATGCGGTCGGCGGGCAACGTCTCGAAGTAAGTCGTGAAGTCGATCCATGTCATACCGTTGAACATGCCGCCTTCCCGCGCAATGGCCTTATCGAACTCGCCCTGTGGGAAGGTGGGCGTGCCCTTGAACAGCATGTGTTCGACCCAATGCGATATACCCGTGATGCCGGCGCGTTCGTTGCGGCTGCCGACGCGATACCACATCCAGAAGCTGGCAACCGGTGCATGGTGCATCTCGCGCAGCAGCACCGTCAGTCCATTATCCAGTACGGTCTTGCGGATGGGGATGAGTGGGTCCAAGTGACCTCCTGACCGGAAAACCCGATGGATGACAACAAATATGAAGGACGAAAAGCAGAGCTCTCGTCCTCCACAGCAGACACAGCAAGCGAATTACACAGACGTCGGGCAGCCAGAAACCGGTGATTACTCCTCGACCGGATTCGCACAATTGTACCCGCGACCGATGCCGCGGTACAGGAATCCGGCTTCCCACATGGTCTGCGGCTCGTAGACGTTGCGCCCGTCGATGACGACCGGCGTGCGCATCAGCGACCGGATGCGCGGCAGGTCCAGGTGCTTGAACTCGTTCCACTCGGTGACAAGCACCAACGCATCGCTGCCCTCGGCCAGCTCATACGGCCCTGGCGCCAGCTCGATCTCCGGCGCGACGCGCTCCGCCACGCTCATCGAAACAGGATCATATGCGCGTACAGTTGCGCCCTCGCGTAGCAGAATATTGGCGATCTCGACCGCGGGCGCATCGCGCATGTCATCCGTGTTGGGCTTGAACGCCAGCCCCAGCAGCCCGATGCGCTTGCCGCGCAGCGACCCCAACAGCTCCCGCAGCTTGTGGACGATCAGCCGGCGCTGGTCGCGGTTGATATCCATGACCGCGCGCAGCAGCGCGGGATGCGCGCCGTGCAGCAGGCCCATATATTCGAGGGCCTTGACGTCCTTCGGAAAACAACTCCCCCCGTATCCGACCCCCGCGTCGAGGAACGCGCGGCCGATGCGCTTGTCGTAGCCCATGCCCGCGGCAACCTCTTTGACGTCCGCGCCGAGCTTCTCGCAGATGGTGGCAATCTCGTTGATGAACGAGATGCGTGTGGCGAGGAACGCGTTGGACGCGTACTTGATCATCTCCGCAGTTCGGAGGTCGGTGAGGACGATCGGCGCGCGCAGCGGCAAGTGCAGTTGAGCCACCTTTTCGGCGGCATCACGATCCAGCGAGCCGAGCACCACGCGGTCAGGACTCATGAAGTCGGCCAGCGCGGAGCCTTCCCGCAGAAACTCCGGGCAGGAGACGACCGAGAACGGGATGGGGTTGACCTGGTGCTTGCGGATGATGTCAGCCACCCAATCGCCCGTCCCAACCGGCACGGTACTCTTGTTGATGATGATGAGCGGATGATCCATCGTCTCTGCGATGGTTTCCGCAGCCATGCGCACATACTGCAAGTCGGCCTCGCCGTCCACGCCCGAAGGCGTGCCGACCGCGATGAAGACGAACTCCGCGCCAGCCAACCCCTCCTGATAGGAGGTCGTGAAACAAAGACGGCCGGCCGCCACATTGCGCCGGACTACCTCCTCGAGGCCAGGCTCGAAGATGGGCACTCCGCCCCGGTTGAGCAGGTCGATCTTCTCCTGGTTAATGTCGATGCAGCAGACATGGTTGCCCAGGTCCGCAAAGCAGGTGCCCGTCACCAGCCCGACGTAGCCCGTGCCAATCACCGCGATGTTCTTCATGGTGCCTGAAATTCCTCGCTATTCTTTCTATCGAAATCGCGCCACTTCACGCCCTCGCGCCACATGTAATAGCCGCCCAGAAGCGTGATAGGGAACCAGAGCGCTGCGTGCAGCACAATAGTATAGCCGAACGCCAACCCATAGTCCACTCCTAACGCCTCCAAAACCCGCGCCCCGATTTCGAACGTGCCGATGTAGCCCGGCGCGGACGGCAGCGTGGTCGTCAGGTTGACGACGCCGTTCATTAGCATGAGGCCGATGAAGCTGATCGTGAAGGCGAATGCGTGCATGACGAACCAGTATTTGACGGTCTCCAGCAGCCAGATGACGAGCGACGTCACAAAGACCATCAGCACGTCGCGGCCGCTGCGCAGGAAGTGCAGGCCCTCCAGGAAGCGCGCATAGAAGCCGTCCAGCGGGCTGCGCAGCCGGGCCGGAATCAGGCGATCCGCAAAGAAGCGGTAGACGGCCGACGCGCGGCGCTCATCGAAGACCATCCACAAAAAGAAGGCCAGCGCCGCAAAGAAGGCGATGCTCGCCGCAATCACCGTGACCCGGTAAACGGGTGGGATATGTTCTGCGCCGACGAAGGGCAGCGCAAAGAACACAAACAGCAGCATCACCAGCCCATCGAAGACGCGCTCGACGATGATCGTGGCCAGCGATGCACTAACGCTGATGCCCTCGTTCCGGCGGAGCACAAACGCCCGGATGACTTCGCCCGCGCGGGCCGGATAGACGTTGTTGCCGAAGTAGCCGATGCAGACGACGGGGAAGAGCGCGGCCAGGGAAACTGGCTTCAGGGGTCGCAGGAGATAGTGCCAGCGCCACGTGCGCGCCCAAACTGCGCCGAAATAGACCACGATGCCGGGCAGAATCCAGCCGTAATTCGCCTCGCGCAGATACTGGCCGAGCTCCCCGAGATGCAGCCCCCGCAGTGAAATCCAGATGAAGAACAGGCTGACGAGAAGGCCGAAAAGGACTTTCCAGCGCCTGCGAATGAAATCCCGCATCAATGCTTTCGTTCGTGCTAATGATAGCATCGGGCGGGTCACGGCTGATTTGCCCGCGCGCCCGCCCGATCCGGTGTCAGATATATCACGAATACTGGGTTTACGCCTCGACCGGCGCGGGCGCAGCCATCGTCATGCCCGTCTTGCCCAGGACCTTCTCCAGTGCCATCGTATGGCTGCACACCCCACGCTGCATGTAAAAATCACATTCGCACTTCCAAGCACCTTGCTCATATACCACATGATACGATTGATGTTTGCCTTTGAACAGGACCTCGACGCTCGCGACTTCCATACGTTCGGGTTCTTGAGCGTACTCGCGAGCCTTGCTGATCTTGGCGATCATCGCCGAATCCATGAGAAGGCCTCCTTTAGATTGGCGTACCAGAGATAGACCTGCCCACACAGGTCAAAGACACAAAAAACACCGCAGCGTCAGACGCCTCGGTGCTTTGACAGAATAGCAGCATGAGGGCCCATCATTTCGCTTGTGACACCCTCCTGTATACTCTAAGAACCCATGTGCCTCCGGGTTCTATGCTCCGAGTATACCCCCGCGGACGGGGAATGTCAAACGGTCTTAACCACCGCTCCGATGATGATTGCCCTACTGCGCAATCTACGGCGCGAGGGCCGCCTCCGAGCCGGCCAGCAGGTAGAACCGTTCCCCCTGGACATCCTGGGCGACAAGCGTCAAGCCGACGCCGCCCTGCCGCGTCCA
>JAKPQT010000589.1 GCA_029555885.1 Chloroflexota bacterium | reverse complement strand
TGCCCGCGGCCAGTCCTATGCCACCATGATGGAGCAGGCGGGGTCCTCGGTCGCCATGCTCGCAATGGCGACGCAAATGATGCAGAGCGAGAAGCGGGTTCTCATCCTGGTTGGGCCGGGCAACAACGGCGGGGATGGGCTGGTGGCTGCACACTACCTGCGGGAGATGGAGTGCGACGTAACGCTCTACATCTGGAAGCGCGACATCAAGGGCGACGCTAACTTCAGCCGTGTCAAGCGGAGGCGCCGCGGGATGGCCATCCTGTGGGCTGACAACGACCCTGGCTTCTCCAAACTGCGCGCTGAGCTGCAGCAGACCGGCCTCATCATCGACGCGCTGCTGGGCACGGGCGCCACCCGGCCGCTGGAAGGGCGGCTGGCCGAATTATTGACCGTGGTCAAGGAAGAATTGGATGCCCGGAACCAGGCGCAGTCAGGCGCGCAGGCCGCCATGTCCGCTGCACCGGCCCGCCTCCCGCGCTTCCCCCTGGCCGAAGCGCTCGGCGCGCCACCCGTGCCCCCGGACCCGTGGTCCTCGCCCGTGGGTGGGCCGGGCAATGACCAGCCATTCGACGATGACTGGGATGACGAGGACGAGGACTGGATGGACGATGAAGATGAGTTCGGCAGGGTGCACCCGTCCTGGCCCGCGGTCCCGGTCCTGGCCGTCGATTGCCACAGCGGGCTGAACTGCGACACCGGCGCGCTCGACCCTGCGGCCATCCCCGCGACGATGACGGTCACGTTTGCCTATCCGAAATGGGGCCAGTTGCAGTATCCCGGCGCGGGCGCGTGCGGGCTGCTCAGCGTCGTCGATATCGGCGTGCCGGCAGACCTCGATGAGAGCGTTCAGGTCGAGCTGATGGAACGCGCGACCGTGGCAGCCCTGTTGCCTGCCCGGCCACGGGATGCACACAAGGGCACATTCGGCAAGGTGCTGGTGGTGGGTGGCTCATCCCTGTACACCGGTGCGCCCGCGTTGAGCGGCGGCGCGGCCGGCCGCGCGGGCGCGGGGCTGGTCACCGTCGCAGTCCCCCAGGAACTGCATCCTGCGCTGGCGGCCGCGTTGCTGGACCTCACCTGGCTGCCGCTGCGGAGCGAGGCAGGCGTCATCAGCCCGGAGAGCGCCGCGCAAGTGCTGGAGAAG
>JAKPQT010000555.1 GCA_029555885.1 Chloroflexota bacterium | reverse complement strand
CAGGCCAACACGCTGCCCAGCGGGGCCGGCACGGATATGACCGCCTCGATGACCGTGACGGCGAGCATCTACGACACCTGGGCTAAGCTGGTCGTGGCGAACACGCACGGCAGCACGGACTTCTATATCACGCTGCTGAAGATTCGGGGCGAGGCGATCACGCGCCAGGCCGTGACCCTGATTCGGGAAAATGCGGCCAGCCAGGCGGCCTACGGCCGGCGGCAGATTACGCTGGACCTGCTGACGCAGCAGAGCGTCGACACGGCGGAGAGCCTGGCCGAGCAACTGCTGGCCTTCCTGGCCGAGCCGACGCCTTCGGTGACGGTGCGGCTGGACAATCGCATCGATGACCTGCTGGCGTATGACCTGTGTGACCTGATCGCGTTCACAAGCCCCGAGTACAGCCTGACGGCGACGATGCGAGTGGACACCATCAGCCTGTGGACCGGCAGCACGATGCAGGACCTGAAGGGGGAATTCGGGCTCAACCCGGCGCACACCCAGGGGATGGCCGCGCCGTGGCTGCTGGAGACTACGGGGCGGGGCGAGCTGGGGGAGACGACGTATCTGGGTTGGTAGGAAGGCGGAATTATGGCTTACACGACGCCAAGGACATGGAGCACGGGCGAGTTGGTGACTGCGGCGATGCTCAACGCGCAGATTTCGGGGAACGTCGAGTACCTCAAGGACGCGCTCGACAACCCATCTACCGGGCACGATCACGACGGGGTGGATTCGAAGCAGATTGCCTGGGGCAGCCTGCCCAGCGCGACGTTCGTGACGTGGATCTCGGGCGCGCAGGCCGTGAGCATGAGCTACGAGGGGACGGCGGGGCGGCCGCATCCCAACGGTTACGCCGAAGGGCCGTCCAACGATGCCTACGAGATGCTCTTCGCCTTCCCGCTGCCGCAGCAGTGGGCCGGCCGGTCGGTTACGATCACGGGCATCGAAATGTACTGCTACACCGCGGCCAAAGGCTACTATTTCGACGCGGTGTACTTGCGGCGTTCGGATCTGGATGGCACCTACACGGACGACGTTAGTTATACGACGGACATCGGCAACGGGTCCAGCGGGGACACGCAGGCGACGATCCACTCCGGTGCGGTGGTCCTGGCCGACTATCCGTACATGCTGGTCGTCAAATGTGCCGGCGGCGGAGCGTACGGCAGCTATCGGGTCTATGGCTTCAAGGTGACCTGGACCGTTTAGGGCAGGGGGCAAGCACCATGCGGTACGTGATGACGTGGGCCAACCAGGGCGGGGTGCCATCCGGCGTGGAACGGCACTGTCCGGTGTTGTGGCGGGAGCTGGAGCCGCGCGCGGGGCAGTATGACTGGGGGCCGGTGGAACGGGCGCTGGGGGCCCAGGACACGCCGTGCCATCTCCAGATCATCATCAGCATGTACGGGCCGACGGGGCTGACGGACTACACGCCGGCGGCGCACCGGCGCAGCCTCAAGCTCACGGCTGCGAACGGTCAGACCGGCGAAATCCCTGACTATGCCAACCCTGGCTGGAAGACGGCCTACCAGCGCGCCGTCAGCGCGCTGGCGGCGCGCTACCGGGCGGACCCGCGCGTCGCCAGCTACCAACTGGCCCTGGGGCTGAATCAGGAGACGCAGGCGACGGCCATCACCGCCGACGGTACGAACTGGCACCTCCCGGCGCGCGGGCTGCTGGACGAGGAGGGCTATTACGGCTTCATCCAGGCCACGACCGCGGCCGCGATCGCGGCCTGGGGAGACAAACCGGTGTACGTGCCCGGCGCACCGTCGCCCGGCAACACCTGGGGGCACAAGCGCCGCGACGTGGTGCAGGCTGCGCTGCGCCTGGGCGCGCGCTACCTGTGCTGCGGGCTGGCCCCCGACAACTCCAACGCGACGGGGCTGGGCGGGCACGCGGGCCGGGGACTGACCGACATCATCCGCGCGCTGCCGGTGGCCGGTTGCGCGTTCGAGCCGCTGCAGGCGCCTAAACCGGCCGCGCCGGGTGAGCCGCTGGCGCTCTACTGGCTGCTCTTGCGCGCGGCGCACTGGGGGGCGGACTTCGTGCAGCTCCAGCGGGCCTGGTTCGAGACGGGCCACTGGGCCGCAGTCAAGGCCCTCGTGCCGGCGGAGGGCGCGCGGTGGCTGGTCTTCCGGGACCGGGAGTATCCGCCGCAGACGTGGACCGCGGCGGACGGCACGGTCTTCGGGCAGAGCGGGGAGGAGGAGTGTTGGGGCCGGGGGCTGCGCTGGATCGAGGGCGGAGAGCTGGTGGCCGATCTGACGCGGCAGGACTGGGCGCGTTGGACGCTGCGGGCGGCTGAGCCGGTGCGCCTCGGCAGCGCGCTACCCGACGGGCCGGCCCAGGTGCGAGCGACCTACACGGACGGCGGCACGCAGGACCTGGCCGTCGCAGTGGCCGGCGGGCAGTTCAGTCTGCCGGCGGGCGCGACGTATCACCGGGTGGACGTGCGGCCGGCCGCCGCGCGGCGACCGCTGCCAGAGGGCGAGCCGCAGGCGACGGCGACGAAGGTGCGCTGGTGGCTGGAGGAGTACGCGCGGGAGTACGAGGCCGGCAACCTGGGCCGGGCGGAGGAGCTCCTGTACAGCCTCATCAAACTGGCGTATCGGCTGGAGGCGGTCGGTGAGTGAGGATGCGCGCGTCTACGACGTGGCGTACATGGCCGAGCCGCACTGCGCCAAGGGGCAGGCGACGGTCACGGCGGACCCGCTCAACGTGCGGCGCGGGCCGGGCCTGAGCTACGGCCTACTCGATCAGCTCAGCCTGGGCGCGCCGGTCACGGTGTGGGCGGTGGAACGGGACGCGACCGGCGCGGCGTGGTATCTGGTGCAGGACGTGCGGGGCCTGACGGGCTGGTGCGCAGCGGCTTTTCTACGGGTGCAGGGGCGGCTGGTCGCATGAGCCGGCGCCACCGCTGGGACCGCCGGCCGGCCTGGTACGGCTGGCTGCGCATTTCGGCGCGTGGGTGACTGACGAGGATTGAGGAAGGGACCCCGTGAGGATACTGTTTATTGCACCGGCGGCACAGTTGCAGACACAGACGGAGCTGGTGCGGGCCGCGCAGCGGCAGACGCCCACTTTTTGCGACGGCTATGTGGACCGAGCGAAGCTGGAAGAGTATCTCAAACAGCAATACGACGCGATCCACTTTGCCGGGCATGGCGGCCTGAGCATTCTGGAATTGTCGGACGGGCCACTGGAGGTCAGCGAGCTGCTCGGGATGCTGCAAGGGCAACAGGCGCTGCGCTTCGTAGTCATCACCGCCTGTCATTCGGCGCGGGTCGGGACGGAGATCCACAACGCGCTGCACGTGCCGGTCGTGATGATGCAGGCGGACATCGGCGATCAGGCGGCGGTGCGCTTTGCCGAGACGTTTTACCGCAATTACCGGGCGACTGCCGACCTGGGCCGCGCAGTGGATACAGGCCGCGCGGCGCTCAGCAAGGCTTTTCCGGGGGATGGGGATGTCGTCACACTCATCAACGGGGATATGGCGACCGACAGCGAGTTGGCGGGCTGCATGGATTTTGTGCGCGGCGAGATCACCGCGCTGCGGCTCCAAATTAACGGAATCGAGGCGGATGTGAAGGACATGAAAGCTCAGCAGCCACGCCTGACCCTGGTCAGCATCGGCCTGCTGGCCCTGCTCCTCTTGGCGCAGATTGCAACACCCTGGCTCACCGCGCTGGCCCGTCCTTGAGGTCGGTCGGCGCCTAACCCTTGCGAGGTGGCATGGCCGACAAAGCGCGCGCCCTGGTAGTCTTCGCCGCGGATTTGCACGTGGGCAGCCCGTTCGCCGTCTGCCCGCCGCACTGGACCCTCTATGACGGCAATCCGTTCGTGCCCAACGAGCTGCAGGAACTCATCCGGGGGCACTGGCTGGCCTGCTGGCAGCGGGTCGCCACTCTGCGGGTCGGCGCGCGGCTGATCGTGATCGTGGTCGGCGATGTGACCGAGGGGCTGCACCACGAGACGACGCAGGTCGTCACCAGCCGCATCGACACGCAAGAGGACATGGCCGTCGCGACGCTGGAGGAGGGCCTGCACCTGGCGCGCTGGAGCCTGCGCCGGCGGGACGTGCTGCGCTTTGCCACGGGCACGCGAGCGCACGACGGGGCCGGCGCGGCCAGCCTGGAGCGCGTGGCCCGGCGGGTGCTGGACTACGCCGGCGACGGGCGGGTCAGCCGGGACATGCTGGATTTCAAAGTCAACGGGGTGCGCTTCGGCGTGGCGCATAAGCCCGGCTCGGGGCCAGGGAGCCGCGCTCAGACGCAGGGCAATGCCTTCCAGGGCTGGCTCAAGTCGCTCTATTATGCGAGCCTGGAGGCCAAGCGCCAGCCACCGCACTATCTCGTCACCGCGCACCACCACCAGTACCTCCGGCGACAGGTCTATAGCACGACCGGCGAAGTTGTCATGACCGGCGTGATCCTGCCGGGCTGGAAGGTCAAGGACGAGTACATTTACCAGGTCGCGCCGTTTGCGCTGGGCTGCGTGGGGATGTACGCGGTGGAGGTCGCCGGGGACGGTGCGACGACGGAGCACGACTGGCGGCTGCCAGTCGGCCAGGATACCTGCGAGGAGTTATGACGGGGACAGCGGGGGAGTTGACGGAATCACAGGCCGCGCGGTTGCTGGCGCGGATGAAGGCGCTGTACGGGGCGGAAGAGTACGACCCGGCCGTGGACGTGACCGCCGAGCGGACCGCCGCGCAGCTGGGCGTCTCAATTGACCGGGCGCGCGACATTCTGGCCGCCGAGGCCAAAGCGGGCCGGCTGGTGGTGCGCAGCGTGGTTACGGAGGGTAAGCGGCGCAACGTATACCGCGCGGCGGGGTGCGAGGAGGGCGTGAAAGACGCGCCTGGCCTCGGCACATAGCTGCAAGTACCGAGGTATTGACACATGGCACGCTAGGCTTTATGTCGAGTGATGCGCACGATTCGAC
>JAKPQT010000528.1 GCA_029555885.1 Chloroflexota bacterium | reverse complement strand
CGACGCCGACGGGGAGTGGTTTCTTTCGGGCAATGCGGGGCCGCTGGAGATCGAGTGCCGGGGCGACATCGAGGCCATGATCGCCGACGCGCCGGAGGGCACCGACACCAGCGAGGCGCAGAACCTGCTGGATACCATCATCGAGGCGGAGGCCAACCCGACCACGGCTGGCGACACGGTGACTGACATCGAGGCCCTGAGCCTTGCAGACCGCGACATCGCACAGGACATGGGATGGCTGGCCTGACCCGGCCCCCAGGGGGTGCCGCCCCCTGGAGAGCGGGCCAGACCACACACGAGGAGCCAGCCATGCCGAAGCAGCAGAGACAAGACGACCGCAAGGGGCGCGCCCTACAGGTGCGCGTGAGCCCGGAACAGAAGGCGGCCATCGCCGCAGCCGCGGAAGCCGACGGGCGCACAGTCAGCGGCTGGGTGCGCAGGGTGCTCCTGCGGGCCGCCGAGATCATCAGACCGGAGGAGTGAGCAGACATGACCAGGGCACCATACGGCGGGAACCACATCAGCGAGCACGAGATCGGCGGCTGGGTTGTGCGCACCTATGTCAACCGCGCGGGAACCTGGGGGGCGCAGATGGCCGTACCGGGCAGGCCGTGGTGGATGGGCGGGCACCGGGTGACTGGCGCGACGCAGGCGGAGGTACTCGCAGCGGCAGAGGTACTCGCCGCCGGGCAGCGCAAGCCGTATACGAAGCCCACCGTCCAGCGCGGCGACGAAGAGGCGCAGATCAGCGCCCTCTGCGCGCGCAACCCGTACATGTAACACCCGGTGGGGCGCGGCACCGCAACGCGCGGAGTTGTGAGTGATGAGCGAGCCGGTCACGCCGAATCTGATGCAGGAATACGCGCATCGCCTGCTGGTTCAGCCGCCAGGAGCACAGGACCCGCAGGACTGGGCCGAAATGACCACCATGTTTGCGCGGGCATTCCGCGCTGCCGCCGCCCGCATCGCCCAACTGGAGGCCGAGGTGCAGGTGCGCGACCGGGCGCTGGCGCTGGCGGGCTTGGACGTTGCCGAGCAGTCGCGCGTCTAAACAAAAGTTGTTGCGCAAACGGCCCAAACTCGTTATAATAGCCGTCAGAAACACGCCGTCACAAACACCCGGTATGTGGAAAGACGGCGACAAGATGACCACCAGTTCCTTTAGCCGCTGGCTGCAGCACGCAGCCAAAAGTGCATTGATGCCCTTTAGGGGCATCAATCTTGATGGCGTGGACCTTAGCGGGGCAAACCTCGCTAACGCGAATTTCTCTCATGTCGACCTCCGGGGAGCTAACCTCCGCGGACCTCGCTAATGTGAAGTGGCCGTAAGTTACGCAAGGAGACTATGCCCCATGACAGGAGCAATGTTGCGCAAACTCCGGGAGGCCGCGGGTATCCAGCAGAATACGCTGGCGCGGCATCTCGGTATCAGCAAGTCAACGCTCTGTAACATCGAGCAAGAACACTCGGTGATCTATGAGCGTGCCGCGAGTATCGTGCGCGGGATTACAACCCTGCGTGCGCGGAGCGGGAAGAAGTTTGAGCGGCTCGCAGTACAGGTCCAGGCACGGCTTGACGCGGAAGCCGCCGTCAAACAACAGACGCAGGTAGCAGAGCGCTGGGGCGACACGGACGAGCAGGACTGACGGGCCGCACCCGGCTTGTGCCGGTCACCATACGTCGGGAGGCAATGACGTGGCCACGCACGCGCTGAACGGACTGGATATCCTGCTCATCATAGCCGCGCTCGGCGCGTGCTGGAAGCTGCTACAGAGGAGGTGACGAGCAACAGGGCTTTCCGCAACGGGGCGGTACGGGAAAGGCCGCCCCGCAATTATCTGCCGTACAATCATCAGGGAGGTGTAGATAATGTGGTACGTGAAGCGCGGGGCGATGTACAAGACGAAGGACGGGAACT
>JAKPQT010000485.1 GCA_029555885.1 Chloroflexota bacterium | reverse complement strand
GCGTGGTCAGCGTGCGCATGATCTCGCTGGTGCGGTGCGCGGTCGACGAAAAATGCAGCTGCACCGCCGACTCGACCGAGGTCTCGAGGCGGCGCGCATGGCTGAGAACCCGCTGGATGTGCTCGACCACCTCGCTGGTGCGGACCAGCAGCGGATCGGCGATCTCGGTGAAACCCGCACCATGCCGGTGTCCGGACTGACCCGAGCCACGGGTGAGATCCAGGCGCTCGTCGCGCCATTCCTGGAGCGCATCGAGCTGTTCCTCGCACAACTGTTCGAGTTTGCGGATTTCGCCGCGGGCCTCCAGCAGCGCGTACCAGTCGTGGAACGGGCGCCGGGGATCGAGCAGCAGACGCTGCCAGCGTTCGAGCTGCTCGGTCAGCGGCTGACGCAGTTCCAGGTAGCGATCGACCATGTTGTTGAGCAGGCGCAGCATCAGCTCTTCCGGCGACCCGGGCAGGCGCTGGCGGCTGCCCGCCGCGGCGAGCAGGCGTTTGCGAAGCGCCGGTACCGAGGTGCTGTCGGGTGAGCGGACGGTCACCAGGCAGCCAGGGAACAGGAACACCACCGTGGGCCGGGTGCGGATGCGCATCGCCCGGTTGTCCTCGGCGGGCAGGTCGTGCGGCGCCAGCCCGCGAAAGACGATCATCTCGTAGTCGCGGGTCGAGTCGAAGTACGACGGATGCAACTGGTTCTCGGCATCGAGCAGGTGATCCTCGAACACGCTGATGCCGGTGAGGCGGTGGACTGGTTCGACCCAGCTGCGCGCATCGTCGTAGGAGCAGTCGAACCAATACCAGCCTTCGACTGAGCCCACCTGTGGCGGGGCCGTCAGCACGACAGCCTGGTCGGCTGTCACATGCAGAATGCTCAGCGACGATGCCTGGGTCATGCGCGCTGCGGGCTCAGCGCTGCTCGGCGAGCCAGGCTGCAGCATCCAGCGCGTAGTAGGTCAGGATGCCATCAGCGCCAGCGCGGCGCATCGACATCAGGGCTTCGAGCGCCACGGTACGCTCATCGAGCCAGCCGTTGGCGGCAGCCGCTTTGAGCATCGAGTATTCGCCGCTCACCTGATAGACGAAGGTGGGCACGCCGAACGCATCCTTGACCCGGCGAACGATGTCCAGGTACGGCATGCCTGGCTTGACCATGACCATGTCGGCGCCTTCCTGCAGGTCCAGCGCCACTTCGCGCAGGGCTTCGTCGGAATTGGCCGGATCCATCTGGTAGGTCTTCTTGTTGCTCTTGCCCAGATTGTTGGCCGAGCCGACCGCATCACGGAAAGGACCGTAGTAGCCCGAGGCGTATTTGGCGCTGTAGGCCATGATCCGGGTGTGGATCAGACCGGCGTCC
>JAKPQT010000469.1 GCA_029555885.1 Chloroflexota bacterium | reverse complement strand
CAGCCCGGCCTCCTTGCCCAGCCGTGCGGCGGACATCTCTTCCAGCCGGATGACGGTGGGGTCGTCGCCCAGAACGTCGTCACCCACCTCCGCCTCGGCCATCGCGCGGCGCATGGCGGGGGTGGGTTTGGTAATCGTATCGCTGCGTAAATCGATGATGTGCATAAGAGCCTCCCCTAAAGTTGGGAGGGATTATAGCACAGCCGGCGAACCGGCCATCCACGAATACGCGAATCGACTCACGAATAATCGAATAGGACCGCCATGCCGCGCCCCATTCGCTTATTCGGGGCGCGCCCGCGGGCACATTCGCGTATTCGTGGATGGCCGCGCCCCAAACACATCCGCACATCCACTCAGTACTTCCGCACCAGGGCCCGATACGCCGCCGGCTGGCGGCACTGGAGTATCTGCGTCTCCTCGCGCACCTTGCGCACCTCGTCCAGGTCGACGGTCGCCAGGGCATAGCCCTCGACCGCCTCATCCAGCGCCGTGTGAATCTGCCCGCGGGGGCCAACGAGCATGGACTCGCCGCCGAAGCTGTAGCTCGGCTCTTCCCCGACGCGATTCGCCGCCGCAATATAGACGCCGTTCTCGCACGCACGCGCCACCGCATACGCGCGCCACTCGTCCATGTTGGCGGTCTCCCAGCCGGCCGGGACCAGGATCAGGTCCGCGCCGTCGAGCGCCAGGCTGCGCGCGACCTCCGGGAAGGCCAGGTCCCACCCGATCATCAGGCCCAGTCCGCCGAACTCGGTCTCGAACACCGGCAGCCGGTAGCCCGGCCGGAACGCCAGCCGCTCCTCCCCGCGCAGGTGCAACTTGCGGTAATCGCCGAGCAGCTCGCCGTCCGGCCCGATCAGCACCACGGAGTTGAACAGGATGCTCTCGACCTTCTCCTTGACCGGCATGCCGAACGCCACGTGGACGTTGAACTCGGCGGCCTTCCCTGCCAGGAAGGAGACGGCGTGCCCCGTCACACGCTCGGCGAGCCGAGTGAAGTTCAGCCCGCACTCGTGGCCCGACAGCGCCAATTCGGGGAAAACGATCAGGTCCGTCTGCTGCTCCTGGCAGATGCGCTGGATGAACCCCGCCATGCGCCGCAGGTTCTCCTCGTTGTCGTTCAGCACCGGCGCAGTCTGCGCGAGGGCAATCGTGATTTCTCTCATGGGCGACTCCTGTCCTGAGCGAAAGTTACGCAAAGACGGCGTAAGTATAGCTCAGATGTTCGGATATGTAAAGTTAACGGCCAGGCTGCCAGAGCGCCTCGATGTCCGGCGGGCTCATCCCCTCCCAACCATAGCGGCGCAGGTCCACGTAGCCGCGCGCGTCGAACCCGATGCCTTCCTCTTCCAGCAGCGCGCGCTGCAGGTCCGCGCCCAGGTCGGCGCGCGAGATGCTGATGCGCCCCGCGCTGTTGATGACGCGCTGCCACGGCACGTCGCTTACATCCGACCCGCGCAGCGCGTTGAGCGCCCACCCGACCGTGCGCGCGGCCCGCGGATGGCCGAGCAGCGCCGCAATCTGGCCGTAGCTGGCGACCCGGCCGCGCGGAATCTGCCGGACGAGCAGGTAAACGCGCTCGAAAAAGTTAGGCTCCATGGACCTCTTCCTGCCGCTGCGCCTGCGCTACTGCCGCGGGGCCGCGCGCGGGGCCGACAGTGCGGTCTGCTGCCAGCCGGCATATGCAGCCGCATCGGTTGACGCGGCCGGGAGGTCACCGGCCGGCCCATAGCCCACCGCAACCGTCACGCGCAGCCCGGCGATGTCACGACCCAGTGTGGCCGCGGGAATACTGGCGCTGCGGCTCAGGATGTCGCCGGGCTGGCAGGTGCGCATCTCCGGAACCGCGAACGTTTCGCCGTTGGCATCGGTCGTATAGCTCAGCACCAGCGCATCGCCGCCTGCAAGCTGCACCTGCGGCGTCCCCCATTGGACGGCCAGCGGCTCGCTGCCGTCGTTGAGCGCGTTCCAGCTCACGAGCAGGTTGCCCTCGTGGATGCGCATGAACCCGATGCCGATGCGCAACGACGGGCCGGCGATGGTAGAGCTGGCGGCGCTGTAGGAGGGTGGCGCCCACTGCTGGCCGGCTGCCGGTTGGGGCGCAGACTCGACGGGCGCGGGCTGCGCCGTCCGCTGCGGCGCAGGCGCGCGCTGAGCCGGTCTGGGTGCGGGCCGCGCCCTGCGCAGCAGGAGCACGACGACCGCCAGGGCCAGCAGCCCTCCGACCAGGAGCAGAGGCCAGGGAATGTCGTTGTTCACACTCTCCATTCGACTTACTTGCGCCCTCCCAACAGCCTGAACAGGCCGATCAGGATGCCGATGATGGTGCCCGCCGCGATGCCAGCGCGCAGGTCGAAGCCGATCTGCGGGTTGCCGGTGATGTTGAGGGCCAACACGAAGCCGGCCGAGCTTTCGTTGAGCGTGGCATCCCGTGCGACCACGACGCCGGCGCCGCCGCCGCTGAGGCTGACGGCCTGGCCCTGCGCCACGCCGATGCCGCCGTCGCTGACCTGAATGTTGGCGGCCTGCACCCGCGCGATGCTGCCCCCGGAGGTATGCACTTCCACCGCCTGCATCTGGCCGACCGAGGAATCCTGTAGATGCACTTCGTTGGCCGTCAGTGTCTCCACGCTGCGCCCTGCCGCCTCTACAGGAGCGGCAGCATCAGCGTCAGACATCAGGGGTTCGCTGGGGGGTGCGGTTGGGGGCACTGCCGGTTGTGCTTCGAGGTTCAGTTCTTCGTCCATAATGTCACTCCTTAGTTCGCTACATGCCAGCAGTATCTGATACAGCCATCTATCTTCGGAATTCCTGATTCCTCATACGCTGCTGCACCGATTATACAATGGTCATGGTAAAATACCCTCATGGGACGCGATCGCTTCGGCTGGGGCACCGCCATGTTCGCCGGCCTACTGGTGGCCCTGCTGCTGTGGGGCCTGGCGCTGGGCACACACATCCGCCGCCACGAGCCGGGGCTGTGGACGGTGCGCTTCGACAAGCTGTTGTCCTGCGGGCTCGACTACAACGGGCCGCCCTTCGCAGCCGAACGCGTCCTCTGGCTCACCTGCGGCGACTCCGACGGCTGGCAGCTATGGCCTTTGAAATAGCACAGCCAGGCACGCAGCAAAAACGGTTGACACTTCTCGTCGCCTGATGTAAGATGGTGTAGAGTCATCCTTCGACGACTCTGTCTCACTCTATAGGATGAGGTAAGACATGGTTGCAGACCTGGCCCGTACTTGGGGTGCACGCATCCTGCAGCCGGTGGCCCGCTTCTTCAGCAACCTCGGGCTAACCGCCAATGCAATGACTGTCTTCGGGTTCTTGCTGACAGTGGCTGTGGCCGCCGTTCTGGCGACGGGACGCACCCAGCTCGCGGGCCTGTTGTTCATCTTCAGCCTCGGCTTCGACGCTGTAGATGGCACGCTGGCACGGCTCACCGGCACGACCAGCCGCTTCGGTGCCTTCCTGGACTCGACCCTCGACCGCTGGGCCGAGATTATTATCTATCTGGCCCTAATCTGGCTCTTCCTGACCCTCAACGACGATCGGGGCGTTCTGCTGGCCGCTGCCGCCCTCTCTGCTTCCCTCATGGTCAGCTATACCCGCGCCCGCGCCGAAGGCATCGGCGTCGCCTGCAAGGAGGGCATGCTGACGCGCTTCGAGCGCCTCGTCATCCTGATTGTCGGCCTGATTTTCAACCTGACGCCCTGGGCACTGGGCATCATCGCAGTACTTGCAACCGTCACAGCAGTGCAGCGGATTCTGGTCACATGGCAACTGGCTGCACCGACCAGAAAATGACCTAGCAGACCGGGCTAAATGTCGCTTCCAAACTGGTTGCTTTGTGCGTTATCTTTTGCCGCCTTCGGCGTCATTAAAGGTGAAAGTGCGCGCACGGAAGTCGACCCGCAGGAATTGGTGCTGGAACGGGCCCGCCAGGCGGATCCCGAGGCGCTGGCCGAACTGTACGACCAGTATGTCGACCGGATCTATGCGTACATCTATCACCGGGTCGGGCAGGTCGAGGTTGCGGAAGACCTGACGGGCCAGGTGTTCATGCGCATGTTGGAGGCCATCGGCGCGGGACATCCCTGGCGCACATCGTTTTCCGGCTGGCTCTATCGCATCGCGCACAATCTCGTCATTGACTACTACCGGCGGCGCCAGCGCGCGACCTTTGTCGAGCTGGACGGCGCCGCGCCGATCCCAGCCGCCGACGGCGATCCGTGGCGTGCGGCGGAGTTGCGGCTGGAGTCCCAGCGTTTGCGCAACGCCCTCCGGATGTTAACCGAAGAGCAGAGCCAGGTGATTACCTTACGCTTTCTCGAAGAGTTCAGTATTGCAGAAGTTGCCGAGATGATGGGCAAAACCGAAGGCGCAGTCAAGGCGCTGCAATATCGAGCCGTATCCACCTTGAAGCGCGTGATACACCCATGAGACGCAGTGCCGATGACCGACTGAGCACTCTGCTGGCGGAGTGTGCCGACCTGATACAGGCGGGCAGCTCCGTTTCGGCCTGTCTCACGCGCTACCCGGATGATGCCGCCGAGCTGGAGCCGCTCCTGCGGACCCTGGTGGAAGTCCGCCAGCTCAGGCCAGTGCCCCCGCGCACGCCGGAAATCGCACAGCAGCGGCGTGCCCAGTTCGTCCTGGCCGCACAGCAGATGGCCGGTCCTGCCGCACAACATGCCGGGCGCTCCGTCGGAGTTCCGGCTCACAGACCCGCGACCGGTGGCGACTGGCTGCAACGCCTGGCCGCCTGGCTGCTGGGTGATAGCTTCGCGCAACGCAGCCCGCTGGGAGCAGGAGTGCTCGCCATGCTTCTGCTGGTCCTCGTGGGCGGCCTGCTGCTGACGGGCGTGGCATCTGCCGCCGAGAGCACCCTGCCCGGCGACTGGCTCTACCCGGTCAAGACCACGGTGGAAGACCTGCGCCTGGCGCTCATGCGCGACTCTCTCCAGCGCGACATCTATCAGGACACCCTCCGGGAGCGTCGCCTCATGGAGGCCCGCACGGTCGCAGATACGGGCCGGCGGGTGCGCAGCCTGGCGCTGCACGGCGAAATCACCGAGCTGCACGACGACTGGTGGATCGTGTCCGGGCTTGAGGTGCTCATCGACCGCGACACGCGCATCATCGGAACGCCTGTCGTGGGCGCAACCGTGAACGGCACGATGCGCGCGCCCGGCGACTACACGCTGGTGGCAGTCTACGTAGAGGTCGAGCTTCCGACAGGCGCCGCGCTTGTACTGACGGCCACGCCGACTCTTCCGCCCACGCCGACGCGCGTGCCGCCGACAATCACGCGCAGCCCGACACCCACTAACACACCCACCGCCCCGGCCTTCGGCGGGGGCATCCCTGCCATTCACGACGAACCGGAAGACCCGCCTACCCCGCAGCCGTCCCGGACGCCGCCCCAGACGGCCACGCGGACGCCCACGATGACGCGCACGCCTGCGCCGACGGCCACCGCCACCACGACCGAACTGCCGAAGCCGCGCCCCCGGACCACGGGCCGCATCACCGGCTGGGTCCAGCGCATCGAGGGCAGTTGGTGGACCATCGACGGCAAGACCGTCGAGTGTGACGGCAACACGCAATTCAACGGCGCTCCCGACGTCGGCTCGCTGGTAGATGCGATCGTCGAGATCACGCCGGAGGGCCGCTACATCGGCCTGTCCATCAGCCGGATCGGCCAGCCGGACCCGACGCCTTCGCCTTTTGAATTCACCGACGTGGTCAGCGCCATCAACGGCGAGTGGTGGACCATCGGCCCTAACACGGTGAAGGTGACAGGCGAGACGCAACTCGAGAACGATCCGGCAGTGGGCGACACGGTTGAGGTCAAAGCCCAAAGCCGCGCAGGCGGCGAAATCGTGGCCCTGCGCATCACAGCCATCCGGGTGGATCCACACCCCATCCAGGGCATCATCGAGTCCATGAACGGGAACATCTGGGTCGTCGATGGGACGCCCGTCATTGTTGATGGCAGGACCGAGATTCGCGGCACGCCGGAAATCGGCGCAACCGCGCAGGTGTTGGCGATTCTGCAGCCGGATGGCACGCTCCTTGCCCGTACCATCCAAATCATCGCCCCTCCGCCGCCGACCGTCACACCCGTCGTCGCTGAATCTGAGACTGCCACGCCGACGGCCACGCCGGAACCGCCGAGTCCTACGCCGACGCTCACCCCAGTGGCAACGCCGGAGGCGACGGCAACCCCGGAGGCGACGGCAACGCCGGACGCCACAGCAGCACCGGAGACGGCGACCGCAACACCGGACACCGGCACGCCGGTGCCATAACGCGGTGGTAGGCGTCCCTTCGAGAAAGAGTAGTAGAGCCCCTTGTGGGCGTGCAGACGAGTGATCAATATCATGCGACCACCTGATCGATTGACACGGTTCGTCCTGATCGTGCTGGGGCTGGTGCTGCTCAGCACAGCCGCGTCTCGTCCTGTGCGCGCCCAGGACGAGACGCCGGCAGCGACACCAACCCGGCTCGAGGGCTATCTCAAGCTGGTGAACGGGAGCAACTGGTGGGTGGGCAGCGCGCAGGTGGTCGTCACGGACGAGACCGTCATCATCGAGAAGCGCGGCCGGGCCGAGCCCGGCGCCTGGGTGGTCGTTCAGGGCCGCCAGGCTCCCGGCGGACCCATCCTGGCCGAGCTCGTGATGGTCGAGCGGCCTGCGGGACCCCAAGGCATCCTCTGGCCGTTCTCCGGCTTGCTGACCAAACAGGCAGGCGAGCTGTGGGTCATCAGCCAGACGCTCGTGCGCGTGACGCCGGACACTATCATCAGCGGCGTACCGCGCCCCGGCTGGCTGGTTTGGGTCATCGCAGAACAGCCGCCCGATGCGCTGGAGCTGCGAGCCATCATCATCGAAGCGATTGCCGGCGACCCGAGCGAAGTGCCGGTGGAATTCGAAGGCATCCTGGAAGCTGTGGAGCCTGAATGGCGCGTCGCCGGGCAGACGTTCCGGCTGAGCCCGGACGTGGTCATCATCGGTGAACCCGTCATCGGCCAGCAGGTCGAGGTGCGGGCCATCGTCCAGCCCGACGGCTCGCTGGTGGCCCATCTCATCCGTGCGGTGGACACCTCGGCGGATGCCCGGCTCAGCGCCCTGGTCGCAGGCATTGCGCGCGAGCCCAGCGGCGAGCAAGTGTGGGACCTGATCGTATTTCCGCCGAGCGAATACGCTGAGCCGGTCATCGGTACAGCGCGCGTCAACGCCAACACCCTGGTGGACGAGAGCCGGGCCGTGGCACAACCGGGCCAGTGGGTCGAGGTGCAGGGCATCACGATTGGCCCGGACCAGTATCAGGCCGATGTCATGCGCCTGGACCAGCCTGTGCCGGTTGCGATTTCCGGCGAGCTGCGCGCAGCCGGCACGACCGCCTGGTGGACCATCGACGGGATGCCCGTCTGGCTGGGCAGTTCCCGCCTGGCCCGCCTGGCCGACCAGGCGGAAGGCGAAGTGCTGATTCGCGGCCTGCGGTTGGGCAACGGGGTCGTGTGGGCAGAGCGCATCACGCCCATTGCGACCCGGATGCGGTGAAATAAACTGCCGACGGGAGGCGGCTGAGAGGCTGATGACGATGAAGCCGGGGCCTGTGCGTAACATCATCCGGTGGCTGCTCGCAATCATCCTGGCAGGCGGCAGCCTCGCCGCGCGCCTGCCCGCGGCCCGCGCCGATACGGACGTGACGCCCTGGTCTGCACCGTTCGCCATCGCCACCGGATTGCCTGACGCGGCCCGCCCTGCCCTCGCCTACACGCCTGACGGCCAAGCCCACGCCATGTGGGAGTCCGAGGGCACCGTCTACTATGCCGTGCGCAATCCGGGCGCCGCCTGGACAGGCGCCATCCGGGTTGCCGCGGGCCTGTCGCCATCGCTGGCCCTGGACAGCAAGGGCGTGCTCCACGCGGTCTTCGCCAATCAGTTTCTCGGCAACTACGACATTTTCCATGTCACGCTGCGCGATAACCGTTGGTCACTGCCCATCAACGTCTCGCGCACCTATGGCGTCTCAGTGAATCCGGTCCTGGCCGCCGGCCCGGATGGGAGCTTGCACGCAGCCTGGATGGACAACGCGCCGGGCTACTGGACCATCTATGTAGGGAGCTGGCACGGCGGCTTCTGGAGCAGCAACGCGATTCCCCACGCGCGCGGGCAGTCCCCTTCGATTGCCGTCTCACCGCAGGGGGTCATCTTCGTGGCCTGGCAGGACCGGCTCCCCTCGCAGACAAACCCGACCGGCCTGTTCGAAATCTACAGCAGCCAGCAGATCGCGGGCACCTGGACGCTCGCCATCAATGTGTCAGATGCGCCCGCCACAGATTCCATCGGCGCGCATGTCACCGTCACACCCAATGGCTTCGGACACCTGACCTGGGTCGATGGGGGCGCGACGGTGCGGTATGCGTTTGGCCGGGAGTATTATTGGCCGGACCCGGAGACCGTGGTCCAAGTGGCCGGTGCGGCCCGCGGCCCGCGGATCGCGGCCGCGAACGACGCCCGCCTGCACATCGCCTGGGATGAAGGTGACATCGTGCGCGTGTCCCACCGAGACGCGCTGAACTGGGGCAAGCCGGAAGTCATCCCCGCAGGGTCCGGAACTTTGAAGGATGTTGCGCTGACACCGACGACGACCGGGGGCGTGATGGTCGGCTGGGTGCAGGTTTACCAACCGGGGAACATCAGCATCTTCGGGAGCAGCCAGGAAACCGAGTGGCGGTACAGACTCTGGATTCCGCTGCTCCTTGAACGATGACAAGGTGACAAGGTGATGGGGTGACGGGGTGATGTGGACAGGCAGGGCCTAGCAATAATAGGGACGACCCGTAAGGATGGAAAAAAGGCCCAATCCGCGACCCGGAATCACCTTGTCACCTCTTCACCGTATCACCGCGTCGCTTCCGGCGTCACCCAACGGCGATCCTCAAAAACCAGCCCGCTGCGCAGCAGCTCCTGCCGGATGGTTTCGGCGCTGATGTCAGGCGTCATCCCCTGCTTCACCAGATGCATGCGCAGGCGCTGCAAAGACCAGGAATCGAAGCCCAGCCCCAGGTCCTGCGGGTCCGTGGTAGCCAGCCCGACGATGGCACGGCGCTGCTCCTCGCTGAACAGGCGCGGGCGACCCGGTGAACGGCGCGGGAACAGCCCGTTGATGCCCATCCGGTTGAAACGGTGGATCCACTTGCGCACATTGATGGGGTGCAATCCCACCATGCGACTGATTTCGTGCACGCCCATCCGCTGCGCCGAGAGCTGCACGATCCGAGCGCGCCGAGCCAGCTCTGGATCGAGCCCGCGCAAGATTTCGTCCACCCGGCTGGTTTCCTCTGGTTTGAGGGTCCGAACATAAAGTGCCATCCAGTTGCCTCCATTATGGCAGTTGCCCGATGCCCCCAGCATGATGCTGGAACACATCAGTGTCGCTCAACAGCAATTACTACTCACTTAGACGAAGGCCGCCACAAAAGGTCGCGCTGTTTTTTCACACGGGCTGCTAATTGCATAATGTCCATAAGCGCGCTATAATCGTCCAAATCTCATGGGACTTGCCCATGCCCACCTATCCTCAACGGCCCACCACGGAGGTCCACAACCGCATGAAACGCCTGAACCCTGTGCCAAGCGACCTGGATATTGCCCAGGCAGCCGAACTCAAGCCGATCGTCGACATTGCCGCGAGTCTGGGCTTGGGCGTCGATGATCTCGAAGCCTTCGGCAAGTACAAAGCCAAAGTGCATCTGGATGTCATCGAACGCCACGCCGACCGGCCATCCGGCAAGTACATTGATGTGACGGCCATCACGCCAACCCCACTTGGAGAAGGCAAGACGACCACCACGGTCGGCCTGACTCAGGGCCTGGGCGTGCTGGGCAAGAACGTGGTCTGCTGCATCCGCCAGCCATCGCAGGGGCCGACCTTTGGCATCAAAGGCGGTGCGGCCGGCGGCGGCTACTCGCAGATCGTGCCGATGGAGGACTTCAACCTCCACCTGACCGGCGACATCCATGCCATCACCGCCGCGCACAATCTGATTGCCGCGGCCATAGATGCGCGCATGTTCCACGAGTCCGAGGTGGCGAGCCCGCAGGTCATGTTCGACCGGCTCTGCCCGCCGGACAAGACCGGCAAGCGCAGCTTCTCGCCTTCCATGCTGCGCCGCGTCAAGAAGCTCGGCATCGCCAAGACCGATCCGGAGGAGCTGACTCCGGAGGAACGTGAGCGGTTTGCCATGCTCAACATCGACCCCGACTCCATCACCTGGAATCGGGTCATCGATGTTTCCGATCGTTTCCTGCGCCGGATTCAGATCGGCTTGGGGCCCGAAGAGAAGGGCAAGACGCGCTACACCGGCTACGACATCACGGTTGCCTCGGAGATCATGGCGATTCTGGCCCTGACGACCGGGCTGGAAGACATGCGCGAGCGCATCGGCCGCGCGGTCATCGGCACCAGTCGGACCGGTGAAGCCGTCACCGTCGAAGACCTGGGCGTCGCCGGGGCCGCAACCGTCCTCATGAAGGACGCCATCCTGCCCAACCTGATGCAGACGCTGGAAGGCCAGCCGGCCTTTGTCCATGCCGGGCCGTTCGCCAACATCGCCCACGGCAACTCCTCCATTCTGGCCGACCAGATTGCGCTGAAGCTGGCTGACTACGTGGTGACAGAATCCGGCTTCGGCGCCGACATCGGCATGGAGAAATTCCTGGACATCAAGTGCCGCTACTCCGGGCTGGTGCCGGACGTGGTAGTGCTTGTCGCCACCGTGCGCGCGCTCAAGATGCACGGCGGCGGCCCGCGGGTCGTGGCAGGCAAGCCGCTCGCTTTCGAGTACACCGAGGAAAATCTGCCCCTGCTCGAAGCAGGCTGTGCCAACCTGGTCGCCCACATCGAGAACGTCCGGCGCTTTGGCCTGCCGGTGGTCGTTGCCGTCAACCAGTTCAAGACCGATACGCCCGCCGAGATCGAGCTCATCCGGCAGAAGGCCGTGGAAGCCGGCGCCGAGGATGCCGTGCTCTCGAACCATTGGGCCGAGGGCGGCGACGGCGCGGTCGCGCTGGCCGAGGCCGTCATCAAAGCCTGCGAGAAGCCCTCGAACTTCCAGTTCCTCTACCCGCTGGAGTGGAGCATCAAAGACAAGATCGAAAAGATCGCCAAGGACATCTACGGCGCGGGCAGTGTATCCTACACCCCCGAGGCGGAGGCAAAGATCGCACTCTACACGCGGCTGGGCTTCGACAAGCTGCCCATCTGTATGGCCAAGTCGCACCTCAGCCTGTCGCACGACCCGACCCTCAAGGGACGGCCCCAGGGCTTTGTCTTCCCTGTCCGCGACATCCGGGCCAGCGTCGGTGCAGGGTTCCTATATCCGCTGTGCGGCGAAATGCGCACCATGCCCGGCCTGCCCACGCGTCCCGTGTTCTACGACGTGGACCTCGACCTGGAGACCGGCCGCGTGGTCGGCCTGTTCTAAGAAACTGTTGCAGAAACCCGTTTTCTCAGGCGAAACCGTAGTTTCGCACGAAAACGGGTTTCTGCGCCTGATTTGTCAAACCCTGCCGTATGGGGTATAATTCCTTTCAGCCTCCGAGGTGTCCAGGCGACCGCGTCGCACGGCCTCGGAGGTCTGAGTGTTAGGAAATGCGGCCCAGGTTGGGTTCCCAGGTGGGGGATGTACGATGCCGACTTATGAATACGAATGCGAACAGTGCGGCGTAAGGTTCGAGCGCCTGCAGCGCATGACGGACCCGTCGCTCACTGACTGCCCCGAGTGCGGCGGTCATGTTCACCGCGTCATGCAACCTGTCGGAGTGATTTTCAAGGGCTCCGGCTTCTATGTAACGGACAACAAGGGCAAGTCGTCCACGGGCATTCCGGGCGGCAAGAAGAAGGAAGAGGAAGCCCGGCCAGCAGATGCCAAGGCCGACACGAGCAAGCCGGCGGCTACGACCGGCGGCGGTGACGCTTCGCCGCCGGCAGCGGGGTCCACAGCGAAGAAGGACAGCTAGAGACCTTCGGGATGGTTCATCACAGAGGGCGTGCGGCTTCTTGAGCCGCACGCCCTCTTTTTATTCACAATAACTCCCCGGGGCTGGGGGTGAGGTCACCCGACGCGCGGCTCCTCGTCATCCGCAGGCGGCTCATCCGGCACGAAGATGTCGGATGGGGGCAGGGGTTCGACCGGCGCAAGCGGCGCCACCGGCGGCGCAACCGCCTCCACCGGCGCGACCGGCGGCACCGCGCCCGTCAGACGGCGGTAGACCTCCGCATACAGCGTGTGCCGGAAGGTCAGCAGGAAGCTGTTCACCAGCAGCGACAGCACCACCGACACCAGCCCGCTGACAATCAGCCAGCCGGCGCGCAGCGGCGGCATATCGAGCTGGCCGTCACGCATGAAATTATCCAGGGCCGCGCTCCAGTCCGTCATCCACGAGCCCATCCACGGCAGCGTCAGGGGCAGCGTGATCGCCTGGATCATCGCATTCAGGACGAACGACAGCAGGAGCAGTAGCAGCCAGAAGATGATAAGCGAGCCCAGGTTGCTGACCGTCAGCCGCCAGCCCTCGCGAACGGCCTCACCGAAGCTGCGGCCGCCGACGACTGCCGACTGGTACATCAGCGGCGGGAAGATGGCCGTGAAGACGGCCAGCAGCAAGCCGACCAACACGACTGAACACAGAAAGCCAAAGAAAAGGAGGCCGAAGAAAACGCCCCAGCCCTCACCGCCATTGGTGGCTATCACCCCAAACAGTATCGCCAACAAGCCAGTCATGGCGCCACAGGCCAGGAGGAATGGCACGAGGCCCCACAGCAGGTCCAACAGAAAGACATACACTGCCCTGCCTACGCCTGCGCTCACGCCCCGACTGGTGTCCGTCTCTCCGCCGGCCCAGGCAATCGCCGCCTCGTGCATGATTGCGCCGCGCATGACCAGGCTGACGATATAGCCGACGAGTCCGAAGACGATCAGTAGGGACAGCCCGATCCAGAGAGCACTCAGGCTGGCCATAAGATCGGCGCCGAAGCCCCGCGGCAACCTCTCAGGGTTCTGCATGAAGCGCGACATGAACTGCATATAGTCGCCCTGCCCTCGTATGCCGAAAAGCTGATAGATGCCCAAGCCGACGCTGCTCAACAGCGCGGCGAGAAGACCGAAGAGCCACAGTTTCTTGTGCTGCCAGATCTGGCGGAACGTGCCCACGAAGATCTCACCGTATGACATAGTGCCTCCTTGTGACGCAAAGCGCGGCACATCCGAGTATAACACAGCCGACCGTTTTGACAACGCTGCGGGCTGGTGCTAACCTTGCGCAGCCATGTTCGATTTCACTCTCCTTGCGCAGGATAGCACGACTTCCGCGCGCTACGGCGCCTTCACCACCCCGCACGGCACGCTGAAGACGCCGGTCTTTGCGCCCGTGGGCACGCAGGCCACGGTCAAAACGTTGACCCCGCGCGACCTCGAG
>JAKPQT010000445.1 GCA_029555885.1 Chloroflexota bacterium | reverse complement strand
ACCGCGGAACACGCGGAGCACACGGGATTCCGCACGTAATTGGAGTCGAGGCTTTAGCCGGTGGGCGTGCTTGCACGCCTGGGGTCGTGTACGCACGTAGGCAACCTGACCGGCTAAAGCCTCGACTCCAAAATCGTCTGCTTTTCTGTGTACTCGGTGTATTCCGTGGTCAGGCTCAGTCCTAATGCGTCCGGCTGCGTTCGACGGGCTGCCACAGGTCCACGTTGGTACCCAGTTTTGCCATGATCGGCTCGGACAGCGCATTCATCTCTGTGATGACCTCCGGCGTCAACTGGCGTGTCACGCCTGCCGCGTTCTCCTCGAGCTGCCTGACGTTCCGCGCGCCGGCGAGCACGCAGGTGATGGCTGGGTTCGCCGCCGCCCACGCCAGTGCGAGCTGCGCCATCGGCACGCCCTCGCGTGACGCAATCTCCCGCAGCCCGTCGACCGCCGCGAACGTCTCCACTTCCGCGCCCGGCTCGCCGTGGCGCGATTCGGGCCGGTCGGGCCGGAAGTGCCGCGAGCGCGTCAGCCCCGGCGGCATCTCGTCCGCGGTGCGGTACTTGCCGGTCAACAGCCCCTGCATCAGCGGCATGTAGCCGATGACGCCGATGCCATGCGCCGCGCAGAAGGGCAGGATCTCCCGCTCGATGCCGCGCGCCAGCAGGCTGTAGGGCAATTGGTTGACCGCCAGCGTCACGCCCAGCGCGAGCGCCTCGGTCATCTGCCGCACGCCGAAGTTGCTCACGCCGATGTGCCGGATCTTGCCTTCGGCCTGTAGGCGCATCAGCATGGCGAACGTCGGCTCAACGGCCTCCGCCGGCAGCGGCCAGTGCACCATGTAGATGTCCACGCACTCCGTCTGCAGTCGGGCGAGCGTCGCCTCGCAGTGCTCCCGCACTGCTTCCGGCGACGTCGCATTGGCCGGCATGAGCTTGGACCCGACGAGGGCCTGCTCCCGGCGGCCGGCCAGCACCCGGCCCAGCGCCGCCTCGCTGAGGCCGTTGTTGTACATCTCCGCTGTATCGAAGTAGTTCGCGCCGAGCGCCAGCGCCCGGTCCACGACTGCTGTGGCATCCCGGTCATCCTGGCTGCCCCAGTAATCGCCTTCGCCCCCGCCGAATGACCACACTCCCACGCCCAGCACCGGCAGCGTCAGGCCGGTGTTGCCACATGCACGCCTCTCCATTACACCCCCTTGATCTGGAATGAAGAATTACGAATTACGAATTACGAATGAAGATACGATCTTCCCTTCACCACTCGTAATTCCTAATTCCTAATTTCTAATTCCCGTACCGTCTCATACATCGCGATCAGGTTCTCCACCGGCACGCGCGCCTGCACGTTGTGGATCGTGTTGAAGACGAAGCCGCCGCCCGGCCCGAAGATACGGATGCGCTCGGCCACCTCTGCGGCCACCTCATCCGGCGTGCCGAAGGGGAGCGTGTGCTGCGTATCCACCCCGCCGCCCCAGAATGTGATCTGCTCCCCGAAGCGCGCCTTGAGCGTCGCGGGGTCCATGCCCGCGGCCGAGCACTGCACCGGGTTGAGGATATCGAACCCAGCCTCGACAAAGTGCGGCAGGAGCACCCAGTTTGAGCCGCAGGTGTGGATGAACGTCTTCCAGGTGGTGCGCCGGTGGATCCAGTCGTTGACCTGCTTGTGGAAGGGCAGGTACAGGTCCCGGTAGGCCTTGGGCGAGATGAAGGGTCCGGT
>JAKPQT010000437.1 GCA_029555885.1 Chloroflexota bacterium | reverse complement strand
CGGACCGCGGCGACGCCGTCCAGGTGATACAGCGAATAGTCGAGCCGTTGGCACTGCTCACGGATGAACGGCAGCACGAAGCGGCGGAAGGGCCGCACGCCGAACATGCCGGAGATGTCGCTCTGCAGCTTGGCGATGCGTCCCGGCCCCCAGATGGAGAAGTAGCAGAAGGCCATCTCGCCGTCGATGTTGATTTCGTCGTAGATGCGGTCGAACACCGCGAACCAGATGTCGTTGACCGCCTGCACTTCCTGCGCCAGCTCGTCCGGCCGGTCTACCATGTCCAGCAGCACGCGCTGCGTGCCCCGCAGCGATGCCAGCGTGTCCAGCCCCTCGATGAGGTCGGGGCAGCCCACGAAGTAGCGCCCCTGCGACCGCCGCTTGCAGGCCCGGATGAGGTCGAGATGGAGTTGCCACCAGCGGTTGTGCTCGTCGAACACGATGCCTCGGTTGGGTTCCGCCTGCGGGTGAATCCAGATGGTGTCCTCCCCGCCTTCCAGCTCCGAGCCGAGGATGGCGGCCAGCGAGCCCGGTCCGAGATGGGTGTTGGCGACGGGCAGGATGTCCGCACGGAACGAGCTGTGCGCCAGCTTGGAGTGCAGGTAGTCCGCGCGCCATTCGGGGTCGAACCAATGCTGCGCCCAATCGCGGGCCGGCGGCGGCGCGGCTACCGCCTCGTGCGGCGCGCCGTCCTTCGGCAGGTGCTCCCACATGCTGATCACCAGGCCCTTGCGCGCCCACCAATCCAGGTAGTGCTGCCGCGACTCGGCCCAGTTTCCCTTCCAGGGCATCTCAAGCATGGCGTCTATCCCTTGACCGAGCCTGCCGTCATGCCCGACAGGATGAACCGCTGCGCAAACAGGTAGATGATGATGACCGGCAGGATCGTGAGCACGATGTCTGCGGAGACAAGGCTCCAGTCCTGCTGGAACTGGCCGAAGAAGTTATACACGGCCAGCGTCATGGGCCAGTAGGTGCTGCGGTTGAGATAATAGAGCGGCAGCAGGAATTCATTCCAGATGCCCAGCAGGTTCAGCACGCCTGCCGTGACCAACACGGGCGTCAGCAGCGGGTAGATGACCGAGAAGAACAGCCGCGGCGGGCTGCACCCGTCGACAATAGCCGCCTCATCCAACTCGCGCGGGAGCGTCTCGATGAACGCATAGATCAGGAAGACGCTGAACGGGATGGACGACGCCGCGTAGAGCAGGATAATGCCGAACTGCGTGTTGATGAGGCGCGTGACCTGCATGACTTTCATCAGGGTCACGAAGTTGGTCGGCATCGCGATGCCCATGATGATAAAGAAATAGATTGCCCGGTTCAGCCGCGTCCGGTTGCGCGAGAGCACGTAGGCCGCCAGGGCCGCCAGCGTGGTGCCGATGAGCGTGGCGGAAACCGCATATAACACGCTGTTGCCGAACGCGGTCACCAGCTTGCCGCGCTCGATGACGGTCGCAAAGTTGGACCAGTTCAGCGACGACGGCAGCCCCACGCCCATCGAGCTGGCCTCGGCCTTAGTCTTCAGCGCGTTGACGAAGACCAGGTAGACGGGGATGAACATGACCAGGCTGACCAGGGCAGCCACCAGGTTATTGATGAGGGAGCGAGCTTGTTTGGCAGCCATCGCACTTACTCCGTGGCATCCCGATGCATGAGCCGGATGACGAAATAGCCCAACACGATCATGATGATGAACAGCAGCGTCGACAGTGTGGTGGCGACGCCGTAGCGTCCCTTCGAGAACTCATCGAAGATGACCGTGTAGACGACATCCGTCGCGCGGCCGGGCCCGCCGTTGGTCAGCACAAACACGATATCGAACACCTTGAGCCCGTACAACAGGTTCAACACTGTGGTCACGGTGAGTACGGGCATCAGCAGGGGCAGGGTGATGCGCCAAAACGCGCCGAACCCGCTGGCCCCGTCGATGGCCGCAGCCTCATAATAGTCCCGCGGGATCGACTGGATACCGGCGATGAGGATGACCATGATGTAGCCCACCCCGCGCCAGGTGTCCACGCCGATGACCGACGGGAGGGCCCAATTGACGTCGACCAGCCAGCGCTGCGCCAGAAAATCGAGGCCCAGGCTGCGCAGGGTCGTGTTGAGCAGGCCGGTTGCGGGATTGAGGATGGACCTGAATACAAGGCTGACCACCAGCATGGGCAGCACCGCGGGCAGGTACATCACCACCCGGTGAAAGTGCGCGAGCGCGCGGATGCCGTTGGTCAAGAGCAGGGCCAGCCCCAGGGCAATCACGGTCTTCAGGAAGATGGTTGCCACCGTGAAGATGACGGTGTTCTGGATGAAGTGCAGGTAGTTCTGGCCGGACCCCTGGCTGAAGATGAGCCTGAAATTGTTCAGCCCGACGAAGTTCACCTCGGGGGAGTAGCTGTTCCAGTCGGTGAACGCGTAGTAGAAGCCCATGAGGCTGGGCAGTACGAAAAACAGCAGGTAAAGCGCCAGCGCGCCGCCGGCGAAGTAGAGAGGATAAGCTCTGTTTTTCATGCTGGCTCCCTTGGTTCATTCTGCGTAAGGACATCCAGATATCGGGTCCATGGCGAAGAATGGAGTCGAGGCTTTTGCCGGTGGGCGTGCCCGCACGCCTGCGGCGTGTATGCACACAGCCAGCCTGACCGGCTAAGGCCTCGACTCCGGCTACATTCGGAATTCTGACTCTGTGTAGGACGGGTTGTCAACCCGTCCTACGGCCAACCCCGCCGGGCGGGTTGTCAACCCGTCCTACGGCCAACCCCGCCGGGCGGGTTGTCAACCCGTCCTACGGCCAACCCCGCCGGGCGGGTTGTCAACCCGTCCTACGGCCAACCC
>JAKPQT010000433.1 GCA_029555885.1 Chloroflexota bacterium | reverse complement strand
CCGCGCGACCTGTGGGTGGAGATTCCGGGGTACGGGATGGGCCGCATCAACCAGGCAGACTTCGAGGGCGAGTCCCTGAAGTACCCGGGCGGCGGGCCGGCCCTGCTGGGCAAGGTCATCGAGGACAACATCGGTATTCCGACGCATCACTGGGTGCGTATTCGCCAGGAGGGGCTGGTGCAACTCGTCGATGCGCTGGGCGGCGTGACCGTCACGCTGGATTGCCCGCTGCACGAGATCACGCCGCATCCGAGCATCGAGGGCCAGTATGTGGCCTTCGACCTGCCGGCCGGCGAGGTGTTCCTCGACGGCGCGGCTGCGAAGAAGTTCGCAACCTTCCGCTACAACTCGAACGACTTCTACCGCGCGAGGCGCCAGCAGCAGCTCATCTGGGCCATCCGCGACCGGGCGCTCCAACTGGATGCGATTCCGCGCATCCCGGAGCTGTGGCGCGCGCTCGCGGACACCTTCAAGACGGACCTGAGCGTGCTGGACCTCATCCGGCTGGCGCGCGTGGGCGCGAACCTGCAGGCATCGCAGGTGCGCGGGCTCGTGTTCAGCACCGACGCCATCGAGTATGCGGAGATCGGCGGCGCGCAGGTGCTCCGGGTGGCTGACGAGGCGCTGCTCCAGCAGGAATTGAGCGGTCTGTTCGCCGGCACGCCGATTCAGTTGCAGGGCCGCGAGGGGTCGGGCAAATGTCCGGCCACGCCGACTCCGACGCCGACCGTGACGGGGTGACAAGGTGACGAGGTGAAGAGGTGAAGAGGTGATGCCGGAGTCGCGGCTTTAGCCGGTTAGAGTGTCTATCAGCATCGGCGGCCTCAACGACATAAGCTGCAATTGCAGTTCACCCTGTCACCTTTTCACCTCTTCACCTGTTCGCGTCACCGCCGGCGGCGCGCGACAAAGATCATACGGTCGCTCGTGTTCTCGAACGGCCCCATATCCCAATCCCCATAGACCGCCTCGACCGCATAGCCGGCCTGCTCCAGCAGCAGCTCGCCCTCGAAGCGCCAGAGATAGCGCGCATCGAACGGCACGAGCGTCCGGCGCACCTGGCCATCCGCCGCGACAGCCTCATAGATCAGGGTGACGTGCATGGTCTGCTCGGCCACGTCCAGCGTCCGCGTCACGAACTTCATGATGGTCTCCCCGGTCTCCGGGTCCTGCCACGTCTTATCCCACTCCATGCGCCCATCGAGCGCGGCCAGTTGTGCCACGTCCGGGTGAAACACGTCGATCAGGAGCAGCCCGCGGGGCGCAAGATGCTCGCGCCAGTGGCGCAGTGCGGCAAGCTGGGCCTCGCGGTCGGGCAGGTGCAGGAAGGTGTTCATCACGATGAAGGCGAACTTGTACGGTCCGGCCAGCGGCGCGGTCGTGTAATCGCCCTGGATGAGCCGGACGCGGTCGGCTACCCCCGCCGCCTCTGCACGCGCTTGGGCGCGCGCCAGCATCGCCGGGCTGAGCTCGACGCCCGTGACATCGTACCCCGCCTGCGCGAGTGGGACGAGCGCGCGGCCGGTGCCGCAGCCCAGTTCGAGCAGCGGCCCGCCGGTGCGCGCGGCATAGGCCTCGAGCACGGGCAGGTCGTCGTCGAAATCAGCATAGTCGGAGTCGAAGAAGGTTGCCACGCGGTTCATGGCCTGGATGAAGTCGGGTGATGCGGTCATGGGTAGAGCCTCGCTCTGCGTAGAAGACGGGTTTCTGCCAGAAACCCGTCTTCTGGAAGCACCAGTGAGCGATGTGGAGTGTAGCAGCCTGCCTGTGTTTACGCAAGTGTCGTGCCTTATGGTATCATCGTCCGCATGACTGCAGAACCCACGATTCGCGTCATCCGCAGCGACCGACGCCGCCGGACGGTCACGGCCCGCCTGGCCGAGGGCGGTGCGGTGTTGGAGGTGCTTGCACCTGCCGGGGCCACCGATGCGGAACTCGCGCCGATCATCGAGCAGCTCAAGGGCCGGGTGTTGCGCCGCGCTGCGAAGGCGGAGACCGCGGACGACGCGACTCTGGCGCGGCGCGCTGTCGAGCTCAACCGGCAGTACTTCGACGGACGGCTGCGCTGGCAGGAGATTCGCTACGTGACGAACCAGCAGCGGCGCTATGGAAGCTGCACGCCGGCCACGGGCGTGATCCGCATCTCGCATCGCGTGGCCGCCATGCCAGGTTGGGTGCGCGACTACGTGCTCGTGCACGAGTTGGCCCATCTGCAGGAAGCGAATCATGGGCCGAAGTTCTGGCGCCTGGTGGACCGCTATCCCCGGACCGAGCGGGCGCGCGGCTACCTGATGGCGCTGGGCCTGGAAGGCGAGGAACCGGACGATTCGGATATCGGCGCGGCCTGACGCGGCACACGCTTTGACACTCATAGTTCGCTCGTGTAGAATGACCGGACATAGGGGCAGCCCCCTGCCGGGCGGCCTGCATCGCTGTATGGGGAGATGACGTTGGCTAAGTTCTATTATGGTGGACAGGCGGTCATCGAGGGCGTGATGATGCGCGGGCGCAAGCGGCTCGCGATCGCGGTGCGCGCGCCAAACGGCAACATCGAGCTGCACGAGGAACCCCTGACCGCTGCAATCTATACCAAGAAGTGGGGCCAGTGGCCCTTCATCTGGGGCCTGGGGATGCTGTGGGATGCGCTGGGCCTGGGGATGCGCGCGCTGCTGTGGTCGGCCGATGTGTCGCTGCAGGAAGAGGGCAGCGAACCGGTCAAGTTCAGCGGGCCCGTGGCCTGGACGACCGTGGCGACCTCGCTGGCATTCGCGGTGGGGCTGTTCTTCCTCCTGCCGACGGCCGCGGCCAAGTGGCTGGCCCCCGACGGCTCCGGCGGCATCGTGGTGAGCATCGTCGAGGGCGTCATCCGGCTGGCGCTGTTCCTGGCCTACATCTGGGCGATCGGCTTCATGCCTGACATCAGGCGGGTGTTTGCCTATCACGGCGCGGAGCACAAGACCATCAACGCGTACGAGGCCGGCGCGGAGCTCACCCCTGAGTCGGTGGCGCGCTTCACCACTGCGCACACCCGCTGCGGCACCAGCTTTCTGCTCTCGGTCATGCTCATTTCGATCATCGTGTTTGCGCCGTTCCATTTCGACAACCTGTTCCTGCGGCTGGCCTCGCGTCTCTTGCTGATTCCGGTGGTCGCGGGCATTGCGTATGAATTCATGCGTTTCACCGCAGCGCGCGTCGATAACCCTGTCGTGCGCGCACTCATCACGCCCGGCCTGCTGCTCCAACGGCTGACCACGCGCGAGCCGGAGCTGCCCATGATCGAGTGTGCGATCGCCGCGCTTAAGCCGGTGCTGGCCGCGGACGGCATCGAGGTGGCCTCTGCGGCGCCTGCACCAGCAGTTCAGGTTCCCGTCAGTGCGTAATCCGCGCGTGCTGAATCACAGACATCATCCAAAGGAGTCCCCTTTATGAGCAAAGTCAGCATTATCGGCGCCGGTTTCGTCGGTTCCACCATCGCCCATTGGGCCATGATTTCCGGTGGGTGCCAGGTGGTCCTGGTGGATGTTGTGGATGGCCTTGCGCAGGGCAAGGTCCTGGACCTCATCCAGGCCGGCCCGATCGCCGGTCACGCGATTGACGCGGTCGGCACGACTGACTATGCCGAGACTGCCAACTCCGATATGGTCATCATCACTGCGGGCGTGGCGCGCAAGCCGGGCATGACGCGCGAGGACCTGGTGGGCATCAACGCCAAGATCGTGAGCGATGTCGTGCAGCAGGTGGTGCCGCGCTCGCCTAACGCAATCCTGCTGATTATGACCAACCCGCTCGATACGATGACGTACCTGGCGTACAAGCTCAGCGGCTTCCCGCGCGAGCGCGTCATCGGCCAGGCGGGCGTGCTGGACGGCGGCCGCATGCGCACGTTCATCGCGATGGAGACGGGCATCAGCCCGGAGAACATCCACACGACGGTGCTGGGCGGCCACGGCGACGAGATGGTGCCGCTGGTCCGCTACTCCACGATTGCCGGGATGCCGCTCTCCTATTTCCTTTCGCCAGAGCAGATCGACCATATCGTCGCGCGGACGCGCGACGGCGGTGCAGAGATTGTGCGCTATCTCAAGACCGGCTCCGCTTACTACGCGCCGGGCGCATCGGCCTGCAAGATGGCCCAGGCCATCATCAAGAACTCGCACCAGATCTACCCGGCTTCGGTCTATCTGCAGGGCGAGTACGGGCTGGATGACATCTGCTTCGGCGTGCCGGTGGTGTTGGGCCGCGAGGGCGTCCACCGCATCCTTGAACTCGACCTGAATGACGCGGAGCGCACCGCGCTGCTGCGCTCGGCCGACTTGATCCGCAGCACCATGGCACACCTGAAACTGTAGTATCTCCAAAAGAATAGGTTCGCAGTGCGTGTGCCAGTCCGCAGGCGTAGTGGCGCACGTACTGCCGAACGTCTCGCATATCCTTCGCGGTAGAGAGGTAAGAACCCCATGAAAGGCCCTGTCGCCAATCAACGCCTGCAGAAGTGGGTCGACGAGACGGCCGCGTTGTGCCAGCCGGATGAAGTCTATTGGTGCGATGGCTCGCAGGCGGAATATGATCGCCTGATGGCCCAGATGGTCAGCACCGGCGCCAGTATCCCTCTGGCTAAGCGCCCCAATTCCTTCCTGTTTCGCTCGGACCCGAGCGACGTCGCGCGTGTCGAGGCGCGCACCTACATCTCGACGCCCAGCAAAGACGAGGCCGGGCCAACCAACAACTGGATTGCGCCGGACGAGCTGAAGCGCACGATGACCGGGCTGTACGACGGCTGCATGCGCGGCCGCACGCTCTATGTTATCCCGTTCTCGATGGGGCCGCTCGGCTCACCCATGTCCAAGATCGGCGTCGAAATCACTGACAGCCCATACGTCGTCTGCAACATGCACATCATGACCCGCGTCGGTGAACGGGTGCTCGAAGCGTTGGGCGCCGACGGCGAGTTTGTGCCCTGCCTGCACTCGGTCGGTGCGCCATTGGGGCCGGGGGAGGCAGACGTATCGTGGCCGTGTGCGCCGATGGAAGACAAGTACATCAGCCATTTCCCCAACGAGAACCTGATCTGGTCCTACGGCTCGGGCTACGGCGGGAACGCGCTGCTGGGGAAAAAGTGCTTTGCGCTGCGCATTGCCTCGGCTATGGCGCGCCGCGAGGGTTGGATGGCCGAGCACATGCTGATCCTGCGGCTCATCAGCCCGGAAGGCCGGCAGTACCACATTGCGGCCGCCTTCCCCTCCGCGTGCGGCAAGACGAACCTGGCGATGATCCAGCCGACGATCCCCGGCTGGCGCGCGGAGTGCATCGGCGACGATATTGCGTGGATGAAGATCGGCGCGGACGGTCGTCTGCGGGCCATCAACCCGGAGGCGGGCTTCTTCGGCGTCGCACCGGGCACATCCTACCAGTCCAACCCGATGGCGATGGATACGGTGCGCGAGAACGTCATCTTCACCAACTGCGCGCTGACCGATGACGGCGATGTCTGGTGGGAAGGGATGGGCGTGCCCACGCCGGAGCATACCGTGGACTGGAAGGGCCGCGACTGGACGCCGGAGAGTACGGTCCCGGCGGCGCATCCCAATGCCCGCTTCACCGCACCCGCCTCGCAATGCCCCGTCATCAGCCCGGACTGGGAGAACCCCGAGGGCGTGCCAATCGATATCTTCGTCTTCGGCGGGCGGCGCGCAGGCGTGGTGCCGCTGGTCACGGAGGCCTTCAACTGGGATCACGGCGTGTTCATGGGCGCAACGGCCTCGTCCGAGACCACCGCGGCGAACATTGGCGCGGTAGGCGCGCTGCGCCGGGACCCGTTTGCGATGCAGCCGTTCTGCGGCTACAACATGGCAGATTACTTCCAGCACTGGCTGGACATGGGCGACCGTCTCGGCGACAAGGCCCCACGCATCTTCTACGTCAACTGGTTCCGCAAGTCGCCGGAGGGCAAGTGGCTGTGGCCGGGCTACGGCGAGAACAGCCGCGTCCTCAAGTGGATGTGCGAGCGTATCGAGGGCCGGGCGGGCGCGCAGGAGACGGCCATCGGCTACCTGCCGCGGTCGGAGGACCTGGACCTGAGCGGGTTGAGCGTATCCGCAGAGTACCTCAAGGAACTGCTGCGGGTGGACGTCGCGGCGTGGCGCAGCGAGGTCCCGGACATCCAGCGGCATTTCGCCCAGTTCGGCGTGCGCGTGCCGCAGCGGATGCATGACCAGGTGTGCGCGCTGGAAGAACGGCTGGCGAATTACGAGTGATGAATTACGAATGACAAAGGCCGAAAGACCGGGGATGAAAGCTGAGGCAGACATATCAGGCGAGAGTAGGCCTGCGCCGGTCTCACAGCTTCCGGCTTTCAGCTTCCAGCCCGTCCTTCGTGCTTACCGTTACTATGACCTCATCATGGCGCTGTTCGTGGCGGTGCTGCTGATCAGCAACATCGCCTCGTCGGCCAAGATCGTCGATTGGGGCGTGACGCTGCCCCTGGTCAACCTGCCGCTGGCCTTCGATGGCGGCACGCTGCTTTTTCCGATCAGCTACATCTTCGGGGATGTGCTGACCGAGGTGTACGGCTTTGCACGCGGCCGCCGCGTCATCTGGGCCGGATTCGCGATGTCCGCGCTGATGAGCGGCACGCTCTGGCTCGTCGGGCGGTTGCCCGGCGAGGCGGCCTGGCAGGCGGCAGCGGGACAGGCCGCGTACGATGCGATCCTCGGCGGGGTCAGCAGCGGCGGCATCATCGTCGCCAGCCTCGTGGCGTACTTTGCCGGGGAGTTCACGAACTCGTATATCCTGGCACGCGTGAAGGTGCTGACGAGCGGGCGCTATCTATGGGTGCGCACCATCGGCTCCACCCTGGCAGGGCAGGGGATCGACACGATCCTGTTCGTGGTCATCGCGAGTGCGCTGGGCGTGTTCCCGTGGAGCGCCGCTGCCAGCATCATCGCTGCCAACTACATCTTCAAGGTCGGCATCGAGGTGCTGTTCACGCCACTGACGTATCGCGTGGTTGCCGCGCTGAAACGGGCCGAGCAGGAAGATTTCTACGACCGCCACACGGACTTCAATCCGTTCAGGGTGGGGGTTGATTACAGGTAAAGTGTCGCGGCGGCACCCTAAGCGGAGTCCCGACCGCACTCTGAGCGGAGCGCAGCGCAGTCGAAGAGCAGGCGGGATGAAGTCGAAAGATCCCCGAGCGATGCCAATCGCTTGCATCCTTCGACTGGCGGCAACTCGTTGGGAAGATTCCGCCGTCCACCCGCTCAGGATGCTCTTTTGGGGGTAATGGATATGGGCTTTAACGAGGACCTGATTGGGCATAGTCTCCTCGACATCCCGGCTGACCACCGCGCGGGGTTCGTCGCGGTCATCGGCCGGCCCAACGTGGGCAAGTCCACGCTCATCAACGCGCTGCTCGGCCAGAAGATTGCCATTGTCTCGCCCAAGCCGCAGACCACGCGCAATCGGCTTCTCGGCATCCTGACGCAGCCGGGTGTGCAGATTGTGTTCTTCGACACGCCGGGCATCCATGTACCTTTACATAAGCTGGGTGAGGTCATGGTCGAGACTGCGCGCGCCGCGCTGCCGGATGCGGATGTGGTCGTGTGGGTTGCGGACATCACTGCACCGCCGAACGATGAGGACCGCCAGGTGGCCGCGCTGCTGGCTGACCCCGGCCCCGCCATAGCGCAGGTGCTGGTGTTGAACAAGTGCGACCGGCTGCCGGAAGGGGAGCAGCGCATGCAGCGCGCCGCCGCCTATCAGGCGCTGGCCCCGCACGCGCGCACACACTTCGTCTCCGCGCTGGAGGGCAGCGGCCTGGATGCGCTGGTGGCCGATATTGCGAGCCTGCTGCCGTTCAGTCCGCCGTTCTATCCCGAAGATCAAGTTACCGATCAGCAGGTGCGCTTCATGGCCGGCGAGCTGGTGCGCGAACAGGTGTTGCTCAACCTGCGCGACGAGGTTCCCCACTCGATTGCCGTGTTCGTCAACGAGTTCACCGAGCGCGAGGAGGGCATCACCTACATTTCCGCGGTCGTCTTTGTCGAGCGCGACTCCCAGAAGAGCATCGTGTTGGGCAAGGAAGGCGCGATGATCAAGCGGATCGGCCAGGCGGCGCGCCAGCAGATCGAGGAGTTGCTGGAGACGCGGGTCTATCTGGACCTATGGGTCAAGGTGCGGCCCAAGTGGCGCAAGAACGAGGAAGAACTGCGCCGGTTGGGTTATGCGCTGCCCAAGAAGCGGGTCCCGAAAGGAGGCGCCACGCGCAAGAAAAGTAAGCCACGTTCGTAATCTCCACTTATGAACCTTACCTACTTGTCACGCCAGCTCATCAGGAGGATCACGTGGACTTCAATCGCATCATCAATGGCATGATTCGCGCCGCTCGCCTCGACAAGTCCTTCTATGAAGAGGTGGAGCACGACACCAGCTACACCCAGGATGCCCTGGCAGTCGTCATCCTGGTCTCGGCCATCGGTGCATTCGGCAACTTCCTCGGCCAGTTGGTTGCTGGCAACGGCATCCTCGCAGCGATTCTGGGCTTCATTGGCGGCCTGCTTCTGGCGGTCGTGGGCTACTACCTATGGGTCTTCATTGCGCAGTATATCGGCACGCGGTTCTTCAAGGGCACGGGCGATTTCGGTGAGGTGCAGCGCGCGTTCGGGTTCGCCTACGCGCCGCAAGTGCTGAACATCCTGAGCGCCATCCCGTGCGTCGGCTGGCTGATCGGCATCGTGGCCTGGCTCTGGTCGATTGCGGCCGGCTTCGTCGCCATCCGGCAGTCGCTCGATCAGGATGACACGAACGCGGCCCTGACGGTTGTGGTCTCGGGCATCATCGTGATTGTAATCGTGGGGATTCTCGGTGCGATCCTGGCCGGCCTCGGCATCGGCGTGGCTGCTATCGGCGGCGCGTTCAGCGGTTAGGGTCGAAAAGGATCAGGTGCCATAGGGCGGATGGCCAATCCGCCCTACACCGAGGGAAGTCGCTGTTCTGTGAGCCCTGAGTATACGGTTATTTTGAGGAGGTAGACCATGCTTGTTGGTGAGCGCATGACGCGCAACCCTGTGACGATCCTTGAGACGGCCAGCATCGACGATGGCATCCACCTGATGCGCGAGCGTCGCGTGCGCCGTCTGCCCGTGCTCGACAGCAGCGGGAAGATGGTCGGCATCGTGTCCGACAAGGACCTGCTCCATGCCGCACCTTCCCCCGCGACCTCGCTGAGCGTCTACGAGCTGCACTATCTGCTCGCCCGGCTCACCATCAAGCAGGTGATGTCCAGCCCAGTCATCTCGGTGACGGCAGATACGCCCATCGAAGAGGCGGCCGCCGTGATGGCCGACCATAAGATCGGCGGCCTGCCGGTGGTGGAGGGCGGTGCGCTGGTCGGCATC
>JAKPQT010000429.1 GCA_029555885.1 Chloroflexota bacterium | reverse complement strand
AGGACTTCGAGGCGGCTATCCAGACGGGCGCATTACGGGCTGCGGTCGAGCTGTATCGTGGGGACCTGCTGCCGGACTGCTACGGTGACTGGATCGTGCCGGAGCGGGAACGCCTGCGCCGGTTGTATCTCGCCGCGCTGGAGCAGGTCGTGCAGCAGCAGGAGGCGGACTGCAACTATGGGGCGGCGCTCGGCTATGCAGAACGGCTGGTGCGCGAGGAGCCCCTGTCCGAGGCCTACAGCCGCACGCTGATTCGCCTGCAGATGCTGACCGGCGACCGGGCCACCGCGCTGCGCACGTATCACGCCTGTGCGACGGCCCTGCGCCGCGAGCTGGGCGTGGACCCGTCGCAGGCGACCCAACTCCTGTATAAGCAGATACTCCACGGGACCGAGCTACCGGCGGCGCAGCCGCCCGTGCTGCCGCCCGCCCGCCGCACACCCGCCACCGACCGGCTCACGCTCTCGCCCGCAGCCCCATCGCTGCCGCATGAAGCGTCCGTGAAGCCCCGGCTGCCGTATCATGGCCCAGAGTATCTCCCAGACCAGCGAACGAGGAGACGAGCCATGAGCAAAATCCCCCCGGCGGCGCAGGTGCTGATCGACTTCCGGCCCCGCCATGCCTTCTTCGTGGGCATCGACTCGGACGGCTGCGCGTTCGACGCGATGGAGCTGAAGCAGAAGGAATGCTTCACCCCTAGCACGATCCGGGTGTGGGGCCTGCAGCCGATCTCCAAGTATGCGCGCGAGACGGCGGAATGGGTGAATCTGTATTCCAAATGGCGTGGGGCCAACCGCTGGCCCGCGCTGGTGAAGGTGTTCGAGCTGCTCGCCCAGCGGCCGGAGGTCAGCGCGCGGGGGGTGCAACTGCCCGAGGGTAAGGCCATCCGGGAGTTCCTGGCCTCGGGCTATCCGCCGAGCGAGGCGGGGCTGAAGGCGTACATCGGCTCTGGGCATGGCGACGAGGAGCTGTGGCGCGGGCTGGAGTGGACGCGGGCCATCGATGCGGCGGTTGCAGCGACCGTGCGCAACGTGCCGCCGTTCCCGCTGGTGCGCGAGAGCCTGCAGCGGCTGCACGACCGGGCCGACCTGATGGTGATTTCGACGACGGCCTCGGACGCGCTGCAGCGCGAGTGGGGCGAGCACGGCCTGGCGCAGTACATGGCCGTCATGGCCGGGCAGGACATGGGCACGAAGCGGCAGCACCTCGAATATGCGGCGAAGGGGAAATATCCTGAGCACCACGTCCTGATGATCGGGGATGCGCCGGGTGACCGGGACGCCGCGCATGCGGCAGGGGCGCTGTTCTATCCCATCCATCCGGGGGCGGAGGAGCTGTCGTGGCAGCGGTTTCATGACGAGGCGTCGGAGCGATTCCTCGACGGCACGTATGCGGGCGCATACGAGGCCGCGCTGATCGCGGAGTTCGAGCGGCTATTGTCCGACACGCCGCCGTGGGTGAGGTAGGATTTTATCCCTCACCCCCCATGCCGGTCGTGCAGCCCCTTCATCAGGTGTGCGCGCGACATGACTTCCTCCATCTTGAGCGAAGCGTACAGCATGGCATCGCGCCACCGGCGCTTCTCTTCTTCCGGCGTAAGCGGGTGCGCCGGCATATGCGCATGCAGATATTCGCGGATAAAGGCCATCTCAAGGTCGGCAGAAGGTTGGGCGCTATCCCCGGTCGTTCCGTCGTCCATGATGCAAGACTCCCAGTCAACTCGCGCTGTGCTGCCCAACAGCGCCGCATCGCGCGCTGCCTGAACATACTATTGCACAAAGCCGACCGGGAGTCAATACCCTTGTTTCTGTTTTGTTCGTAGTGGGCGCTTCAGCGCCCGAGGTGCGAGCAGGCGCTAAAGCGCCTACTACGAACCTACGCGGCCGGGACCTCCTTCGCGCGCTGCTTCGCAGCCTCCCGTGCCGCCTTCGCAGCGGCCCGCGCTTCCTGTGACCGCTGCAGCCGGACCAGCCCGCCCTCCACCAGGCTATAGGCCGTGGGCACGAGCAGCAGGGTCAGGATCGTGGAGGTAATCAACCCGCCGATGACGGTGAGCGCCATCGGCTGGCGGAACGCGCTGCCCGTGCCCAGCCCGACCGCGACCGGCAACATGCCCAGGATCAGCGCGAGAGTCGTCATCAGGATCGGCCGCAGGCGGATCGGACCGGCGGTCCGCAGGGCCGTCGTGATGTCCATGCCCCGCTGCCGCCGGAACTTGTTGGTCAGGTCCACGAGCAGGATCGAGTTCTTGGTCACCAGGCCGAACAGCAGGATCAGGCCGATCATTGCGGTCATGTCCAGCGGCCGGTTGAAGACGAGCAGCGAGAGCAGCCCGCCGATCGCGGCCAGCGGCAGCGCCAGCATGATGACGAGCGGCTGGATGAACGAGCCGAACTGCGACGCCAGTACCATGTAGACGAAGACAACGGCCAGCAGCATGGCGGTGGTCAGCGAGGCGAAGGACTGGCTCATCAGTTCCAGCTCGCCGGTGAACTCCCACGTCACGCCGTCCGGCAGGGCCGTCTGCGCCAGCAGTGCGTTGATGTCGGCCACCACGTCATCCTGCACCCGGCCGTAGGTGTCGCCGCCGATGATGACCGCGGCCTGCCGGTCGATGCGGTTGATCTCCGTCGGGCCGCTCGCTTCCTCAAGATGCGCAATCTGGCGCAGCGGAATGAATCCGCGTTCCGTCGGCACTTCCAGCTCGAGGATCTGGTCGAGCCGCGTGCGGTCTGCCGGCTGGAGCTGCACCCGGATGTCGGCCTCGACGCCCTCGCCCCGGAACGTGGCAACCTCCGCGCCTTCCACCAGGGTGCGGATGGTGCTGCCGACCGTACCGATGTTGATGCCCAGGTCGGCGGCCTTGCGCCGGTCGACCACCAGCAGGACCTCCGGCTTGCCGGGCCGGTAGGAGACATCCACGTCCACCAGGCCGGGCACGCTCTTCAGTCGCTCCGCCAGCTCGACGCCGAACGCATTGAGCGCCGCGTCATCCCCAACGGTCTGGAGCGTGATTTGGATGGGCTTGCCCAGGATGGAGCTGCCGCCGCTCGCCATCGACACGAAGCTGCCCCCGCTGATGGACAGGCCCGGCACAGCCGCCAACTGGCTGCGGGCCTGGCTGACGAAGTCCCCCACGGCATAGCCCGGCGCCAGCCTGACGTTGAAGTACGCGGTCTCCGGCGTGCCCGTGCCGCCCACCGTGGTCAGCACCGAAGTGACCCCGTTCATGGTGAGCAATTGGGCCTCCAGCTTACGCGCCTCCGCATCGGTCTGCGCCAGCGACCCGCCCGGCGGCAGCAGGATCGAGACATCGGCGGTACCCTGGTCAACCGCAGGCAGGAAGGTCTGCTTGAGGAAGGTGGCGCCGTAGAGGCTGACCGCGAGCACCACGATGCCCAGCGCGACGGTGATGAACCGGTGGCGCAGCGTCCAGCCCAGCACCCGCAGGTAGGCACGTTCAAGCCAGCCCAGGGACGCGTGCGCTTCCGGCCCGGCGTCCGGCGCGATTTTGGGCTTCTGCTGCTTGAACAGATAGGCGGAGAGCATCGGCGCGAAGGTCAGCGCCTCCACCAGCGAGATGAGGACCGCGATGCTGACTACCAGGCCGAAGGAATTGAGGAACTTGCCGATCAGCCCGCCGACAAACGCGATGGGCAGGAAGACCGACACGATGGTCAGTGACATCGCGACCACGGGCATAGCGACCTCCGCCGTGCCGTCGATAGCCGCGTCGTGCGGCGTCTTGCCCATCTCCATGTGGCGGAACACGTTCTCGCGCACCACAATCGCATCGTCGATGATGAGGCCGACCGACAGCGACAGGGCCATCAGGGAGACGATGTTGAGCGTCATGCCCTGCGCGTTCATGGCGGCGAAGGTCCCCAGCAGGATGATGGGCAGGCCCGCGACCGTGACGAGGGTGTTGCGCAGGTTGCGGAAGAACACCAGCACGATCAACGACGCCGCGACCGCGCCGATCAGCAGCTCCTGCATCGCATCGTCGAAGCTCTGGCGGACGAAGACCGACTGGTCCTGCACGGGCACGAGGTTGAGGTCGGGCCGCGCCGCGGCGATTTCGTCCAGCGCCTCCTTCACGCGCTCGGCCACCTGCACCGTGTTCGTGCCCGACTGCTTGCGCACGGAGATGATGACGGCCTCCTGGCCGTCGAGGCGGCTGTAGGTGTCCTGTTCCTTCCAGCCGTCCTGCACGGTCGCGAGGTCGCCCACGCGCACTGCACCCAGCGCCGTGGAGACCTGGAGGTTCGCCACATCCTCGACCGTGTTGAAGTTGCCTGGCGTGCGCAGCAGCAG
>JAKPQT010000418.1 GCA_029555885.1 Chloroflexota bacterium | reverse complement strand
GATGTAGAGCATAATATACTCTCCGTCGTGCGACGGCTGGCGGCCCTCGCGGAGTGCGGCCCCGGTCGCGACCTGCAGACTGCGGAACGGCTTGGTGATCGTCATTGTGTGTTCCTCCCTGCGCGGCTATGCCGCTGATTGGTACGTCTGGCCCGCTCCCAGTGCCGCAATAGGCGGCACCGGGGCCGGGTCAGGCGTACCGCGTGTTCTGGAAACAGGTCTTGCACCGACCGTCAAGCGCGTATGCTTTCTTCGTGATGCGCCCGCAGGCGGGGCACTTGACCTTCGGCTTCGCGTTTTTGGCCATCATGCTCACTCCTCGCGATCAGAATGGCGGGTCAGGCCCGCTCCCAGTCGCCCCGAGAGGCGACCGGGGCCGGGTCTAGGCCCAAGTTCCATCGGGCATCAGAGACTTCCCATCGCTCACCCGCATCACGTACTGCGAGGGCTGCCCATCGGCGGCTTCGACTGGCACCATTCGCCAGTTTTCCTCGGGCCAAGCCTCGCGCAGCCTGGCGACGACTTCCCGCGCCCTGCGCTCGGAATACCTCGTGGCCTCCTCCGGGTTCACGGTGTACGTGCGGCCAGCGGCGTAGGCGACGGTCGAGCCACCCTGAAAGTTGCACTGTGCGATGTAGGCTGTGCGTGCCATCTCTCTCGCCTCCGGTTGGTAGTTGTGCCCCAGACCGGGTTGCCCCGGTTTCGGCTCCCCGCCGGGAGCCTCATCAGTGGGTTACTGGTTGTCGATCTCGTCGCGCCCCGGGCCGTTGCGCCGAGCGTACCATTCCGGGCGCGGCTGGCTGATTGCGGTTCCGGCCACTTCCGCGGGGGTGTAGGCCACCGGCTCCGGCGAGACCTGCCCCGGGCGAGCCGCGAACTCTGCCTGCGCCGCATTGATCTCCTCCTGCAGCTCCTGCGCCTCATCGTCTGTCAGGCCGAGGTCGGCGTGCTTCTGGCTCCCCGCGAGAATGATGCGCACGGCCTTGGTGACCCCCGCCGGCCAGGTGCCGCTGGTGATCTGCTTGATCGTCGCGTTCCCGCTGCCGATGTACTTGCCGTCGAGCTTTGCGTTGACCATGATCTCGCCATTGCTTGTTGTGGTCTCGATCTGCAGCTTCTGGCCTTTGGTGGTGGTCTTCGTCATCTCTCTCGCCTCCGGTTGATTGTGTTCGCTGCTTGACTATGACACCAGTATACCACGAACGCGGTACATTGTCAATACATTGAGCCCGTTTTTTTCTCCATTCGGCACCTTTTTTCAGCAGGTATTCCCACGCCCGCACCAGTACGCTGCCAGTGCCTCCTGCACGATCTGCCAGCGCGGCTTGCCGGTCTCCGCGGCCTGTTGGTCAAGCTGCTCCGCGATCTCCGCGTCAATCTCCAGGTGCAGCCGCACACGGCTCTCCCTGGTGCGCGGCCTGCCTGGTGCTCGCTGGTCAGTCATGATCGGCCTCCTGAATGTGTTACGCTGCGAAACGGGCATTGAGGAACTGCGGCACGTCGCAGGGCAGAGCGCAGGAAACGGAGACATCGGCGACAAGACCTGCCAGGTCACTGCACTCCGCGATGGCCTTCTCAACCAGACCGCTGACGCGGCACGTCGCGCAGGCCCAACCGATATTGTAGCAAGCCTGCTGCCAAGCCCAGTCTTCTGACTGGCTGTAGAGCGCGTTGAGCTTCTGGGTGAGCTGGTCGAGGTACATGATGCGCCTCCTGTGGTTTGCCCAGACCCTTCTCAGGGTTTCGCCGGGGTCTCACCGGCTCTTCGGTGGGCTTAGGCGGGCATCGGAATGACTACCGCGCCGCTCTTTGTGGTGATATACACGTTGGCTGCCTGCCTGCGTTCCCACTCTATCTGCAGCACGTCGCCGAAGCTCAGGGCTGCCTCTGCTTGTTCGAGCTGGGCGACAAGCGCCTCCGCCTCCGCGATAGCCTCGGGCGTTACAGCGTTATTCGCGGTGGCCTGCCGGAGTGCGTTGATCGCTTCGTCTGCTTGCTTCTCGATCTGCCTGTACTCGGTGATTGTCATGGTTGCCGCCTCCGGTTGGTTGTGTTCGCTGCTTGACTATGAACGTATCATACCACAGGCGCGGTACATTGTCAATACACTTGCACCGCTTTTTTCACCCGCCCGCGCAGAAATAACCAAAGTACAATCGCGCTGGCAATGGTGCAGGCTACCGCCCGCGCCAGTATGACACCAGTGCCTCCTGCACGATAGCCCAGCGCGGCCTGCCGGTCTGCGCAGCCTGCGCGTCGAGCTGCTCCACGATCTCCGCGTCAAGCTCGACGTGTACGCGCACGCGCGGCTCCCTGGCGCGCAATGCGCAGGCGTTCGCGGGCGGGCTGCTGAGTTACGAAGCTCTCGCGGCGGTCAATCAGCCGCTCATGGCCGAACGTGAGCAACTGCAGGCGCGCCTGGACGCGGCCGCGCAGGACGCGGGGGACGCGATTGCGGAGGCGCTGCGGGAACTGGGTAAGCGTGGGGTGCTGCGGGCATTGCAGAGGGCCAGCGCGGACACGCAGTTAGCGGCGCTGACTGCTGTGTTCGCCAGGGTGGAGGTGCATCCGGGCGGGGTGCTGCGGGTGGTGCACAGTGGAGGGGTCTTGCCGGATGTTGAGTTAGAACTTGGTGCCCGCAAATGCAACTCCGAGGAGTTGCGGTCACGGGCACCATGATTGCGTGCGCGTGCGGCACGGCGTTACCTGCCCATCGGAGTGACCTCCGCCGCTCTGTGGCTGGCAATGTGGGTGCGTCAGCGTTTCGCGAGGTAGAGCTTTGCCTGGTCCGCCCGGTGGTCGCCATTGGGCGCGGGCTTGTGAGTCACAATCAGCGCAGCAAGATCAGGCGCGACCTCCGCGAGCGTCTTCCCGGTCATGAGGTCCACGAGCTTGATTGTCTTCGCGGTGGGCGATGGTTGCGGCGCTGGGGAAGCGCCGGTGGCCGCCACGGACTTCCGAAACGCGGCCATGTCAATCGCCGTCCCAGGGCAGGACTTGTCCGCGAAGTCCCGGTGCCCGAAGATTTTGCCGGCCGGGATGTTGAACCGCTTGCAGAGCGCCGCGCAGACGTCGGCGGC
>JAKPQT010000415.1 GCA_029555885.1 Chloroflexota bacterium | reverse complement strand
ATGCTTCGTCGGATCGTCCCAGTAGTACGTCTCGCTCTGGCAGAACTGCTCGTCACCGGTGGTGTCATCGTTCGGCATACCGGCCGGATAGCCCTTGAAGCCGTTCTTGACAACGGTCGGCGTCGGCTGCTCGCCCAGGACCCCGATCATGGGCAGCTGCTCGGCCCAGATGTCCAGGATCTTCTTGAAGGCCGCCGTCTGCTTGTCGGGGTCGACTTCGACGACGATCTCCTCGTCCCAGATCTTCCAGATGTCCCAGATCCAGTGGCCCGCAGGCGGCTCGATCGCGGCGGGGTTGGTCGGGTCGGTGTAGAAGTAACCCCAGCCAGGACACCACGGCCGGTCCGGCTGGACGCCGCGGAAGATGATGGCCTCCGGCACCAGCGGCAGCACCGTGCGGTCGCCGCCCCACCAGGCCGCCTCGATCTCGTTGGCCTCGTAGTGCTGAGTGTACAGCGCGCGCTCGGAGTACTTGTAGCTGGCCTTGATGCCGATCTTCTCGAGATAGCCGCTCACGAGCAAAACCGCATCCTCTGTGGGCGTGCCGGTCTGATCCGTGCCTTCGATGATGAAGGTGATCGGGCCGCTGCCGTCCTTGAAGAGGCGGAAGCCCTGCGCATCCTTCTCGGTGTAGCCGGCCTCATCCATCAACTGGTTTGCCAGGTCGGGGTCATACTCGATCCAGGCCTTCTCGGCCTTCTCGTAGTACTGCGGCGACATGGGCAGCGGGCTGTACTGCCGCGGCTTGAGCATGCCGTTGTAGACCAGCTCGTTGATTTCCTCGCGGTTGATCGCCGAGGACATGGCCTGCCGCACCTTCAGGTCATTGAACAGCTCGTAGAGCAGCGGGTTCTTGCAGCTATGATTGATCTGCATCGCGACGTGGCCCGCGTTGACGCTCAGCACGACCTTGTAGTCGCCCTTCTCCTCGCCGCTCTTGTACAGCGCCAGGTTGGCAAGGTTGAGGTGGCGGTATTGCATGTCGATCTCGCCGTTGGTCAGCCACAGGTTGAGCACCTCATCCGACTCGAACAGGCGATGCGTGACGGTGTCGATATAGGGCAGTTGTTTGCCTTCCGGGTCCACGGCGAAGAAGTAGGGGTTGCGCTCCATGATGAAGAGCTCGGTGGAGAGCTCACCCTTTGCGAGCCAGGGGCTCAGGACCGGCTTCTCGGGATTCATGTACCACCACGACTTGTAGTCGACGTAGTAACGCTCCCAACTGTCGTAGCCGCGCTCCTTGATCTCGGCGTCCACCGCTGCCTTGTCATCGGTGGTGTCCTCGTGGAACTTCCTCATGTAGTGGCTGGGGGTCATCGGCCCGCCCATGCCGCCGCGCGTGTTGTAGTAGATCAGCATCGGCTTGGGCTTCGTGAAGACGAACTTGGCCGTGTACTTGTCGACCGCAGTGAACTCGACCGGCGTCTCGGCATCCGAGCGCCACACGGTGGGCAGACTGGGGTTGATCTTCTTATTCTGCAGTTCGTGTTCGTACCAGAACGCGAAGTCGTCCGTGGTGAATTCGGTGCCGTCGGACCACTTGGTGCCCTCGCGCAGCTTGATGGTCCACTCGCGGCCATCGTCCGAGACCTGCCAGGACTCCATCAGGCGCGGCTGGAGGTTGAGATCCTTGTCGAACCAGGCCCAGTTGCGGTCCACCAGCTTGGTCGGCCCCCAGCGGTCGGACACGCCCTTGAAGCCGCGGCGCCAGTTGCCGCCGTAGTTGCCGATGCCCTCATAGCTCTCCATGATGGCGGGGTTGATCGGCAGCCGCTCATCGACCGGCGGAAGCGAGCCCGCCTGGACCAGTTCGGCCAGCATGGGCGCTTCCTGATACTTGCCGGCCACAGCCGCGGGCGCTTCGGTGGCCTTGACGGCCTCGGGGACGGCCGTCGGCGGGACGGCGGTTGGTTCAGCCGCAGGTGCGGCGGTCGGTTCGGCTGCGGGTGCAGCCGGGACGGACGTGGCAGGGGCCGGCGCCTGCTGCCCGCCGCAGGCCGCCGCCGCTGCTCCTACGGCGCCCATTGCAGACAGCCGCAGGAACTCACGTCGTGTGATCATTCGCTGTTTCATTGCCTAACTTCCTCCTTGAAAATGAAACGTTGCGCCAACAGCGTGCGTCGCAAATAGTCCCGGCTACGCCAGGCCAGCCACACCGAGCAAGCGCAGTTCTTCGGCCCGGTGACAACTGACAAAATGGTCAGGCGTGATCTCACGCAAGGCCGGTTCCTCGGCGGTACACCGGTCGATGCAATACCTGCAACGCGGATGGAAATAGCAGCCGCTGGGTGGATGTGCCGGGTCGGCTACTTCACCCGTCAATGGCACAGCCTCGGTGCGGACACGGGGGTCCGGCTTGGGCACCGAGGAGAGCAGGGCCTCGGTGTAAGGGTGGCGGGGCGCCAGGAAGAGTTCGGTCGTGGTGGCACTCTCCACAAGCTTCCCCACGTACATCACGGCGACGCGGTCGCTGATGTGCTCGACCACGCTCAGGTCATGCGAGATGAACAGGTACGTCAGGCCGAAGTCGCCCTGCAGGGATTGCAGCAGGTTCAGAATCTGCGCCTGGACGGAGACATCCAGGGCCGACACGGGCTCGTCGCAGACGACGAGCTGGGGATGCAGCGCGAGCGCCCGCGCCACGCCGATGCGCTGGCGCTGCCCGCCGCTGAACGCGTGCGGATAACGGGTCATGTACTCCGGCCGCAGGCCGACGACCTTGAGCAGCTCGGCCACGCGCTCCTTGAGTTCGCTGCCTTTGGCAATCCCGTGGTTGCGCAACGGCTCGCCGACGATTTCGAGCAGCGTCATGCGCGGATTGAGCGAGGAGTAGGGGTCCTGGAAGATGAGCTGCATGTTCTGGCGCAGCTCGCGCAGCTCGCCCTCATTCATCCGGGCGACATCCACCCGCCCCCTGCGGCGATCCTGGAACCAGATCTGGCCGGCGGTCGGGTCGTAGGCGCGCAGAATGAGCCGGCCAATCGTCGTCTTCCCGCAGCCGCTCTCGCCGACCAGCCCCAGGGTTTCGCCCTCGCGGATGAAGAAGCTCACGCCGTCGACCGCTTTGACCGCGCCGACCTCCCTCGCGAAGAGGAACCCGCGCTTGATGGGGAAATGTTTCTTCAGATCGACGACTTCGAGGAGCTTGGGGCGCTCGCTCAGTTGCTCGGACATGAGAGGCATCCTGTTCTCAAATGTCAGGGGCGCCGGTGACTGTATCGTCTGCCACGCAGCCGCCGCCCACATGGTTGCCATGCAACACGCCGATGTGTGCCAGCATGGTCAGGAAATCCGCGTACTTGACCGATTTCGGCAGACACCCGGCAGCCCCTGCCGTCCAGGGGGCGGCTGGCTCGTCCGGGCTGATGTAGAGAATGACCGGAATGGTGCAGGTGTCGGCGTGCGCCTGCAGGCGGGACAGCAGCTTCCGGCCAGCGGCTTCGGGCAGCGCGCCATCCAGGATGATGAAGGCCGGGTGCAGGCGCATGGCCCGGCCGAGGACTTCCATGCTCGCGTGCGCAGTGGCCGTCTCAAAACCGCTCTCCTCAGCGTAACGCTGGAGCAGATAGAGGATGTTCGGGTCCTCGACTGCGATCAACGCGGTTCTTGCAATCACCACGGTCTCTGGAGTGACAGCCTGCGTCATCGGGCTCATCCTCGCGTGCAACGGCACTACGAGCGTAACCTTGCGTTCAGGTTGCGTTATCGAAGGGAACTCACGTCTCAGCAGCAGAAGTCTCCGCAGGGAGACTTTGTAACGGTAGCCGTGACTTCAGTTGCCAGGCATCTTTTCAAACAGTCTCTCAGAAGAGAGTGCGGCAGACGAGTCTCGCGCGATTATGATACCCCCAGATGTAATACGGTGTCTTGTTCGATTGGGACTACTTTCAGGACGATTAGGACAGATTGAGGGGGGCTGGGCCGGGGGTGGCTTTGCGGCCGCGATAAGCGCGGGGCGACATGCCGGTCTCGCGGCGGAAGATGCGGGCGAAGTAGCTGCTGTCGCCGAAGCCGACAGCCTCCATCACCTGCGCAATGCCGGCGTCGCTCTCGTCCAGCAGGCGCCGCGCCTGCGCGATGCGGTAGCGGTTGAGGTAATCCATGGGCGAAAGCCCCACCTCAGCAGCAAAGCAGCGTGCCAGGTGGCGTTCGCTCAAGCCAGCGTACTGCGCGAGCTGGCTGCGCGTCAGGTCTTGTGCGTAATGGGCGTGCATATAGGCCATCACCTTGCGCACCAGCCGTTGCGACTCGCTGCCCAGCCGCCGGTTGCGCGCCAGCGCCCGCTCAATGTGGGCCAGCGTCTCGTCCGTGGAGAAGACGCCCTTCTGCAGGATCGCGCCCACCCCGCGATTCAGGCGGGCCAGGTCTTCATCCGACAGGCACTGGGCCGTCAGCACGATGACGGGGATGTCCCGCAGCTGCGCACTGCGCTGCATCGCCTCAAGCACGCCGACGCCATCCAGCTCCGGCATCATGAGGTCCAGGAGGACGAACAACGGGCGTGCGCCGCCTTCGAGCAGCTCCAACGCCTGCCGCCCGTTCGCGGCCAGCAGAATCCGGCAGTTGGGGAAATGGGTGCGGACCAGGTCGCCGTGCAGGGCCCGAATCTCCGGGTCGTCGTCCACGACCAGGATGGCCGCATTCTCCGCTGGCTGCGAGGTCGCCACACCGAGGTTCTGCAGCGCCTGGGTCAGCGCGGCCGCGCCCATGGGCTTCGCCAGGTAGTCTACGGCCAGCACTGCGCCCTCGTTACGCTCAGCCAGCAGCGAATAGAGCAGGATGGGCACGCCCTGTGTGGTCTGGTTGTGTCGCAGCGCGTCCACCAGCCGCCAGCCATACTCCCACGCCGGCTGGAGGTCCAGAATCACAGCGCCCGGCGGGGTGGCGCTGAGGCGGGCCAGCCAGTCGCCGGCCTCAGCAACGGCCAGGACGTCAACGGCGTAACCCTGCTGTTCCAGGTGGGAGCGCAGCAGCGCGGCGTTGTCGGCCTGCTCGACCAGAAGCACCACCGTGCTGCCATCCCAGGCCGCCGTCTCCGCCGGTTCAGCGCCGGCGCTCGCGTGCAGCGCCGGCAGGGTGAAGTAGAAGCGCGAGCCGCCTTCTTCCTGGCCGGACGAATGCACGCCGATGGACCCACCGTGCAGTTGGATGATCTGGCGGCAGATAGCCAACCCCACCCCCAGCCCGCCGAAGCCGCGCGTGGCCGTGCGTTCGGACTGGCGGAACTCATCGAAGATGGCCTGCTGCTCATCGCGCGGCACGCCGAGGCCTGTATCGCTGACAGAAACGGTGGCCGTGCCGTCGGACGCTTCGAGGCGCACGCGCACTTCCCCGCGCGCGGTGAACTTGACTGCGTTGGCGATGAGATTGAGCGTCACCTCCCGCAGCCGGGCCGCATCGCCGTTGACCAGGGGCAGGCCCGGCGCAATCTCCACATGCCAGTCCAGGCCCTTGCCGAACGCCATCTGTTCACCCATGAGCAGCGCCGGCTGCAACACGCTGGCCAGGTCCACTGGCGTGACGGCCAGCCGCAACTGCCCCATCTGGCTGCGCGAGAGGTCGAGCACGTCGCGCACCAGCCCGCTGAGCTGCTGCGAGGTGGCGCGAATGCGCGCGAGGTCCTGCCGGTACGAGGCCGGCAGCGGCGGCCGGTCGCCGTTCCCCTCGCGCAGCATCATCTCGCTCAGTCCCTCCAGCAGGATCAGGGGCGTACGCAGCTCGTGGCTCACCATCGAGAGGAAACGGCTCTTCAGACGATTGGCTTCTTCGGCCAGGCGCTGCCGGTCTTGCGCAGCCTGCTGCCCATCCAGCGCGGCCAGATACAGCCGCCGGTTCTCCTCCAGCAGCCGCACGCTCTTGAGCGCGCTGCTCACCTGCTCCTGGATGACGCGGTAGACCTGGCCCTCGCTCCGGCTGCCGTCCAGCATGATGAAGCCGAGCGGCTCGTCCCGGTAGTACAGCGGCTCGACCACGATGCTCTGGCGGGACGCGGTCTGCCCGAATGCGCCGCCCGATGCCAGCACCGGCGCGGACCACTGCACGCCCTCCGGCGGCAGGTTGGCCCGCCCGCGCTCATCGTAGGCCAACACCAGGCGACAGGCGCCCGCCGGGTTGTCCGGCTCTTCATAGAGCGCCAGATGACAGGAGGTAATGTTCAACGCGGGCAACATGCCCGCCAGGATATCCGTCAGTTCGGGGACGTCCACGGCCAGGGCCAGGGACCGGCTGAGGGCATAGAGCCGGTCGGACTGCTGGCCGGCGTAGTGGCCCGCGCGGGCCTGCACGCGCCAGGCACGTTCCCCGACATGCGAACGCGCGTGATGCCAGAGGTCTTCCGCCTGCCGCAGCCGGACCGGGTCAGCGGTCAGATACGGCAGCATCTGCTCGCGCAGCGCCAGGAGTACGTCCTGCCAGTCCCACACCTCGCGCTCGGAATCCTCGGTGTGCGCCAGGAGAGCATCCCACGCCGGCAGGAAGAGGCCCGAGGGCTCGCCCTGTAATTCTGCGAGGAATGCATCGAGCAGGGGCGCAGCCTGCGCGGCCGGTTGGTCCACCGCCTCCAGCGCCTGTGCCAGGACCGCGAGCGCGGCCGCGCGACGCTCGCCGGTCAGCGCGTCGAGACCCTCGGCGTGCTCACCGGTGGGCCAACCGGCCGCCTGCCCGCGGCCCTCAACGGCATCCGAGCAGCCGCACGAGCGCCGGATCACCAGGCGCGCGGGCTGCAGGACCTCAGCCGGAATGTCCTCGCCGTTCAAACGCGCGAGCAGGAG
>JAKPQT010000382.1 GCA_029555885.1 Chloroflexota bacterium | reverse complement strand
GCCATTCAGCAGGCGCTGGACCGCGCGGCGGGGTGGACATGCCCCAAGTGCGGCACTGACCGGACCAAGGCGGCATGCCCAAAGGGGCACAGCGCCGCCTTGACTGGCGACTGCCCGATGGTGGGTATTGGGGCCTAACGTTGCCGGTAAGGCGCCGGCCCGATAGGGCCGGTCGCCCTTGACCGGCGTGTTAGGCCCCATGTTGAACGAAGGCACAGACGATGGCACGCAAGAGATTCCGGTGGACGCGCAAGAGTTACAAGCACGCCGACTGGATGGCTCGCTTCTACGGCCGGCACATCTATGAACTTCCCGAGCGCCCGCCGTTGCTGCTGCAGCGGTATTACGACCTGTGGGAGCGCCACCGACAGAGCGATGACCCGCTGTTGCACTCAGTGCGCTACCGACTGAGCCGGAAGCAAGAAACCGACGAGATACCTTTTTAGGAGGCCGCGATGGCTGACGGACACATTACCGTGACGATAGACAACCCAGACGTGGTGGCAGACGCGGCCCGCTTTCGCTGGCTGTGCGCGCACCCTGACTGGCACTTTATCGAGCGCCTGTGCCGCGAGTTCGCAGCCGACAGCAGCATGGAGTTTCTAGCGGCGCTGCGCCGCGTGATTGACGCGCGCCGCGCCGTAGAACTGGATCCACTGGAGCAGCATGTGCCGCCTGGGGCCTAACGTTCGAAGTAACCGGTCCGCCGAAGGCGGTCCGGTTGACTGAAGGGTTGGGCGGCTGCAACGAGGAACACGAAGATGGTGGAACGCATAGACAAGAGCCGCATTGCAGGCTTGGCCGGGACGGACCTGGACAAGTACGTGGAAAGCGACTTCAAGATCCGCAGCGGCCTGTGCCCGAACGACCACGGCCTGATGACCGCCGACGATAGCGGACAGCGCTGCCCGACGTGCGGGTTCTGGACCAACGTGCAGGCCGAGCTGGAGCCGCAATGAGCAAGCTGCGCGTGGCCTGCATCTTGGAGCAGGCGAACTACAAGCCCGGCGACCAAGCACCCGAAGGCTACCTAGCGTGGCACGAGTGGGCTGAAGTGCAGCACAAGGCCGGGCTGCGGCAGAAGCAGTGCGGCCATTGCGGGCTGTGGCGCTACCCGCAGGAACTGAGCGAGCACATGGTGCGCTGGAAGGGATTCACGGCTCGTGGCAAGCCGGTGCACCAAATGGCGCCGCTGTGCCTGAAGTGCGAAACCATGGCACGCGGCAAGACGCCCAACGCAAAGGTAAGCGGGGCGCCCGCGACCAAGTAACTGAAACGCGGCGGTGCTTGTGGCGCCTCCGCTTGACCGACCTGTTAGGCCTGGTGGCCGGAGAGGAAACTGTGGCGACGTTCAACCCGTACAAAGACGCAGCGCGCGATCCCAGCATGGTGCGCAATGTGAACCGCGACAAGTGGCGTGCAATCTGCTG
>JAKPQT010000370.1 GCA_029555885.1 Chloroflexota bacterium | reverse complement strand
CCGCCGGGGAACTCCACCAACTCGTTCGACATGGCCGCCGACAGCCCGTACACGCGCGCAATGCCGTCGCCGACCTCCAGCACGGTGCCGGTGTTCGCCATCTCCACGCGGGACTCGTACTCCTGCAGTTCCTGCCTGAGTATCCCTGTGACTTCCTCGGGTTTCAGCACGGCTTGCTCCTCACTGCGGTGCGGCGCCGTTCATGACGCCCCGGGCGCGACGAACCGCGCCGCTACATGTCCTCAGCCCAGCGCCACCGTCTCGGTCCGCTGGAACTCCTGTCGCAGACTCTCCAGGCGACCGCGGACGCTGCCGTCTATCAGCAGGTCCCCCACCGTCACCGATACCCCCGCGATCACGCTCGGGTCCACCTTGGCGGTCAGCACGATCTGCAGCCCCAGCAGGCCTGACAGGGCCTCCTGCAGCCGCTGGTGCTGCGCGTCCGACAGCGGCAGCGCGCTGCGCACCTCTGCGTGCCGGATCCCGGCCGCTTCGTCCTGCAGCCGCGCGAAGACCGTCCCCGCGTGGTGCAGTACGCCCAGCCGATGCTTCTCGATCAGCAGATCGGCGAACCGCGCGAGTAGGGGCGGCGCGTCCGGGCCCATCAGGCGCAGCAGCACCGCTCGCTTCTGCGCGTGCGGCAGGCGCGGGTCCGACAGCGCGTTGCGCAGACGCGTGTGCAGCCGGTACATCTGCTGCACCTCGTGCAGCGTCACCCCGACCTGATCGGCCACCCCGGCCTCGTGAGCGAGGCCGAAGAGGGCCGCAACGTATCGTCGCGCGATGCGTTCGCTGGTCATCTAGCCCGGCCTCTGCTCGCGCGCGGCGCGCTCGATGTCGCGCAGGAAGTCGTCCACGAGCGCCTCCTGGCGCTGCTCATCCAGGGCTTCCCGGATGATCTTGCCCGAGATCTCGACGGCCAGGTCGCTCACGGTCCGCCGCAGTTCGGCCAAGGCGATCTCCTTGCTGCGCTCGATCTCCCGCTGGCCCTGCTCAATGAGTTCCTGGCGTTCTCGCCGGCCTT
>JAKPQT010000352.1 GCA_029555885.1 Chloroflexota bacterium | reverse complement strand
CGCCCGGCACCACGGCCACGGCCGTTCTGTATTGCGGAAGAACCAGCATCTGGGCCTTCCTTCTCGACCTGTGAAGGCGCCACACGCCATGAGCCCGAGCGAACCATCACGCCTGGCCGGCATCCTGCGCTTCTTCAGGCCGTACCGCCGCGCGCTCGCAGGGCTGCTTCTGCTGACCGTCAGTCTCTCCCTGATTGTAATGACGCCGCCGCTCATCATTCGCGCCATAATCGACCGCGTAATCGGCCGCGGCGAGACCGGGAGCCTGCCCGTCTTCGGCGCAGCCCTGTTCCTGCTGCCGTTCATAATAAGCGTTTGCGGCATCATTCAGACAAGGGGCATAGCCTTCATCGGGCAACACTTCGTGTTCGACCTGCGGACGGCCCTCTACGGGCACATACTGGCGATGTCCATGCGCTTTTTCGGCCGCAACAGCGCTGGCATGCTCGTCAACAGGCTGATGGGCGATACCGGCGCGGTGGCCAAAATGCTGTCGGCCCAGACCATAACAATCGCATCTGACCTCGCCTGCTCGGCCTTCGCGCTCACCGTGGCGCTGATCCTGAACTGGCGCCTGACGCTCGTCATACTACTGGTCATCATGGCATTCATCATGAACGTCCGCTCCCGCAAGGGCATCATGCGCCACCTGTCCCGGAGCTATCGCAAGTCCTTCGACCGCCTGTCGGGCGGCCTCCAGAACAGGCTTGCCACGGTCATGACCGTTAAGTCCTACGGCGCAGAGGACCGCGAGCAGGACGTTTTCGAGGAGCACCTGGCGGCCAGCATCGACCTGCAGCAGAACGCGGCCCTCACCGGCGCCGGGTTCACCTACAACGCCACCCTCATCCAGCACCTCGGCAGGGCCGTTATTTTTTTTCTCGGCTGCGCCATGGTCCTGAACGGAAACATGACATACGGCGACGTGATCGTCTTCACATCGTACACCATGCAGCTCCTGCAGCCGGCCGTGCGCTTCTCGCACATAGCGCGCCAGATGCAGGATGTCGGGGTTGCCATAGAGCGCATTTTCGCCATTATTTCGGAAGCGCCGGAAATCCGCCAGGCGCCCGCGGCGCGCAGCATGAGCAGGTCCAGGGGCGGCATCGTGTTCGAGAATGTCCAATTCCACTACGAGCCGTCGAAGCCGGTCATACGCGACTTCAGCATCGAGGTGCGCCCGGGCGAATGCGTGGCGCTCATCGGTCCGACCGGGTGCGGAAAGTCAACGATCCTGTCGCTGCTTCTGCGGTTCTACGACGTCACCGGCGGCCGGGTTCTCATTGACGGCGAGGACATACGCGAACTGCGTGTTCGCGACCTGCGGCGGCAATACGGCATAGTCCTCCAGGACCCGCTGCTGTTCAACATCTCGCTGCGGGACAACATCGCATACGCCAACCCGTCGGCCGACGCGAAGGCCGTGGAAGCCGCGGCCAGGGTCGCGGAAATCCACGACTTCATCTCCGGCCTGCCCGAGGGCT
>JAKPQT010000328.1 GCA_029555885.1 Chloroflexota bacterium | reverse complement strand
CTGCTGATCGACGGCGTGACCATCCGCACGAGCCAGGAGACGGGCGTCTGGGCGGACGGCATCGACCCGGACGGCTGCCGGGATGTGTGCATCGCCAACTGCACCGTCGAGACCGGCGACGATGCCATCGTGTTCTATTCGTCGGCCATCTACGGACCGGCTCGCGCGTGCGAGAACATCACGGTCACCAACTGCCGCCTCTCTTCGTCCTCCAGCGCGATCAAGTTCTGCGACGGCAACCTCGTGGCGATCCGCAACGTCGTCATCGACAACTGCGTCATCACCAACTCGAACCGCGGCATTGCGTTTATGGTCTTCGACGGCGGCGTGGTGGAGAATGTCGTGCTGTCGAACCTAACGATCGAGTGCCGGACGTTCGACTGGTTCTGGTGGGGCGAGGCCGACCCGCTGCACTTCCGGCTGATCCGCCGCAGCGAGCTGGACCCGCGCGTCGACAAGAGCAGCGAGCCGCCCATCGGCGCAATGCGCAACATCATCATCCGCAACGTCATTGCGCGGGGGATGGGGTCGAGCATGATCGAGGGGCACGTGGCCTCGCCGCTGGAGAACGTCACGCTGGACAATGTCCGGCTGGCAGTCGCGTGGAACCCCGATGAGCCGCTGCAGCGGACACGCGACGCGCTGACCATCCGCCACGCGCGCAACTTCACAGTGAAGGACGTGGAGATCGTGTGGGAAGGCGACATCGCGAATCGGGCGGAGAGCGCGTTGGTGGTGGATGAGGTCGAGGACCTGGTGCTCGATGGCGTGTCGGCCCGGCAGGCTCAGGCCGACAGCGGCGCGCCCGCCATCAAACTGCGCAACGTGCGGTGGGCCGCGGTGCGTAACTGCCGGGCGCAGGCGGGCACGGGCGTCTTCCTCCGGTGCGAGGGCAAACGCACGCAGGAAATCCGGCTCAGCGGGAACAATATGCGCCGGGCGGCGTATGGCGTCGTCCTGTCACCGAAGACCCCACCCTACGAGGTCTACGACGCCGACGCGGCAGAGGCCCACCTATCCAGATGTGAGGACCGCGAAAGGTAAGAGGACCGGCTCTCTTACCGGGCGAACGCACGGAAGGGGTTCTCCCGCGTCAGTTGCGTGATGGTCGCGTCATCCGCGCCTGCCTCGCGCAGTTTGGGCAGAAAGGTTTCCGTCAGGTAGGTGAACGGCTGAGGGACGCCGCCGCCGGGCTGCGCAGGATCGTACCAGCCGCGATCCATGCTCAGGAGAAGGTGACTGCCGAACCCAGTGTCGAGCAGGCGTTGGATCATCGTAATGTGCGCAGCATCGCGGCCGCTGCCGATGCTGTCGAACTCGATGTACGCGCCGCGGCGTGCGAGTTCCTCGTGCAGGGTCGGGTCGCGCTCCTGATCGGCGTGAATCCACACGAAGCGGTCGGGCCGATAGCCGGCCTGCTCGATGACAGCGATGGCCTCCCGCGCCACGCTGCCGCGGACGATGTGGGACCCGATGACCGCACCAGTCGCCGCACCTGCGCCTGCGGCTGCGCGCAGGGCCTTCCGCTCCTGCTCGGTCAACCCACCATCACTTCCGCCGAGCTTGATCCAACCGGCCTGCACGCCGGTGTCTTCGATTTCACCCGTCAGCTCCCGGATCATCCAATCGCGCAACTCCGCCTCGTCTGCTTCTCGTGCCCACAACGGGATCCACGCATCGCGATAGAGACCGGTCGGAACCAATATGGGCAGCTCAGCCGCGCGCGAGACTGCAGCAACGATATCTGCACGGCGGCCGACGCCCGGTGGGGCCGCATCCACCAGCACAGTGACGCCTGCATTGCGAGCCTTCACCAATTCCGGTTGCATCAGGGTCAGCACATCCTCGACTTCGGCCTGCCCCTGTTCCGGCTCGGACGGCGGGCGCAGATCCACGAAGATGTGTTCGTGCGGCAGGATTACGCCACTCTGGGGTAACGCGAGTGGGCCGAGCGTGGTCACGAGCCGGGGCTCCGATCTCACCGGTGAGTTCGGTGGCAGGCACCCGCCCATGGCAAGTCCGGCGGCCACGCCGAATCCGGCAGCCACGCCGGACGTGAGCCGGAGGAATCGTCGCCGGGTCACACGCTTGAGCTGATTCATGGCCTGCTCCCTATTCCAGGGCCAGTTCCTCGCCCAGCAGGTAGTGGCTGAACCAGGCGAGGTTCTGGCAGAGCACCGCATGGTTTTCGCGCGGCTTGTGGATGCCATGCGGCATCCCCGGAAAAACGATCAACTCGACCGGCACGCCCATCTCCTTGAGCCCACGGTACAGCTCCGTTGCGTTCGACAGCGGAACCCGGTGATCCTCTGCACCGTGCTGGATGAGCATGGGCGTGTGCGCATGCGCAAGGTTGCTGATGGGCGCGGTCTTGATGTACACGTCCCGGTTGCGGAAGGGCGAGCCGGACAGGTAGTCAGTGGTGAAGTCGGGGATGTCGTTGCTGATGTGGTAGGTGTACCAGTCGGAGATGCCTGCGCCGACCGAGACGGCCTTGAACGCGTCCGAGTGGAGGCCGGCGAACGCCGAGATATAGCCGCCCTGCGACCAGCCCATGCAGCCGACGCGCTCGGGGTCCACGATGCCCTGTCTGACCAGGTGTTCAATGCCGCTCTCCAGATCCCACAGATCGCCGACGCCCAGGTTGTTGACGTTCAGTTCGAGAAACGCCTGTCCCCGGCCTGTCGATCCCCGGTAGTTGGGTTTGAGCACCAGCACGTCCTTGTTCACGAGCGGTATGGTTGGGTAATAACGCAGGTCATCGTAGTAGCACAGGTACTCCGGCGAGAACCAGGAGGGCCCGCCGTGGACGACGAAGGCCAACGGGTATTTCCGTGACGGGTCAAAATCGGCCGGTTTGCGCAGCACGCCTTCGACCTCGGCCCCGTCGCGGCTTGTCCACCGAATCGTCTCAACCGTGCCGACTTCCCACTCAGCGATGCCCGCGCCGAAGTTCGTCAGAGTCCGCGCCGGGCAACTTGCCTGGCCACCGTAGGGCTCCGCCAGGCAGGCTTCGGGGAAGGTCGTGGCGTTTGCTCCGTTGAAGCCAAACCAGCCCCCGCGCGATACGTGCAGATCATCCAGCACAAAGAGTCCGCCGAAGTCCAGGGGCGTGACCGTACCGTCCTCGCCGAAATGTGCGACGCGGATGACCGTGCCATCCACGTATGAGGAAAAGATGCCCTTCTCCGTCCAGAAGGACTGCATGCACTGGCGGTCCAGCGAGGCGGAAAGGTTGTGCATGGCCGAGCGGGCGGTGTCAGCGCGGGCTGCGTCGACGGCTGCCTGCGCGTCGATCACCCACAGGTCTTCCTGCGTGTACATCTTCTCGTCGCGACCCGGATAGGACAGCAAAAGCCGCGCGCCGTCGGGCGATACAGCCGATACCGTTGCCATGCGGGGCAGGTTCAGGCGGGACAAGCGGCCCAGGTAGGAGACATCTTTCTCGTCCTTCTCCTGTGTGGTGGTTGCTTCCGTGTCTGCCCCTTCCTTCTTGTCAGCCTTCTTGGCCTGCTCCCGCCGGATGTACTCGGCCAGTGCGGCCGCCGGGTCAAGCGTGATGCGGTAGACGCTGATGTCCCGCCAGTAGACCAGGTCATCGCGCCTGCGACAGTTGAGATAGATGGCGTCGCCTACGGGAGAAGGGACGGCGCCCTGGATGGATAGTGGTTCCTCAAGCAGGCGGCTGACTTCGATGACCGGCTCGATCTCGTCCTTCCCTTCGTCCTCGGGCAGCGCCTTACAGCGGGCGCGATAGCGGCGCATCGCGCCCACGTCCACATAGTAGAGCGCGTGGGAACTCGTTTCCTGCTCGAAGTGCGTGAACTTGCCGAAGCGATCGGCTCGCTTCTTGTTCTCATCGCGTTCCGGCTCGCGGGCCCGGTAGAGCACGCCGCCTGCAAACGGCACGAACCAGTCCACGCCTGTCTTGTGGTTCGTCAGCTGCCAGCCCTCGCCCGGCCCTTCGTACAGCCAGATCTGCGCCTTGCCGTCGCTTTCCGTTGCGCTTTCCTTCAGCAGCGCGAGCATGCGGTCGTCCAGCCAATCCGCCTGCTCGACACTGCCGGAACGCGACGCCGGATACATCTCACCGCTTGCGACTCCGTAGACATAACACTGATACTCGAAGCGGTCATCGCGCCAGTTGGCAGTGGCCGTGCGGATCGCGGCGCGTTCGCCCCCCGGCGAAACGACGATGCCCACCGGGGCTTCCAGCGTAACCAGATCGCGCGGAGTAGGGTGGTGCGGGACTGGGGCTTCCGTTCCGTCTGTTGGCATGGGGAGTTCTCCTCAGTACATATACTTCCCGGCGTCCACGATGAGGTTCTGGCCGGTGATGGCCGCGGCTGCGGATGAGAGCAGGAACAGCGTTGCGGGCGTCACATGCTCCTCGGTCAGCAAGAACTTGAGCGCCTGGTCCGCCAGCAGGGCCGCGCGGTCGCCAGGCTGGATGCGTTCGGCCAACTGCCGTTCGGTCATGATCCAGCCGGGCGAGACGAGGTTGGCGCGGATGCCGAATGGCCCGACCTCGCGCGCGAGCGCGCGCGTGAACCCCAGGATGCCCGCTTTCGCACTGCTGTACAGGGTGAACGGCGCCTCGCCCAGCATCCAGTTCGTCGTGCCGATGTTGACGATGGCCTTACCAGCACCCGCCTGGAGATAGCCTAGCGCGGCCTGCGTGACCAGGAAGTACGACCGCAGGTTGACCGCGATGATAAGATCGAAGTCCTCGACCGTGGCGGCTGCGAGCTCGATGCGCGGGTCCACCGCCGCGTTGTTGACGAGATAGTCGATGCTCCCGCGGAAGGTCCCCGCCTGCTCCACGAACGCACGCGCCTGAGCCGGGTCTGCCAGGTCGCAGGGCACGAAATGGCCCCTCGGCCCCAGCTCCGCGGCCAGCGCTTCGCCGGCTTGCGCGCCGCGCGCGCAGAAGAAGACCTCCGTCCCCAAGCCGGCGAGTGCGGCGACCAGGTGACGGCCCAGGCCCGCAGATCCGCCCGTCACGATCGCGACGCGGCCCGCGAATTCGGCTGGCGACGGCAGCAGGGGCACGCCCATCGGCTCAGGCAGGGGCTCCGCCGCACTCATGGTGTCCGTCCTCATGGATGGATGATGATCTTGTTGCGGTCGGGCAGCGCCTGGACTTCGAGGGCCTTATCGATCTCGGCCAGCGGGAAGCGGTGCGACACGATTTTCTCCGGGTCCACGAGGCCGCGCGCCATCAGCCGGATCGCATGGGCCATCGCGACGGGTGTCGTTCCGAATGACGCATCCATCCGCCCCTCCAGGAAGTGCGTCAGCCCGCCGTCCAGCTCGAACTTCTCGTGGGTCGTGATGCCGAATACGTTCCAGCGTGTCCCGCGGCGGCGCAGGTCCACCATGAGCTGCACGGCCTGAATTGGCCCCGCCGCCTCGATGATGAGGTCCGGCCCGTCGGGGATGATGTCGTACACCCGCTGCCGCGCATCCTCGCGCGCGGGATTGACGGTATGGGTTGCGCCGAGCGCCAGCGCGTTGCCCAGGGCGTAGTCGCTCGTGTCCACCGCAATCAGTCGCCCAGCGCCCGCGGCCCGTGCGACCATCAGGCAGAGCAGGCCGATACCGCCCGTGCCGATGACCACCACGTCGTCGCCTACCTGCGTCTCGCTGTACTGGATGACGCCCTTCCACGCGCCGGACAGCGGCTCGGTCAGCGCGGCTGCATCGAACGTGATTTCCCGCGGCTTGTGGAACAGGCAGTTCTCGTGCGTCAGCATGTACTCCGCAAACGCGCCCGGCCAGACATCGGTCGGGCCGTCGCCGCCGGTCGTGAACGCGGTCTCGCAGTAGTGCGTGTTGCCCTCTCGGCAGTGCTTGCAGTAGCCGCAGTAGCCCGATGGCTGGCAGATGACCTCATCGCCCGGCCGGAAGTGGACGACGCCTGGCCCGACCTCCGCGACGACCCCGCTGGGTTCGTGGCCGGGGATGAAGGGGAAGGTCACGTTGCGGCGGATACCTCTGATGGCCTTGTAGTCGGTCGCGCAGATGCCGCACGCCTTGATGCGCACGACGACGGTGCCCGGCGCAGTAGGCACGGGCCGGGGGATTTCCTCGAGGCGGAGGTCGTTGAAGTCATGGAGGACAGCAGCAAGCATGTTGGGCATGGTGATCTCCTGAAAAGCAGGAAGGACGCGACAGGTCTGCGAACGCAGGTCTTCTTCTGTTGAAAGTGTAGCATGGAACACCCTATGTGCCGCAATGTCCCTAAGAGACTGTTTGAAGAGTTCGTTTCGGGCGGTTGATGGAGATTTACAAAATAACCCGGTAACGGGTTCGCGCCGCTGACGCTGGGGCCTGCGGTTGCAAACCGCAGGCTGCCAGGCCAAGCGTGCCGAGGCACGCTCCGTTGCCCGCTGGGTGAACCTGCTTCAGCAGGTTTCGGGCGTCCGGCTGCGGTTTGCAACCGCAGCCGTGAGCGGCGCAGGTTGCTGGATTAATATGCTAACCTCCATAAACCGCAGCCACCGTGAGTCTGCGCAACCCGACCAAGTCTGCCTAAGCAGACTTGGCAGTGGTAGCCGTGACTTTGGTCGCTGGGAACTCGAAACCGGGCCCATGACTGACCCGCATGCCTGCGTGATGCCTGAGCCTTACCTGCCTAATACGACTGTTCCTACGGCCAGTGCACACGCCACCACCTGCCCGCCGGTAAAACCGCGCTCCGCTGTCACGTGCAGCCGGTCACTGGTCAGTGGTCCCTCGATGACGTCCTGCGCGGATACGATGATCGTTGGAATAGGGCGCAGCGCGGGAATCTGCTGCTTCGCAGCCAGCACCTCCCACCCGCTCAGACCCGGCATGATGACATCCAGCAGGAGCAGATCGGGCTGGCTGGCGGTGAGTAGCTCCAGCGCCGAGGCACCGTCCGCTGCGGTCGTGAGGGACATGCCGGGGTCGAGCGCCTGTAGCGCCAGTTGCATGACTTCGCGCGCGTCGGGATCATCATCTACGATCAGGACGCGCTTCGGGGCGGCGGGGAGCTTTCTCACTGCCCGCTCCAGGGCGGATAAGCTGAGCGGCTTGGTCACGTAGGCCAGCACGCCTTGACGTTCGGCATGGGCCTCGCGGGAGAGGAACGTGCAGCCGAGCACCGGCGCATCGGGCAGCGCGGGGCGGGCGATGGCCAGCAGCGCTTCGAGGTCGGCGGGCGGGTAGGCGTTAACGATGGCTGCATGCACCGTCTCGCGCGCCTGCGCGCTCCAGGCAGCGGCATCCTCAACGGTTATGATCTCCACATCCTCAACGGATTCGGTCGCATCCGCCAGGCCGCCCGTTGTATCCCACAACAGGAGCCGCGGGCGGTAGTGCCGGTCAGGGAGCGCCGGGCGGCTGCGGCCTTCCATCCACTTCCATTCTTCCATGTTCCAGCGGGCCGGCCCGTCACGCGGCGGCGGCGCATCCGCCAGCGGCAGCGTCACATAGAACGTCGTCCCGCGACCCAGTTCGCTCTCCAGCCAGATACGCCCTTCGTGCAATTCCACGAACTGCTTGCTGATGCTCAACCCCAGGCCGCTCCCTCCGCGCGTGCCACCCGGATTGTTGTCGCCCTGCACGAACGGTTCGAAGATACGTGCCGCATCCTCCGGGGCCATCCCTGTGCCCGTGTCGGTTACGAGCAGCAGTATGTGGCCGCCCTCCGCTGACACTCTCACAGTGATGCTGCCCCGGTCCGTGGCGCGTGCCGCGTTGCCGAGCAGGTTGAGCAGCACCTGGCGGATGCGGATGCGGTCGCAGGCGAGGAGGGGCAGGTCTGCGGCCATCTCCACGTTGAGCAGCAGCCCCTTCTGTTCGACCAGCGGCCGAATGACGTTGACCGCAGACTCGATCAGGTCAGGCAGGCTGACCTGTTCCTTGTGAAGTCTGACTCGACCTGCCTCGGCCTGGCTGAGGTCGAGGACATCGTCGATCATGCTGGCCAGGTGGCGGCAGTTTCGATAGACAGCTTTCAGGTGTTCCATCAGTCGCGGGGGGATAGCTGCACCATACTGGTGGGGCCGCTCGACCATCAAGCTCACCATGCCGATGATGACGTTGAGCGGGGTACGGAATTCGTGGGAGACGCGGGCGGCGAAGCGCGCCTTGTCCTGCCGTGCGTCATCCGCAGCCTGGCGGAGTGCGGCTTCACGTTCATGTGCAAGGCTAAGCTGCCGGTGGGCATGGACGAGGTCTGCGACCGTGCGTTCCGCCTCCGCCCTGTCGGTCTGTGCCTCCTCGAGCCGTGTTTGCGCAGCGCGATAATACTGCCAGCTCCACGAGGCAAGGTGTCGTATCGGCCGGTATGCTGAAGCCATAGCCCCATACGCAATCCACACCGCGATGACCGCAACGACCGCGCGCGCGGCGGATACGGATGGCACTGCAGCCACGAGGATCAGCAGGCCGGCGCTGTGCAGGATAGAAAGGAGCAGCGCGGCAGGCAGACTGATAAGGGTCGTGCCCAGAATGATAGTCATGGCCAACAGAGCGAGCAGTTCATCACCTCCCGGTTGGGTGCTCGCATAGAAGATAATCGCGGCCGGCCCTGCGGTGGCAAGCCAAGCTGCTGACCTCGGCCGGGCTACAGTCAGCGCCCAGCCCAGCGTCGCCGTCAGCATGAGCAATATGACCGTGCCCAGCATCCAGGCGCGTGGGGCAGGCTGCAACCCGACGAGCAGGCTCAGGAGGAGCGAGCCGCCCAGCATCAGGCCCAGCACCCAGCGCGGTGATGCAGCCAGTTCAGCATCGAAGGGGGAACGCTCGAGGTGGGTCATGCCTGGTCCTCCCGCACCAAAGTAGAAACCCGCTTTCTGAGCGAAACCTGTTCCGCACGGAAACGCGGTTTTGAGGGTGTGCATATTATAGCAGAATGGAGAGCCCTGCTTGCCGGGCGAAATCTCTCTCGCACGATACCGGGTTCGGGAAAGTGGGGGCCGGAACCGAGGTCAGGGCCGGCAACGGATTCGAGGCCGGCTGAAGCCTCGGTCCCTGGCGGGAGGTGGTTATTTGAAGACGCCGCTGGTGATGCCTTCGACGATCTGGCGTTGGAAGACGAGGGTTACGATGAACACCGGCACCGTCGCAAGGATGGCGACTGCCGACATGTTGCCCCATGATTGGTAGAACTGGGTGGAACTGCCGATGACCTGGGCCTCGGACAGCGCCATTGTGATGACCTTTGCGCTCGGTCCGCGCGCAAAGACCAGTGGGATAAAGAACTCGTTCCAGCCGACGATGAAGTTGATGACGAACATTGTCGCGATGCCCGGGCGAATGAGTGGGAGCACGATATTGAACAGCAGCGGCCAGAATGCCGCGCCATCCACCTTCGCCGCATCCTCCACCTCGATGGGGACCTGCTTGATGAACGAGACCAGTACCCACGTCGTCACAGGCAACAACCCGCTCCCGTAGAGCAGCAACAGGCCGGTCAGCGTGTTCATCAGCCCGGTCTTCTGGTAAAGCTGGAACAGCGGGATGATGGTTGTCACGCCGGGCAGCATGGTTGACGCGAGCAGGCCCATCATAATCAGGTTGGAGCCGGGGAATTGCAGCCTCCCGATGGCGTAAGCAGCCATGAAGCTGAACAACAGCGCAAACAGCGTCGAGACAGTCGCGAGGAAGACGGTGTTCAGGAAGTAACGACCGATAGGCAGCGCAGCGAAGATCTGCTGGTAGCGCGTCATTGCCAACGATTGCGGCAGGTAGTTGAGCGGCTGCGAAAACAGCTTGTCACCGGGCGCAAAGGCCGTCAGGAAGATATAGTAAATCGGGAGCAGGATGACGAGCATGAACAGAGCTAGCACCAGATAGAACGGAACGTGGCGGAGCGTTTTCGTGAACTTCCGGCGCAGCGCGGGGCGTGTCAGCGCGGTTATCATGTGTCCCTCCTCACGATGACCTGGCCCAGGCGCGGCGCACGAACCCGAAGCCGACGATGCCGACCACGAGCACGATGAAGAACAGCCCCATGGCGACCGCGGACGCGTAGCCGAAATTCAGCACCCGGAAGGCCTGCAGATAAACGGTGTAAGACATCAGCGCGGTAGACATGCCCGGCCCGCCCTGCGTCAGCGCGTAGACAATCTCGAAGCTCAATACGCGGGCAATCGAGATGAAGATGGTCATGGAGAGAATCAAAGGCATGAGCAGCGGCAGCGTGATGTGAAAGAACGAACGCCAGCGGTCCGCGCCGTCGATCTTCGCAGCCTCGTATAGCTCCTCGGAGATGCCCTGCAACCCGCTGAGGAAGACGACGGCCAGGAAGGGCGTGTTTTTCCAGACATCGGTGAGCGTAACGGCCAGCCGGGCCAGCGTCACATCCACGAGCCAGATGGGCCGTGCGCCGGAGATGCGCCAGATGATGTCGTTGACGAGACCGTAGTTCGTATCGAAAATCCAACGGGCCGCAGTGCCCATGACGATGCCTGACATGGCCCAGGGCAGCAGGTTGACCGCGCGCGCCAGGTTGCGCAGGCGGAACCTGCGGTTGAGCAGTTGCGCAATGGCAAGGCCCAGGAGGACCTGGAGCGATACAGACACGACCACGAAGAACAGCGTGAACGCCAGCGTATCCTTGACGTTGCTGTCTTTGGTCATGGCAATGTAGTTGTCGAGGCCGATGAACTTGAACGTGCGCCGGATTGGGCTGTTGTCGAAGAAGCTCAGGTAAAGGGTGTTGAGGAACGGATAGAACGACGTGAGCACGCGCCAGATGACGACGGGAGCCACCAGCGCGTAGGCCAGCAGGACCCGACGCACGCCCATGTTCTGCAGGGAAAAGCGTCCGCGTCTGCGCGCCGCGTCCTCCGCCTGCGAGATGTTTGCAGTAGCCAAAGTCATGCCTCCGGCCAAAATCGCCCTTCTTCTTGCACGTGAGTATCCTGAGCGGGTGGACCGCTCAACGGTGAAGGCAAAGTATGACCAGTCGAAGGATGCGGCATGTGTGAGCGCGCCGCATCCTTCGACTACGAGTGGCTGACTGCTGTCATACCCTGCTCGGGATGTCCCGGGTGTCAGCCGCCCAGGTCCCGTTTGAGAATCGGGCCGATCTTGTCCATCGCGTTTTGCAGCGCGGTGTCGATGTCCACCTGGTCGGTCAGATACGCGTGGATGTTCTCCTCCGCCGCGTCGTAGATTTCCTGAATGCTCGGCGTGATGGGCCGCGCCTTGAAGGAGGTCGGGTCCTTGGCCATTTCTGCCAGGAACACCGCGGAGGGCGCGAGTTTCTGCACCTCCGGGTCAGACCAGAGCGACATGCGCGTGGGCACGCGGCCGCGCTCGATCTGCGTCTTCATGTTCTCCGGCTGGTTAACCCAGGCAATCCACGTTGCGCCGAGTTCCTTCTTGGTCGAGTAGTTGCTCATCGCCCAGCCCCAGCAGCCGGTGATCGTCTGGTTGTTGTCGGGGCCTTTGGGCGGGGTGAACACGGAGACCTGGTCCTTCCAGAATTCCTCATTGTTGCGGAACGCGCCGAGGTAGCCATCCCAGCACCACCACATGGCATACTTGTTATCGAGGAAGGCATTGAAGATCGTGCTGTAGTCGTCCTGCGGTGCGGATGGCTGCGCGACTTTGTGCGTGGCGAACAGGTCCTTGTAGAATTGGATGGCCGTCTTCGCGCCCGGATGGTCGAGCTTGTTGATGGCGGCGCCGGCCTGGTTGGTCCAGTGCTGGATGTCATTCCCCAACATGCCGCCCTTGACGCCGCTCAGCGCGATGCCGTAGCGCTCTTCGCCCCGCGTCAGCGTCTTGGCAGCTTCCAGCAGTTCATCCCATGTCGTCGGCGGCTTGAGGCCCGCTTCCTCGAACCAGTCAGTGCGGTAGAACCAGACTTCCGTGTCGTTGCCCCACGGCAGGCGGTACAGCTTGCCATCCCACACTGAGATGTCCGTGACCAGGGTCGGCGGCCAGTCCTTCAGGTCGATGTTGTTGGCCTGGACGACCGAATCGAGCTCCGACAGCCAGCCCGCCGCGCCGTAGATGGCGGCCTGAAAGTCGTCACAGTGGAAGACATCCACGGTCGTATCGCCGGAAGCCAGGCGGGTGGTCATGAATTGCTGCCACTCGATGTACGCGGCAGGAGCGATCTCGTAATTGATGCCGATGTCGGTTTCGTCGGTGAACTTCTGGATGAGCTTCTTGAAGTGGTCGTTCGTGTCGGCCCAGAAGACGCAATTGATGCTGCCCTTTTCGCCCTGGCTCACGAAGCCCTGCGGCACGGCCTCCTCTTCGGCAGGCGCGGCAGGCGCGGTTGTGGCGGGCGCGGCAGGAGCAGCGGGTTGGGCAGCCGGGGGCGCAGTACAGGCTGCCAGCGTGGCCATGGCGCCGGTGGCGCCAAGGCCCTTGAGGAAAGAACGCCGGGAAACTGGGTGTTTCATGATCGTGCTGCCTCCTTGTAAGACACGATGCCAGAGAGGGGAAATCTCGTAGTTCGATTATAATGCCGCTATCTGCCGCGCCACACGCCATGATGCCGCCAAATTGCCGCCATACCCTACAGGCCAGATTGAGCGGCATGCTACGAATACCTCCACTGCGCCCCGTTCCGTTCAGCGTAGGGCGGAGCGAAGTCGAAGGATGCGAGAGTCATGCCAGATTTCGAGACTTTCAGACAACACCTGCAATCCGCGCTGGCCCACCTCCATGATCCTGACTTCCGCAGTGCGGAAACAGTGTATCACGCGCTCGGTTGCGCGGAAAACGATCCTGAGTGCGAAGTACAGGCCGCGCTGAAGACCCGCATCGGACAGCTTCACAAGGCTGAGGCGCCTGCGGGCAGCCATGCGCAGCAGGCACAGGCCGTCCTACACCTGCGTTTTATCCTCGGTCTCACACAGGAGGAAGCTGCGGCGCAGTTGAACATGAGCCTGCGCACGTTACAGCGGGCGCAGCGAGAGGCAGTCTACCTGCTGGCCGCAGAGCTGTGGCGCGGGTTGGCCGGCAGCACGCCGCCCGATTCGCCCCTTGACGACGCAGTGGACTGGCGCTCTCAGGTGCGCCATGAGATGGCCGCACTTCAGGGGGAGTCGCCCGATGCGGAGGCCGACCTGGCTTTGCTGTTCAGCGGGGTGCTGCGGGTGGCCAGTGCAGCCGTACGTGGAGGAGTGCATGTACGGTTGCAGCCTGTCGCTCCCGACCTGAGCGTCCGTTTCCACCCATCGGTGTTGCGTCAGGTCGTGTTGTCGATCGTCTCAGGCTTGCAGGAGCGGCTCGAGGAAGGGAACATCAATCTGGCAGCAGAGCGGCTGACCGAGCACGCACGTATCACAATCACCGGTGCGCCCTTATCACCCGGCACGCGTCTCGACCTGACGCTGGCGGAGGAGTTACTGGCCGCAGGAGGGGGCACGCTCACGACAGCCACCGCAAACGACGTATTGACCTTCACGCTCGAACTGCCCCTGGCTGTAGCCCCATCCCGCCGCGTGGCCGTCCTCGTCATCGAGGACAATGCGGACTTGTTCGCCCTCTACCGCTCCTACTGCGTGGGCACGCCCTATGAGCTGCTGCATGTCCGAGAGGGCCGCCGTGCGCTGGCTGCGGTCGCCGAATTCCGGCCCGATGTGATCCTGCTCGACGTCATGTTGCCCGATGTGGATGGCTGGGACCTGCTGCTCGACCTCCGCGCCGACCCCACAACGAGCGCCATTCCGATCATTGTCTGTTCGGTCGTAACCGATGAACGCCTGGCGTTCGACCTCGGCGCGGCGCTGTATCTGCGCAAACCGATCTGGCCGGAACGTCTGCTGTCTGCGTTTGAGACGGTGGTTCGTTGAATGGCAGAACGAAGGGCGCAGAGGGTGCTCCGTGTACATGCCCCCTCGCGCCCTTCGCGTCTTCGCGGTTCAGTTTACGCCAGGGCGAGCAACTCCCGCTCCAGGTCCTTGAGCCGTTCCGGCGTAAGCGCGGGGCTGAAGCGGGCCAGCGCGTCGAGCGGCTGGTTGCCGGCGCCCCGACGCAGGAACGGGTGATTGAGCACGTCCTCGCCCACGTGACGGGCGAGCACAGCCTTCGCCTGTTCATTCGCCAGCACGTCATTCAACGAGCTGCCCAGGTCGAGCCGACCTGCGACGTGGCGCACGCCCTGCATCGCCTGCTCCAGGTTGTAGCCGGTGCTGACGAACGCATAGTCGCCGGAGCCGACCTCCACCAGAACCGCGCCGTCTTCGACACGGACACCGCTGATGCCCGGCGCCTCGGCCAGGCTGCGGCCGCCCTCGGTCACCTGGTCGACCGCGGACGCCGGGATGTAAACTGTCGCACGCGTGTTCGCGGGCACGGTCACTTGCAGCCGGAAGTCAGCGCCGGTCAACTGCCACGCGGAGACTGCCTTGCCGTAGGGCGTCTGGAGCGCCGCACGCACGTGCGTGAGGCCGCCGCCGGGCTGCGGGCGAACGGTGATGTGCTTGTAACCGGGGCCCGTCAACGCAGTGTCCAACCCCGCCGACACCCGGTACAACCAGTCACCGATCGCGCCATAGGCATAGTGGTTGAACGAGTTCATGCCCGCGTCCTGGAAGCTGCCGTCGGGCTTGATGCCATCCCAGCGCTCCCAGATGGTGGTCGCGCCCATCTTGACCGGGTACAGCCAGGATGGGAAGCTCTCCTGGTTGAGCAACTCGTAGGCCAGGTCGGTGTGGCCGAAGCGGCTGAGCACATGGCAGAGGTACGGCGTGCCGACAAAGCCGGTGGTCAGGTGATAGCCGAACGCCTTGACCTGCGCGGCCAGCCGGTCCGCGGCGGACTGGCGCATGTGCTCCGGCAGCAGGTCGAAGTGCAGCGCCAGCACGTACGCGCTCTGGCTGTTGGAGGCCACGCGGCCGTTCTCCGAGACGTATTCCGCCACGAACGCCTGCTTGATCTTTGCGAGCAGCGCGGCATACTCCGCGGCCTCATCGGCCTTGCCCAGGACCTCTGCGGCCTGCTGCAGGAGGCTGGTCGAGTAAGCGTAGAACGCGCTCGCGATGAGTTCCTTGTCGGTGATGGGCGGCGCGGACATATCGCCCGGGTTGCCCCGGTAATCCAGCCAGTCGCCGAAGTGGAAGCCGGTTGTCCACAGGTGGGTGTCGCCGGCCTGGTGGCGCATGTATTCCACCCACGCCTTCATGCTGGCGTACTGCTGCTCGAGGATGCGCCTGTCGCCGTAGGCCACGTAGATGGTCCACGGGCAGATGGTCGCCGCATCGGCCCAGGCTGCGGAACCACCGGCCTCGCGCGCGAAGTGCGAGCCGGACCGGCCCATCGGGTCGGGGATGACCATCGGCACGCCGCCGTTGGCTCCCTGTTCCGCGGCCAGGTCGCGCAGCCACTTGGTGAAGAACTGCGCTACGTCCCGGTTGAAGGTCGCAGTACGGATAAACACCTGCGCGTCACCGGTCCAGCCGAGCCGCTCGTCGCGCTGCGGGCAGTCGGTCGGCACATCGACGAAGTTGCCCTTCTGGCCCCACTCGATGTTGTGCTGAAGCTGGTTGACCAGGGGGTTGGAGCACTCGAACTCGCCGGTGACCGGCATCTCGGAATGCACCACCACGCCGGTCAGGTCGTCCAACTTGAGCTCGCCCGGCCAGCCTTCGACCTTGACGTAACGGAAGCCCATGAAGGTGAAGTGCGGCTCGAAGACCTCGACGCCCGCGCCCTTGAGCGTGTACTGCAGGAGCTGCTTGGCCGACCGCAGGTTGGTGATGTAGAAGTTGCCCTGCTGATCGAGCACCTCGGCGTGCTGGAGTGTGACGGTCGTCCCGGCCGGCCCCTGCACGTGCAGCCGCACCCAGCCGACCATGTTCTGCCCGAAGTCGACGACCGTCTCCCCGGCAGGCGTATGGATGATCTCGATTGGCTTGAGTTCCTCCTGTCGCTTGACGAGCGGCGCGGTCTGTGCGACGACCACCTGCTTACTGTGGTCCAGCACGCGCACGCCCGACCAATCGTTCGTGGCATAGCCGGGCTCGGTCCAGCCCGCATGGTCCAGCCGGGCGTCGTAAATCTCGCCCATGTAGATGTCGGCCATGCGGATGGGCCCCTGCGTTGCGGCCCACTGATTGTCGCTCGTGATGACCGCGGTCCGGCCGTCCTCGTAGGTGACGTGGAGCTGGAGCAGCAGCGCCAGGCGGTCGCCCCAGGTGTTGCGGTTGCCCTCGAAGCCGATGAACCCGCGATACCAGCCGTCGCCCAGCAATGCACCGACCGCGTTGGCGCCGTTGCGCAGCAGGGCAGTGACGTCGTAAGTCTGGTACTGGATGTAGCGCTCGTAGGCCGTCCAGCCGGGCGTGAGCACCGCATCGCCCACGCGCTGCCCGTTAATGTGCAGCTCGTACAGGCCGAGGCTGGTCACATAGACGCGCGCGTCCTTGACTGCGCCGTCGAGCTTGAACTCGCGGCGGAGCAGGGGGGCGGGCTGCGACTGGCTCGTATCTTCGTCCCAGTCGGGCGTGATCCACTCCGCCTGCCACTCGGACGGGTCGAGCAGGCCCATCTCGAAGAACGCGGGCTCGCTCCATGCCGACTCGAACGCCTGGCCGGCGGCATCTGTGGCCCACACGCGCACCTGCCAGGTGTAACGTTGCCGGGAGGCGAGCGCCGGGCCTTCATACGGCACGTGGATTGAGGCATCGGACGTGACCTTGCCGGTATCCCACGTCCAGGGGCCGTCCGGGCCTGCGCCCACGCGCACCTGGTACGCGGTCTGCATGACTCCGCGCGCCGGGGAAGTCAACTGCCAGGCCAGCCGGGGCTGGCGCACGTCGATGCCGATGGGGTTGGTCTGGTACTCGCAGCGCAACTGCGCGACTGCAACTTCAGGGGTTCCGTTAGTCATCAGGGACTGTCCTTTCGATTACGAGGTGTGAGGGAAGGATAGCACGAAACGGGCCTCCGGCCAATTTGGCCCCATTCCCCGCTAGCGCGATAATCTTCCTTGCAGCCGCCGCTCCGGGCGGCTGTCACCACGTCCGGACAAGGAAGGCGCCATGAATCCATCTGCCAGCCCCGCGGATACCGGGTGGTTCCTGCAGGACCGCTTCGGCCTGTTCATCCACTGGGGCATCTACTCCGTCGCCGCGCGCCATGAGTGGGTCAAACAGCGCGAGCGCATCACCGACGAGGATTATCAGAAGTACTTCGATCACTTCTACCCCGACCTGTACGACCCGGCGCTGTGGGCGCGCGAGGCGAAGAACGCGGGCATGAAGTATTTTGTGGTGACGACCAAGCACCACGACGGCTTCTGCCTGTGGGACTCCGCATTGACCGACTACAAGGCTACCCGTACCCCGTGGGGTAAGGATGTCTTGCGCCCGATG
>JAKPQT010000320.1 GCA_029555885.1 Chloroflexota bacterium | reverse complement strand
CCGCGCTCGGCCAGCGGTTCGGCGTATCCGTGCGCGCAATGGATGCCATGATCCGGCTGGCGTGCATCGTCCACCGCACCGACTACTGGCGCCGCGGCCGCACGCTGGACAAGCTCGGCATCGAGCAGTGGAGCGTCTGCGAGCTGACCCAGTACGTCAACGAAGGCACGGTGGATGGCGAGGAATGCGGGCTGGGCTTCGGCAGCCAGCCGGCCGTCGCCCGCCTGCCCGAACCCGCACCCGTAGTCGAGCTCCTGGAGCCGGAAGTCGCCGCCTGACGAATGAGGTTATTAGCGGGTCTGACGGGCAGCCAGGCTGCCCGTCAGACCCGCTAATGGTTACAGCACCTCCGATGGTACAATAGCCCCGGTTTCCCAATCCCATCTCAACACGAGGTCCTATGGATTTCGCAGAACGCGTTGGACACCTGGAGCCGGAAGGCGCATATCACATGCTGGCCCGCGCACAGGCGCTGGAAGCGGCCGGTAAGCACATCATCCATCTGGAGATCGGCCAGCCCGATGTGCCGACCTTCAGCCATGTGGCACAGGCGGGCATTCGGGCCATCGAGCAGGATTTCACCCGCTACACTCCCTCCGCGGGCATCCCAGCGCTGCGCGCGGCCATCGCGGAGGACGCCGGCGCGCGTCGCGGCATGGACATCCGACCGCAGCAGGTCGTGGTCGGCCCTGGCGCCAAGCCCGCGCTCTTCTTCCCGACGCTGGCGCTCGTGCGGCCCGGCGACGAGGTCATCTATCCGGATCCCGGCTTTCCCACGTATGCCGCGATGATCGGCGTGGCGGGTGGGATTGCCCGGCCCGTGCCGCTGTCCGAGGAGGCCGACTTCTCGTTCGACCTGGCCGCGTTCGACCGCCTCATCACCGACCGTACCCGGCTCATCATCCTCAACTCGCCCAGCAATCCCACCGGCGGCGTGATGCCGCTGGAGGCCCTCCAGCACATCGCCGATGTCGCCATCCGCCGCGACATCTGGGTGCTCTCGGACGAAATCTACATGCGCCTGGCCTTCGATGGCCGGCCCGCGCCGAGCATCGCGGCCCTCCCCGGCATGGCCGAGCGGACGGTCATCTGCGATGGCTTCTCCAAGACGTATGCCATGACCGGCTGGCGGCTGGGCTACGGCATCATGCCGGAGGCGCTGGCCGAGCGCGTCGAATTGCTGCTGACCCATGCGGTCGGCTGCACGGCGAGTTTCACCCAAGTGGCGGGCGTCGAGGCGCTCCGTGGGCCGCAGGAGCCGGTGGAGCAGGTGGTGGCAGAATATCAGCGCCGCCGCGACGTGCTGGTTGCGGGGCTGAACGCGATCCCGGGCTGGCACTGTCGCGTGCCGCAGGGCGCGTTCTACGCGTTCCCGAATGTGTCTTCCCACGGGCGCAGCTCCGCCTGGTGGGCGGACATGCTGCTGAACGAGGCGGGCGTGGCTGTGCTGCCGGGGACGGCCTTCGGCCCGAACGGCGAGGGGTATCTGCGGCTGTGCTTCGCCAACTCGATGGATAACATCGAGATGGCGCTGGACCGGATTCACGCGGCGGTCGCGCGGATGTAGGGCGAAAACAGAGTTTCCATCAAAGGTGTTTTGGGCGGCTTCGCCGCCCAAAATACCTTTCGAAACAAACTTCCCCTCCCTACACGAACCTGATCTGATCCGGCGATTGCAGCGGCACGGGCGGCGCTTCCTCCACCACGCGCAGCGGGTCGACGTCCTTCAACTTGCCGAAGGAGAGCCCCGTCAGGCTCTCGATCTCCGCGATGGGCGCCTGGTAAAGCTGGAAGCGGCCAAAGACAAACTCCGCGCCGGGCAGCATGTCGCGCTGTGACATGATGTACCCGGTCGCGCAGAGCTTGCGGGTCTCATCGTGCCGGAATGCAATCACCTTCCAGAAGCGCACGGGCACGAGCACTCCGAAGTAGACCGGGTCCTCGTCGCTGAAAATCGGGCCGGTGAACACGCTGATGCGCATGTCGTCCTGGTCCGCGTTTTCGAGCGCGTACTCCTCCAGCCGCAGCCAGATGCCGCCGTTGAAGGGTTGGAACTGCGGCGTGGCGTTCGTGGCAAAGAAGGTATCCTTGTTCGCCTGCTTCGCGAGCGCGACTGGGCCCCAGTTGGGGTCCTCGCGGCGGGTCATATGACCCCGGCTGAACTTACCCTCCGTCTCCTTGCCATAGCACTCGCTAATTATCTGCGCCTCTTGGGGCAGCCGCGGGTCGAGCCGCCAGCCCGGCCGCTGGCCGCCCACTTTGACCAGCGCCTTGCCATCGATGTTCACCGCGGAGTAGAAGCACAGGCGGCGGTCGCTGTTCATCACGACCGAGAAGTGGGTGTACTTGGCGGTATCGGTAAGCTTGCCGGTCGCAGGATCGCGGAACTTCAGGACCTGGTCTGCGCGTTCGCCTGTGACCTTCGGCAGCGGCACGGTGAGCCGCGACCCGAGGAACTTCGTGTCGTAGCCTGTCCGGTTCGCCAGGTTGTCGGCGGGAGCTTCCTCCCCGGCTTCAGGCGCTTCCACTTCGGGTTTGGGCACGGCCGGGGGCAGCGGTTCACGCGACAGCGCGAAGACCGAGTTCGCCAACGCCTTGTCCAGCAGCGTGCTCGCGTTGACGGCGTAGTTGGCGCGGCGAAAGTCGCCGAGGAAGTGCATCCCCACCACGTAGCCTGTGTCCACGTCCAGCACGGGCGAGCCGGAATTGCCGCCCAGCGTCGTCGCATCGTGTGCGAACGCCCAGGTGCGGCTGCTCACGCTCATCACGCAGCCGGGGCTGAGCCGCTTGACATCGTAGATGGTGCCGAAGATGGCCTTGGCCGCTTCCGTCGCATCGAGGCCATAGCGCGGGTCGAACGCAGGATAGCCGACGACGGCCAACGACGCGCCGGGCTGCAAAGGTGTACTCAACACGGGGATGGGCGGGGGCAGGTTGCCGTGCGCGGCCAGCTTGAGGAACGCGATGTCGGGCAGGGCGCGGTCCACATCTTCGAGGAAGATGATTTCCTGCACATCGACCTCAAACGCGTCGCCGCCCTGGTATTCCTCGCGGAAGTCGATGCGCGCAGCCATGTCCGACCCAAGGAAGCTCTTGAGGAAACGGCCGCCTGCGCCATCCTTGCGGGCAAATGCCTCCGCGACGTGCCGGTTGGTCGCGATGACACGCTCGGCGATGACCCAGCCCGTCCCGCAGTGGCGGTAGCCGGCCCCGTCGTCCACCTCGATACGACCGATGGACGGCAGCCGAGCCTCGATGATATCGCGGCGGGCCGACAGGATATCGGCCCAACTGCCCGAACGGGGCAGTTCGAACCGGTTCTTGCGCACCAGCAGGGACGGCCGGCCGGTCAGCAGGACCACAGCTTCCTCGCCGGGTGACAGGCCGTGCAGGTCCTCACCGATGAAGGCACGGGCGCCGGCGCGGGCGCTGATGCTGGGCGCGACCTCCGCCTCTGCAATCTCGCGGCGCAGCCGGGGATCAGTAAGCACAGATGAAATGCGGCTTTCCATGGTGTGCCTCCGGGCAAATGAGAGGACGGGGGAACTTCGCCCGTCACGCAGCATTATACACCCATTCCTGGCGCGCTGGCGCGGGCAGTTTAAGAACCCCCTCTCCCACACCGCAGTGTGGGAGAGGGTGTGAGGGCCACTCAGTTCAGGAAGCGGAACGAGCGCAGCACGAGGTCATACAGCGCTTCCATCTCGCGGTACACCTCGCCCTGCGCCTCATCTGCAGGCACGAACACGAACGTATAGAGCCTGTCGCCGTGCACCGCGATGACCTGGCGGCTGAGGTCCTGGCCGGGCACGTTGTCCAGCCGCTCTGCCACCTCGTAGCCGACCGTCACGCCGAAGACTCGCTCCACACCCTCGCCAAACTCCGCAACGATGGCATCCGCCGCCTGCGCGGCTGTGCGGCCCGTCGCGTCCGCCACCTGGATGAACACCTTTGGCCGGCTCACGTCCATCAGCGAACCCGCATACAGCACGACTTCGCCCGGGCTCGGCTCGGCCACTTGGTAATCGTCCGGATAGAGCAAGCAAAAGCCCCTGTCCTTGTCCACCATCGCAATCGTGTCGCGCGTCGCGTCGAGGCAGTCCAGCGGTGCACGATCCGTCGGCAGCTCCGCGCCCTCCGGGAAGAGCGTGAACGAGCTCAGGATGTCCATGTACAGGGTTTCCATACCTGCAAAGGCATCGACCGCAGGATCGGCGGGCGAGAAGTACAAGCTGTAGAGCCGGTCCTGTGCCACGAAGTAGACGCGGCGGTTGATTTCCTGGCCGGGCAGCCGGTCCAACACCACGGCCGGTTGACCCGCGACCTGCGCCTCGGACTGCACAATGTCGAAGTCCGCATTATCCGCCACAACTTGCGCGGCCGCGACCTCTGCCGTCCGGCCTGCTGCCGGCTCCACGTGGATGTGCACGCGCGGGTCGCTGGCGTTCAGCAGCCCGCCGATGACGAGCAGCGTCTCGGATTCGTTCGGCTTCTCGACCTTATACTCTGCCGGGTAGGTCAGGCAGTAGCCGTGCTCGAAGTTGATCAGCCGCTGCATGCCCGCCTCAGCCGACGGGCAATCCGCCAGCAGGTCCGCACCGGCCACAGGCGCAGTCGCCATCGGCGCTACTGTAGCCTGCTGTTCCGGCACCTCCGTCGCGGCGGCCGACCCTGGCGCGGCCTGCGGCAGCGCCGTGCAGCCCGCCATAATCACAAGCAGGCCGCTCAACAAGACCAATCTAACCCGGAACGAAACGCTCCGTGAAACCCTGACGTTCATCTCTCTACTACTCCCTCCACTACAATCTTCACACAGGCCCCGGCTGGCCCGGCTGAAGCAGTGACGATAGCCGGGCCGATTCAGTTCCAGGTCAGCAGAATCTCATTCCATCGTGGCTTCCGGGCCGCGGTTGCGCCACGCGTCGATGAAGCGGCGGATGCGAGCCTCGTCATAGCTGTCCAACTTGTCGATCCAGCCCCACGCTGTCAGCGCGATGGCCGCATCGACATTCGTGCGGGGCACCACCGTGACCTTCCAGCCGTTATACGCGTTCAGCAGGCGGCGCAACTGATATTTCGTGTCTTCGCAGTCGGGCAGCTTGCTGCAATCATAGCTGATAACGATATGGCCGTGCTCCAGGTTGTGGACCACGTACTCATCGGTCTGCGGCTCCTCATAGAAGCCTGCCCGGATCGGCGTGTCGTAGTGCCAGCCGGAGGTCGGCGGATCAGAGTTGTACGGCGGGTGGCTCGCGCCGACTTCGATGTGCTGCTGGCCCTGGATGAGCATCCGCTGTCCGGGAACACCGGCGCCCGCCGACGATGGGTTGGCAATGAGAATCCCCGCGACCAGCAGGACGGCCAACAGCACGCCGCCGCCGATCCACGGCACGTAGCGCCGCCAAGCCGGTTGGTTAGCAGCCACGCGGCGCGCCGTGGAAGGGGCTGATTTGGGGACGGTGGGGCGTCGTTTTGCCATGCTGTTTTGCTCCTCTATTTGACTTCGATACGAAACTCGCGACTGACATTGTGGTCTGCCGTCTGCACCTGCACATCGATCTGCCACGGGCCGGCCATGCTGAGGTTGGCGGCAGTCGCATAGCGCCCGCTGCCCTGCGCGGTGGCCTGGCCGGACAGGTCGCCCATCGAGTGGCCGATCATATCCGCCTTGAGGTTGACCACCGCGCCGTCCACCGGGCGGTTGGCCGCATCCTTCACCTCCACGACGAACTCGACCCGGCCGACCTCGGGCTCCACGGGGTGCGTGCTCAGCGTGACGAGCAGGTTAACAGCGTCGCCGCCAGATGTCTGGCCGCCCGTTCCGGCACATGCAGCCAGCATCAGGATTAGGATCGGTATAACCAACACTGTGGATTTACGCATAGCACCCCCTCTACATGACCTCGATCATCATCATCAGGCCGCCCGGTTCCTCGCCATCGTTGGTCGTGTGGTGCGGGATGTGACAGTGCACCATCCAGTGACCCGGCTGATCCGCCACCCACTCGATGTCGTAGCGCTCGCCGGGCGCGACGGAAATCGTGTCCTTGGTGAGCTGCGCGGCCTCGGGCACGGGATAGCCGTCCGTGGCAACGACCTTGAAGTGCGGGCCGTGCAGATGGATCGGGTGGACGAACTGGCCCGTCGAGACCAGCCGCAGCCGAATGCGCTGCCCGACCCGCATCTTGATCGGCTCGATGGCCGGATAGGCCTTGCCGTTGATGGTGAAATAGTTGGGCTCCATGCCCGCCATCGGCATGGCCGGGTAGGTCAG
>JAKPQT010000318.1 GCA_029555885.1 Chloroflexota bacterium | reverse complement strand
GCGCGCTCGTACGCCTGCTCGACCTCGGGGGCGCTCTGACCCTTCAGGGCGTGCAGCGCCTGGGCCATGCCGATCTGAAGGTCCGCCTCCTGCTGCGCGCGATCGGGACTCTCGGGCAGTGATTCCAGCAGCCGCAGTGCGTGCGAAAGGTGAGTCACCACCTCGACATGGGCCGAACGCTCGCGGGCGTGCTCGCCCGCCAGCCGCCAGTAGCGCAGGGCCTGCACCGGGTCGGCCGCCGCCGTCCAGTGATGGGCGACCAGCTCGGGGCGCGCCGCGGCGGTTTCAGGGAACTGCTCGACCAGTGCCTCGGCAATCCGCCGATGGTAGCGCTGGCGGGTGGCCCTGAGCAGCGTGCCGTAGGCGACCTCATAGGTGAGCGCGTGCTTGAACGTAAAGCCCAGCTCGGACGACAGTCGGGCCTCGTAGAGAAACTCTGCGCCCTGAAGCTGGCTCAGGCACTGCCTGAGCGACGCCTCGGGACGATCGGCAATGCACTGGAGGAGCGCGAGCGGCACATCCTTGCCGATCACACTGGCAATCTGCAGCAGGTCCTTCTCGTCGGCGGGCAGGCGATCGATCCGTCCGGCCAGCACAGCCTGCACGGTCGCGGGGACGCGGAAGACATCGGGCAGACCGATCAGCCGGTAGGCGCCACGCCCGCCCTCCAGCGTGCCGGTCTCGGCGAGCGTGCGGATGATCTCCTCCAGAAAGAAGGGGTTGCCACCGGTGCGCGACACCAGCAGCTTCTCCTTCACGGCTGAGAGGCTCGGATCGCCGCCCAGCAGCGTGTCCAGCAGCTCATTGATCCGCAGCCGGTCGAGCGGATCAATCCGCAGCTGCGCGTAGTAGGTCTTCTGGCTCCAGGCGTGGCGGTACTCCGGGCGATAGTTCACCAGGAGCAGCACGGGGTGACCAGGCAGACCTTCGACCAGTGCATCCAGGAAAGTCTGCGTCGCGGAATCCACCCAATGAAGATCTTCAAAGACCACCAGCAGCGGCCGCTCGCGGCTTTCATGAAAGACGAGTGTCTTCAGCTCCTCGAGGATGCGTCTGCGGCGCTGGGGCGGATCGAGTTCCTGCCAGTCGGGATCGTCGATCGGCACGTCAAACAGCGACAGCAGAGGCAGTGAGATGGCACCGGCCGCGCCTCTGACTTTGCCGCGGATCTGCTCGTGAGTGTCTGCGTCGGCGATAGCGAAATGTCCGCGCAGCAGATCAACGACCGGAAGGTAGGCGGTCGCGTGTCCGTGCGCCAGTGCGCCGCCCTGGAGCACAATGCAGTCTGCTGTCCGGGGGCTGTGCAGGAACTCGAAAAGCAGGCGCGACTTGCCCTGGCCCGGCTCTCCCACCATCGCCACCACCTGGCCGTGCCCTTCGCGCGCGCGATCCAGCGCGTCGGCGAGCACGGCGAGCTCAGCGTCGCGACCGACGAAATGGGTCAGGCCGCGGATCGCCGCCGCCTGGAACCGGGTGCGGGCTGCGCCAGACCCCATGAGTTCAAATGCCTCGACGCGATCCGACAGGCCCTTCACCGTGACGGGACCCAGTGCGCGGACTTCGATCAGGCCCTGCACCAGCCGCAAAGTGTTCGCGCTCAGCAAGGAGGACCCGGGAGACGCGCTCTGTTCCAGGCGGGCGGCCAGGTGCGTGGTCTGGCCGATGGCCGAATAGTCCATCCGCAGATCTGAGCCGATGGCGCGGACCACCACGTCTCCGGAGTTCAGGCCGACCCGGATCCGGATCGCGACACCGTGCTCGCGCAGGACCTGCTCCGCGTAGCGTGTCATTTCCGTTTGCATCCGCAGCGCGGCATAGCAGGCGCGCGCGGCATGGTCCTCGTGCGCCACCGGCGC
>JAKPQT010000291.1 GCA_029555885.1 Chloroflexota bacterium | reverse complement strand
TGGAGAGCGGGACATTGTATATTCCCGCCGGTGCGCCGCTGCCCGGCCAGGAAGTGCCCGTTGGCACGGTACTGGGCTACCTGCTGAGTCCCGGTGAAACGCCCCCGGAGAGTCAAGGCGCAGGCAAGGAGGCGCTTGCCGCGGCGCAGTCTGTGACCTCGGGCACGCTGCCCGTCACGCCCACAGCTATGCCGCCCCAGCGGGAAGAGCAACAGGCGCCGGCCATCAGCCCGCGCGCGCGGCGGATCGCTGAGGAGCTCGGGCTGGATTGGGCGCGCGCGTCGCAAGAGGGTACGCTTCGCGGCAGCGGTCGCACCGGCCGCATCCGGGAGGCCGATGTGCGCGCCGCCGTCCGGCTCGGGGCTGGCGTCCCCACAGCCGCAACGACACCGCCGGCTGCGGCCAGCCCGCTTGCCCGGCGCCTCGCGACTGAACTCGGCATCGATATTGCTGCGCTGGCCGCGCAAATGCCCGGCAGGCGCATCGAGCGGGCCGATGTCGAGCGAGAGGCGGAACGGCTCCGCTCCGGCACGGCAGCACCGGCGGTCGCAAGCGCCGAGCCCCCACGTCTCCCCTTGCCCGCTGGCGCTCTGCCCCCGGTCAGCGCGATTCGCAGGGCCATCGCAGAGCGTCTGGCAACCAGCGCCCAGACGACCGCGGCAGTGACGCTGACCACCGAAGCAGATGCCACTGAACTGGTGCGGTTGCGCGCGCAGCTCAAGGCGGATGGCAGGCAGCCGGTGCCCTCCTACACGGACTTGCTGATCAAGCTGGCCGCGGTTGCCCTGGCCGAATTCCCGCTGCTGAACGCACGATTCGAAGGGGAGAGCATCGTGCAGTCTCCCGAGGTTAACATCGGCATTGCGGTGGACACCGAGCGGGGGTTGCTCGTGCCCGTGTTGCGGGATGCAGGGGAAAAAACCTTGCGCGAGGTCGCGCTCGAAGCGGCCACACTCATCGACAGAACCCGCGCCGGCCGAGTCACCGCGAACGAACTGCGCGGCGGAACCTTCACCATCACGAACCTGGGAATGTACGATATCGACGCCTTCACCCCGATCATCAACCTGCCCGAATGTGCCATCCTCGGTGTGGGGCGCATCGTGCCGAAGCAGGTGGTTCAGGCCGCGCTGGATGAGCTTCCGGCGCTGGCCGACACGCCCGAATCAGCGGCAGCGCAAGTGGTGATTCGCGGCATGATGTTTCTGAGCCTGACGTTCGATCACCGGCTGGTCGACGGCGCGCCGGCGGCGCGTTTTCTGCAGCGGATCAAGCAGTTCGTGGAAAAGCCCTACTTATGGCTTGCCGGCTGAATAGCTACAGGCCATTGCATTTTCATCTCATAGACTTCGCAGCAAAGGAGCAATTTCATGGCGCAGTATAAGGTGATCATCACGGACTTTGGCTTGCCCGACAACGATCTCGAAGCGGCGGAGATGGCTGCATCCGGACTGGATATCCAGTTGGTGCGCCTCGATGCGCGCGTCCCGGAGGACCTGTTCCCCCACGTTACGGATGCGGACGGCCTGATCGTGCAGTGGTGCAAGATTACGCCACAGGTGATCGACAGGCTGGAACGCTGCAAGATCATCTCGCGCTATGGCATCGGCGTCGACATGGTGGATCTCCAAGCGGCGGGCAAGGCGGGCATCCCCGTGTCCAATGTGCCTGACTTCTGCATCGAGGAGGTTAGCACGCACACTATCGGCTTCGTCATCGCCCTGAATCGTCACATGTGGCTGCACGACGCGCACGTGCGCGCAGGGCACTGGGGCGGGACACCAGGCGGTGCACCCTCACGGCTCGCAGGTCAGACACTGGGCATCGTCGGGTTGGGCAACATTGGCTCCCTCGTGGCCCGCAAGGCCGGATGCCTGGGCTTGCAGCTCCTGGGATACGATCCCTACCTGCCCGCCGAACGTGCGGCTGAACTCGGAGTGCACCTCGTCTCGCTCGATGAGCTGCTCGCGCAAGCGGACTACGTAACGCTGCACTGCCCGTTGGTGCCTGAGACGCGCCATCTGATCGGCGCCGCGCAGTTCGCAGCCATGAAGCCGACCGCCTACCTGATCAATATGGCGCGCGGTCCGGTCGTGGATCAGGCTGCGCTCTGCGACGCACTGGTGCGGGGAACAATTGCGGGTGCGGCGGTCGATGTCCTGGAACAGGAGCCGCCCGATCCTGCGGACCCGCTGCTCCGGCTGCCCAACATTATCATCACGCCACATACATCGAGTTGGTCCAACGAATCGGCGGCCTACTTGCGGCGGCAGGCCGCAGCCAACGTGGTGACTGTCCTGCAGGGCGGGATGCCGGGGTCGATCGTGAACCGGAAGTGGCTGGCGACCGCGTGAGCGGCCGGTAGAGGGGGCGGAAGCTGCCTTCGAAGAATCGGCAGACGCACCACCGCGGCATGACATCCTGGGCCGTATAATAGAGACTAAGGGTCTGTAAAAGTATTACTTCCTGCTCTGGCCGGTCTCCGACCGTGCCAGCGGCGGAACTTATTCTTTTACGAGCCCTAAGTGTCTACCCGAAAAGTCGTAGTCTAGGGCCTTGTGCCCGTTAGTACGCCCACAAGGGGCTATGCTACCGCTTTTTCGGATAGACAGTAAGGAGGAAAAGGCGTTGGACGAAACGAAAATGGCGGGCAAGCGGGTGCTGGTGACAGGCTCCGGGACCGGAATCGGCAGGGAAATCGGCCTGGAGTTCGCACGCGCCGGCGCCGATGTCGTCTTTCACTATGCCCACAGCAGCCAAGGCGCGTTATCGGCAGCCGAGGAAG
>JAKPQT010000276.1 GCA_029555885.1 Chloroflexota bacterium | reverse complement strand
CGACGGCCAGCCCCTGCCGCAGGGCGAGGGCGCAGGCCAGTTCGAAGTTTCCGGCAGCGATCCGGTCAAGATTACCTGGCACCTGCCTCCCACCTCGGATACAACGCATGTCTTCCAACTGAAGTACTGGGTCGCGGGCGTGGTGCGGCAGGAGGCGGATGCAGACCTGTTCTTCTGGAATGCGCTGCCCACCGACTACGAGTATCGAATCGCGAGCAGCACGGTCCGCCTGACGTATCCCGCAGGTGCACAGCCCAGCGGCCCCATTGAGGTGCGCCGCGGCCGCGCCGAGGTAGCGCAAGCTGATGGCCAGATTATCCTCACCACCTCCAATCTGGAGCCTGACACGCCGCTGACCGTGGCGGTCCCGTTTGCCCCGGGCAGCCTCATCTCGACTGCGCCTATTTGGCAGGCGCGCGCACAGGCAGCCCGCGCCGCCCTGCCGGGCGTCCTGGGCACAGCTCTGGCCGTGCTGGGTGCTGGTCTCGCCGCCCTGTACGCCCTCTGGGCACGCGGCCGTCGCGCCGTGGCCCTGCCAGACGTGCCCTCGCGCGTGACGACGCTGCCGGGTGACCTGCCGCCCGCGCTGGCCGGCACCTTGACGGCCTCTGCAAGCAAGCCCACTGCGAACCATGCGCTTGCGGCGCTGTTCAGCCTGGCACAGCGCGGGGTGCTGAGCATCGAGGAATCACCGGAGAAGACCTGGTACCGGCCCCACGATTTCGTGGTCCGCCTGGTTACCCCCGACCCCATCGACCTGCGGCAGCACGAGGCGGCGCTGCTCGACCTCATGTACAGCACGAAGTCTGGTCGCAGCGAAACCGTCAAGCTATCGGAACTGGGCCAGCGCCTGGGCAGCAAGTTCAGCCGCTTCTCCGACCCGCTGCTCGCGGAGCTTGAGGATGCCCGCCTGCTGGACCCGGCGCGGCGCGCGCTCAGCCAGCGGTTCATGGTGATCGGTGTCGCGCTCCTCATAGCCATCCTGCCGTTGCTGGCGCTGGCCGTGCTGCTGCTCGATCGCTTCGGGCCTGTGGGATTCCTGCTGGCGGCGGTCATGTTCGTGCTCAGCATGGCCGCCTTCATCCTCTCCGGTACGTATTCGCCGCTCTCGGACGACGGGGCACGGGAGGCGATGCGCTGGCAGGGCTTTGCGAACTACCTGAAGGACGTGACCAAGGGCCGTGAGCCGGCCTGGGACGTGCGCCTGTTCGACCGCTACCTACCATATGCCGCCGCGGTCGGGCTGGCCGGGGGCTGGGCCAAGGCTTTCCAGAAGCGGGGCGGCGCGGAGATTCCGGGCTGGTTCAACGCGCTGACCAGTGCGCCCGATGGCAGCATGGGCGCGTTCGTGGCGATGATGTCTGCGGCAAACTCGACCGGCTCCTCCGGTGCGGGCGGCGCAGGTGCAGGCGGCGCGGGCGGCGGCGGGGGCAGCGGGGCCGGGTAACGGACGCGACAACGGGCGGCCGTGCGACTGCCCCGGTGCCGCATGACCGCCCGTTATCTTGCAGGCCGGCGCACTCGCCGGCCTTTCACTTCCTCAAGAGCAAGGCCACAATCCCCTCGAAGAACGCCTCCAGGCGCGCAAGCCAGGACGGCTGGGCCAGCGTCGTCTGATTGATGATGATGCTCGTCCCATTGCTGTCGCCGTCGGGGTCATGATTGGCTGAGGCATCGTAGGGCAAGGTCGCGTGCGTGATCTTGGTGACTGTGAATGTCACTTCGGTGAGCGACAGCGGCAGCTTAGTGGCAGTCACCGTGCATGTGCCTGCCGGGCCGGTCTTGCAGGTACGGATGACACCGGGCGCATTGCTGAACTCACCCGAGACCGTTGCGCTCCCTACCGTCTGATGCGTTTGGTTGTGCACCAGGACCGTGACGTTGGCCTGCCAGTCCTTCTTGCCCACAACGACTGTCGCATCCAGATCGCCAATGTGAACGGCGCTGACGGGCGTTGCCGTTGCGGTCGGGGTGGCGGTCGCAGTTGCTGTCGCGGTTGCTGTGGCCGTAGCCGTCGCGGTCTCCGTGGGTATCGGTGTTTCGGTCGGAGTCAAGGTGGTTGTCGGCGTCTCGGTATGTGTCGGGACCGGCGTTTCGGTAGGTGTCAGTGTTACGGTCGACGTCTCAGTAGGTATGCCGGTTTCCGTTGCGGTGGCGGTGGCCGTCGGCGTCAGCGTCTCCGTCGGGGTGTTCGTTATGGTCGGCGTGAAAGTCGGGGTGCCGGTCTCCGTCGGCGTGGCTGTGGCCGTCGGTGTGGAACTGGCCGTGGGCGACGCCGTCGGCGTGGACGTTACGGTCGGGACCGGCGTGTAAGTTGCCGTAGGCGACGCCGTGGGTGTGGCGGGGGCAACACACGGCACGCGCAGCTCGCCGTGCCGCGCCGTAGAGGCGATGGGGGCTTCGGCTGTCGAGACGAAGTTTTCGACGTTGATCGTCAGCGCGGTCTTGATGTCGCAGGCGAGGCTGGCTGCCGTGAAGTCGATCTCGAGGAATTGCCCCGTGCCGCTGAAGCCTTGCTGTGCCAGCAGGTTGGCGCGAATGGTCCCCGTATCGGGTGCGATGAAGCAGAACCCTCCCGTGGCCCCGGGGATCAGATCGGTGCGCAGCCGGCAGCCGACCGCCTTTACCACCGCCGGGTCGAAGCGAAACGTGATGCTGGCGGCTCCCAGGCTGGTCACTCCCTCGATCCACACCGGCACTGTCTGCGTGGTCCCCCGTCCGAAGATGTAGAGCCCGCTGCCCGCCGGCGGGCCGATGAGGATGCGGGGCGCCGCAATCGGAGAGCCGACGAGCACCGAGCTGTCATTGGCCTGCCAGGTACGCGGCTCGCCAAGGGGGCCGGTGATGGCATCCAGGTTCAGGTCCAACGGGCTGGATTTCCCTGCGCCCGCGCTGGAAGTCGCCTCGAAGGTCAGGGTGAAAGGTGTCACTGCGCCGGACAGCCCCCCGGCTGAGACCAGGTTGAAGCGCACGATCCCTGCGGCCAAGTCATGCTGTGCGTTGCAGTAGCCCATGAACGCCAGGTCCGCGGCCGCCCGCAGGCAGCGCGTCGGCCGCAGCACAGCGGGGTTGTAGCGCACCGTGCCGCTCAGGCTGCCGATGGCTTTGTCCGGCGCAATCCCGCTCAAGGTGATTGGCAGATCGAGGCTGGCGCCTGCGGGCAGCGAATATCCTCCGGCAGGCGCGCCGGCAAACCCCAGGAGCACCTGTGCGCCGCCTTCGAGTTCCCCAAATAACTGAATTTGCCCGCCCATCGTACTGTAAGGCATCAATTCGCCGGCGAGGTTCGCGAAGTTGAAGACTTCGAACTGGAGCACTGAGCTAAGGCCGCCATGCGCCTCAGGGTGGCGGCGGAAGGTCAGCGTTGCGATGTCGGTCGTAGCGGCCAGAGGCTCGCTGGCGAGCACCGTTAGACGCACGAGGCCCGGCTCACCCGTTGCGTTGCAGACAGCGTTGGACAGTCCGGCCGCAAACTGGCAGGTCTCGACCAGCACCACGTTCTGGTCGTAGCGGACGCCCCAGCTCCCTGCTGCCAGTTCCGTGCCTCTATCCAGGAAGACATGCACACTCACGCGCGCATCGCCGTAAAGGTTCTGTGTGGCCGGCTCGAGGCGGAGAAGCGGGAGCGCGGGGCCCGGATCCGACAGCACGTCGATGGACTGGTTGATGATGCGCACCGGTATCGGCACGCCGGACGGCGTGCTGAATGCCTCGATGGTCAGGTTCAGGGGGCTGCTGCCGCTGCCCGCAGCCGTGAAATCCACTTCGAACGCCACCAGCGATCCGGAGATGCCGGCAGCCGAAAGCAGGTTGGCAGCCACGTGGTCGTCGTGGAGCGCGCAGGTGCCGAACGCGCTGCCATCGTTTGTCGTAATGGGTCGGCAGGCGAGCGGGCGTACGACGGCCGGGTTGAAGGCCAGCGAGAACGTGGCCGAGCCGAGGCCCGTGACGCCGGTGACCCAGATGGGCACCGTCGTGGTCAGCCCGCGGGTGACTTCGAAGGACTTTGATTGCTCTGGTGGACCCACGTACACGACGGTGCCCGTGGCAACTGGCTTCAGGACCCGGATCGTGCTGCCGATGGCCTGGGAGGTCATGGTGTTGCCCTGCGCATCGGTCACGCTTTCGATGAGCGGCGTCACCGGGTTGGACTGGTTGATTTTGGGGCTTGTGGCCGTCTCGAAGGTGACATCGAACAGGGTTGCATCCCCCATGATTCCAGTACCGGCCAGGACGTTGAACCGGATGAGACCGTTCGTCGTGTCGTAGGTTGCATTGCAGTAGCCGCCCGGCCCGCCGGGACGCGCAATACAGGCCGTCGGGCGCAGCTCGGTGGGGTTGTACTGTAGCAGCGCAGATAAGGAAGCCAGCGGCAGCGCGCCTGTGACATTTACGGCAATGGGCAGCGTCAGGCTGCTGCCCTGCCGCAGATCGTAGGCATAGGGCGTCGCACCCACCGAGAGCACCACTTGGTAGGTCGCCTCCGGCTCTGCGGTGGGACGCGACGCGGCGGATGGGACAATCAGGAGGAGCACGGCGACCAGCGCAGTGAAGAGCGCGATGATGGGTGCGATGCCGGGCACGCCGGTCAGCGTGCTGCCTCTCCGGTTCAGGTTCCCTTGTGGTGCGGCAGGCATTGTCATCGTGCTCCCCCTGTTGCGGCGTATTCGCTATTCCGACTCGACCGCCGGCGGCTCCGTCGGCTCAGGTTCACTGGCCGGAGTTTCCGTCGTCGGCAAAGTTTCGGGTTCGGTCATCGACTCGTCCACCGGCGCAGCCGGTTCGGGTTCGACGATCGGTTCCGGCGCCAGCGGAGGCAACGTGTTCTCCGGGATGAACTCGGGCACGCTCGTGGGCTCCGGTGAAGCTATCGACCCGGTGACGATGAGCGGCAGGTAGATGGGCTTCGGTGTCGCCGGCTCGTCATCACCTGGCACGGTGAGCTCGGGCCGCAGGGCGTTCAGGTCCACGTCGAAGGCGGCCTCCACGGCCAGCTCGGCCAGCGGGACGCCCTGTGAGAGTTGCTCTGCCAACGCTGGGTCCAACACCTGGAAGCGCACTTCGGCCAGCAGAGCCGCTTCCACGATACCGCCGGTTGTGATGCCGGTGTATCGGACCGTGTTCTCCGCATAGTCCGGGTTGCACGCTGCCAGATCAAGTCGCCCGACTGGGTTGTCGCTGCAGCTCACGACCGCGACACGGGTCGGGTCATAGGTCAGGTTGAGGACCGTGGCTCCCAGCGGCGCATACGGTGACTCCGCCACCACGCGCACCACCCACTCGTTGCCGTCAGGCTGCTGTTCGAGCCGGAAGAAAGCCAGCTGTGCAGTGTCCAGCGCCGGGTCAGCCACGGCTGCCGCAGGCCCGGCCGCCGGACAACTTGCCAGCGCGACGTCGCACATCAGGATGCGGAGCGCGTCTGTCGAGTTGCAGCGGCCATCCTGTGTGACGTCGCACAGCGGCAGATACACGGTGCCCGGCCCGGGCGGCCAGGTGGTCACGCCGAGCGTCAGCCCGACGTCATACTTCAGCACCAGCAGGGCATCCGCGGAGTCGCGGCGGCCGCTCACGTTCACGTCGCCCAGTGGGTAGCTGCCGGGGCCGCTGACATCCACCGTCACGACATAACCGCTGCCGGTGTCGTCGATCCGGTAGGCCTGGTAACTGACGCCGTTCGCGTCGCGCAGCACCGCGGGCACGCCGTTGACAGTGAAGCTGATCGTCTCCGCAAGGCGGGCTGTGTCAACCGCTGTGGGGGTGACGCCCGGGTCGTAGTAGCTGAGCGGCACTGCCAGCATGTAGTTGTAGCCTGTGCCCGTGATGGGTGCGATCTCGGTCGTAACCACTCCGCCCCTCGGCAGAATAGCCGTCAACGTCCCGCTTTCCATGGCCGCGCCATCGCGCAGCGCCACGCCGTAGAACAGCGCATCCGGCTGGGGCATGGCCTTCGGGTCCGCGGCCGTCAGAGCAGAGACGTCGGCTGCCTGTTGCGGCTGTGCGGACAGGTCTTGCACTTGCCCAAGACCCTGCTCTTCGACTCCCGCGTCTGCCGCGGCTGCCGTACCTGCGTACGCATACGTCTGGAAGTAGATGTAGATGTCGTCCACGTCTTGCAGGAACCGGTCAATGCCCTTGTCGGGATCTGCCAGCAGTGTGGCGCCGGGGATCACCAGCACCCACTTGCTGTTCCAGACCGACCGCCCGATGAGCCGTGTGTCGGTATTCAGCTCGGTCGGCTCGAAGTCTGCGGTGTATGGGTAAGCCCGCATGTCTGCATACGGCTTGACCTTCAGGAACTGCCCTTGCAGCCCGTCGATGCTGGGGATCCACTTCGGATTCTGCATATCGGCCCGCGTGATCGGGTAGGGGACGGGCAGGAGCTGCTCGGTCACGTTCCAGTACCGCAGTACACCTTCCGTGTTCCGTGGCCGGATGACGTCCTGGCCGCCGGGCAAGAGATACACGCGCGGGGTCCGGCTCAGGCGGCTCGTGTCGTAGCCCTCGAACCAGATGCCGACGTTGGCAATCTTAGTCGCGAACTGTGTTGCGCTGTATGCGCTGTCGCCGGGACCCAGCGGGTTGCCGAAGTAGTTCAGCCGCCGGGTGATGGTCGAGCCGAACGGGATGACCAGCCCTGGTTCCGGCCCGATGGAGCCGTAGGGCCGCTTGGCGAGTTCAGCCACGACCGGCTCGCCGTAGATGTTGGGCGTGTAGTAGCGTGCCAATGTCTGCCGCCAGGCGGCATCCGACTCGTCGCGCAGCCGGAATAGCTCGTGGCGCAGCGAGAACCGGTTCGCCTCGGCCTGTGGGTTGTTGAAGCCCATCTGGCCCTTCAGCACCACGAAGTTGTCGCGCATCTTGCCGAGCGGCTCCGCCAGTCCGCCCGAACCCACGATCGGCTCCACATCCCATGGGCCGGTCGTCCAGCGCAGCTCGCCCAGCGAGCGGGTGGCGACGATGTCGCGCAGGAACTTGCCGCCCGCCGCCGGGTCCTCGCCCCGCAGGTTGGTCTCGTAGTCGTAGGCCGCCGCAGTCAGGTAGACGTAGGTCTGCGCGAGGTCGAACTGCTGCCGATATTTGAGCAGCGCATCGTTCTGATACATCCGATACGCCATGTCGCCGTAGCGCTGCTCGGCAATCTGCCCGGCCCACCGCTTACGCAGCCGGATCAGGTCCTGGAGCTTGCGGAAGCCGAGCTGCACCTCTGCCTTGTAGTCGTCGAATGCGCCGTAGTAGTTGTCGACGGCCAGGTACAGGCTGAGACGCAGCATCCGCTCCTCGCGCAGCAGGCCATTCATCTCATAGCCCATCTGCTTGAGTTCCATATCGGCGTCCTCGTCGAACATGCCGATTGCCGCTGCGGTCTCGATCGCTTCCTTGGTCCCCTCGAGGATGCTCTTGGTCAGTGAGAGCTGGCTCTCCAGCGTGTCCATCGCGTCCTTGAACGCGAAGCCCGCCATCATGGCGGTAAGGCGGGCCATGAAACCCATATCGTTGTCGATGCCGACCACAAAAGGCTGGCCCATGGCCGTCGCCCAGCTCTTGTCGTAGATGCTGGTCTTGATGATGTCGTAGATGCTCTTGCCGATGTCGATACCATGCATCGTTTCGTCCAGGGCCAGGAGGGTGGCCTTGGTTGCGGCATCGAGGGAGTTCTTCGTCCGCAGATACTCGGCCCGATCCTTCATGGCCTTGTAGTGCTCTTCGAGGGCTTCGACATGGTTATTGTAGGCCACCGCCGCGGTCTCGTATTCGGTCTTCGCGTCGTAGACCCCCCACATCTTGCGCTGGATCTCGCCCCAGGCCTTGCGTGCGCTGCTGTCAGACCACGACAATGGCTTGTACCGGCCGAAGCCGGCATCCAGGCCGATGCCTACGGTATAGTCCAGCACCAGGTTCTCCGTGGGCATGACCGACTTGCAGACGTCCTCGACTGCGAACGGCTGGCCATAGACGTAGCCGGTCAGGGTCGTCACGTAGTTGCCCAGGCACTCCATCGGCGCGAACTCGAGGACGTACGAGGCCGTCTCGGTCGGACACTCTCCGGCCGCGATCTCCTGCTCGCTGCACCGCATCTCGGAGTCCGTGATTTCGGTGCGGTCGATGAGGTCGTAGTTGTAGATATCGGGCCCGTCATAGCCGGTTGGGTACGTGCCATTCACGCCGATATCCGCGTCGTAGGGGTAGCCGAAGATCTCGATCAGCTCGTTGACGCGCGCCCGGTCCTCGTCCATGATGCTCAGCGAGAAGTCGCGCAGCTGGTCCTGCGCCTGCCGCTGCTGGAGCTTCACCTCATTCGCATAGTCGTACAGTTTGAGCGCATTGCTCAGGCTGCTCAACGACCGCTGGTACACCTGCTCGAAGTGGGTTAGTCCTTCCGTGGTCGGCGTTGTCTTGGTCAGCGCCGGGTCCAGGTCGAACAGCACGGCATCGCCCGTCAGGCCGAGCGGGTTGGCCAGGTTATCCGCGTTGTCGAGCTTGGCTTCGATGGCCGCGTACTGGTTGGCAATCTCGCTGATGTCCAGGACGGTCGTGCGGTCGATCTTCCGGAGGTCGGTGTAGCGATCGTCCACGGGCGGGATGATTGCGTTCGCGACGACCCAGTCGAAGTAGGCGCCCTGGCCTGCGCGTTCGGCCCAGTCGGCCACGCCCCAGGCACGCGCGGTATTGTCGGATGGGTCGGTCTGCGTATCGACGTATTTCTGGCTCGACGGGTCCGCATAGTACTTGCGGTAGGTCAGGTCGACGATCTCGGCACCCATGCGGGCCTTCTCAGCCGCTGCGGTCGCGAAGCGGCGCTCGTCGTAGTAGTCTGCCACGACCGGCGCACCGGCGACGCTGATGGGCTCTGCGCGCGGCACCCAGGTGTAGTTCTGGTGGCGCAGCAGCTCATAATACTTCGTCAGGGCAGTCAGGAAGTGGCCCCAGGCATCGCCGTGGCCCTGCGGGTACATGATGGCCGCATCGGCCTCGTTCACAAACCCGTCCTGGTTGATGTCCTTGATGTTGTAGTTCATCACGTAGGCAACTTCGCCGTCGCCGTTCGTAAAGTTCCAGGTCAGCCGGTTGTACGTGGGCGCCGCGGCGACGCCGCCCAGCGTCTCATCGCGGCCGCGCAGCAGGGCCAGCTCTTCGTCGATCAGGCCGAACTGGTCAGCACGGAACTGGTTCGCAAAGGCAAACACCGCGGGCGCCCGCACTCCGAGGCTGCTGCTCGTGCCCAGTCCGATGGTCGGATCGAGCGCATCCATGTACGCATCGTTGGCCAGCAGCATGTAGAGGCTGGCGATGCGCGAGGTCACGTTGAGCAGCGCGGCGTTCGCGCCCTGGTCGTTAACGTTGGCGTCGATCGAGAGGTCGCGTCCCCGGTCGAGCACCGTCTGGTAAGCTTCGATGAGCCCCATGTTGTTCAGGGTCTCCGGGTCGTTCGTCATGGCCACTGGCCCCTCATAGCGCGGGCCGGCCTGCCGAACCATGTCCACCGTGGTGTTGGTGGGTGCGCTCACGAAGTCGTCCACACGGGTGTCGAACGGGTTCAGCGCGTTGGTTACCCGCTTGATCCAGCCTTCGGCCAGTTGCGCACGTAGCTCGGAAGGCTTCGCCGATGGGTCGCCGGCAAACGCGCTGTAGGTGTACTGGTTGCCGCAGACCGGGCACGTCTTGTTCTTGTAGCGCACGATGACCCAATTGTCCCGCAGCGTGGTCGGGTTCGCGCCCTCGATGGTGATCTGCGGGCCGAGTGTCGTGCTGCCCTTCTCCGGCGCGGTCCACGGCTGCCAGGGGTAACTGGGCGGCGCAAGGATGGGCGAGACCGCCGTGTCGTCGACTGCGGCGATCCACCACTCGAACTCGAAGTTGTCGGGCCGGCCGCCGAAGTCACCGGTGTGGCGGATGGTCAGCTTCTCATCGAACAGGTTGTCCGACTTGATGACCAGCAGGTTGCCGCGATAGGGGCTTTCCTCGCCCGCAGCGTTCCTGGCGCACTCCACCTTGATGACCTGGAGGGACACCGGCAGTCCGCCCAGCGAGGAGTCGTTGTTGTAGGCCAGGGTGATGTAGCCTGTGCCCGCGGCGTTGCCCGCGGTCAGCGCCTTGCCCTTGCCGAGCCCCTCGAAGGGTTCGGGGATGCCATCCGGCGTGTCCGCCACACCATCTGCCTCCTCCCCCCCTGCATAAGGCTCGCCGTCCTCGTTCAGCAGGTCGAGCGATGGCGTATCCTGCACGGCAATGAGCAGGGCATGATCGGGTTCGCCGTCGCGGAAGTAGGTCGGGTAGTTCGGGCAGTTCACCGACAGCGCTGCATCTGGAGCGCCGATATCGACTGCCGGGGCCGCGTTGCTGCCGGGCAGGTAGCCCGCTGTATTCCGGCACAGGTCCAGGTCGCGGGGGTTCCATGTCTTCCAGTACAGGTTTTCGATGGCTTCCTGATACGCGGTGCACTCGTCGGTCTCGCTCGGGCAGAGGTCCAGCAGCCGCTGCTTGTCTGAATCCGACATTACGTTCAGCAGGAGCAGCGGATCGCCCTTGATATACTGGGGCGAGGTGCCGTCGTAGTAGCCCTTGAAGACCAGCGTGCCGTTGGCTGCGTCGTCGCCGTCGATGTCGACCGCGGTGTCTCGGTAGACGATGCGGCTGCGCAGCGCGAACGGCAGCGCCAGGTTCGGGTCATCGGCATTGCCGGTCAACGCTATGCCGCCGCCCATGAGCAGGCGTTGGGTCGTGATGTCCGTCGGCAGGCCGGGCTGCCCCTCGATCCACACCGGCAACTCCACCTGCACCTCGGCCATCGGGTCGATCAGTTGCGCGACAGAGCGGGTGACGCCGGCCGGGTCCATGGCGATCGCTTCCGCGGCATTGTCCCAGGTCGACTCCGCCAGGTCGTCGTAGATGCGGGTCACCGCCACCTGGCTGCCCACTGCCGAGACACCGCCCTTGGCGCGCTGGAACACGGTCTCGCCGACGTTCAACAGCGCGGGCAGCTCGGGCCAGCGCACATGGTAGCTGACCGGATACACGTTGCGGGTCTGCTCCTCGCCGGAGTAGTCCTCGTACGTGACTTCGGATTCCGGCGGGTAGCTGCTCAGGCTATCCAGCCACGGGACGCACTTGCCGATCCGCTCTTCCTCGGTCAGAATTCCATTGGTCTCCGGATCGACCAGCCCCAGATCCTCTGCATATGCGTCGCTCAGGTAGAAGCCGCGCTGCAGCGGATAGAAGTACTTGACCGTCATGTCGCCGGCTGCACGGGCCCACAGCATCCCCTTCCAGTCCTTCCAGAAGGGCGTGTCCTCGGTGTTGGCCTGCGTCTCTGCGCACGGCTGGATATCGAGCAGACCGCGCATGGGCGTCGGGGCATATACCGGCAGCCCCGCGCCGAGGCCGTAGGTAAGTTCGCTGTAGTCCGGCCCCTTGGGGGCGCTGGCGGTCGTCACTGCGACGCTGGCGGTGCCGCTGGTGAAAGCTGCCTTTTTCTTGAAGGTCAGGTCGGCCAGCCGGGAATCGGCGGTCAGGCCGTGCTTGCTGCGGGTGACCAGGTCGAGCAGGATGTTGCCGCCGGCGGTGATGCGGCAGCCGGTCTGGGCCGTCAGATCCTCCGGCTCCAGCAGGATCGGTGGTGCCGTCTGCGTTGCGAGGATATGTACGTCGATCCCGGCCGAAACGATAGTGTCCAGCAAGCCGCTCGACACTTCCACGGTCACGTGGTACGGGTCGATGAAATCCACCGTGGTCAGGTCGCTGTCTGCGGCGCCGTAGACGTGGCTGACCACCCGGTCGTCATATTGTACCGTGCCGTCGCCGAAGTCCCACCGGTAACGCAAGTCGGAGCCGGCATCGGTTGTCACGCGCAGATGCACCACATGGCCCACGAGGATATTGTCATCGGCGGCGACCTGCGGCCGGTAGGGCCGTTCCACAAAGCGGTTGACGTTCGGCGCGCACTTCACGGGCTCCAGGTTGACCTCATCGTAATCCACCTCGACGTAGGCCGCGTGCAGCCCCACGCCGTTGAGCGCCTCGACCGGTACGGTCGCGGTCGTGTTGCCGCCAAACAGTGCGGTGCCGACCCGCAGGGTCAGCGTGCCGGCGGTCGGTCCGCCGGGCAGGTCCACGCTCGTGAGGCCGATCGCGCCCGGAACCCTGGCATAGTTTAGGTTCGGCGCGTTTTCAGTCAGGAGCACCCGGTACACGGCTATCTGCGTCCGGTTCTCCTGCCGCGCATCGCGATACTTCAGCAGCGCGTAGGAGCGCCAGTGCGCGGCGTTCGTATTCCGGTTGAGCAGGTCGGTGCGCAGCGCGTAGAACGCGGGCTGCGTGTTGCCCAGGTTCGAGCTTGCCAGCAGGGCGTGCTCGTGGTTCGGGCTATAGCCCGGCAGCGCCGGGTCGACCTGATGATACACCGTCGGCGCCACGAATTGCCGGGTGTTCAACACAGCCTGGTTGGCGATTTCCGAGCCCAGCTCGCTGGCAATGACGATCTTCGGTGTCTGCGCATCCACGGGCCAGCGGCAGTGGTAGGCCACGGCCTTGGTGGGCCAGGCCACGTTGCGGCTGTCCGTCTGGTACCAGGCAACCCGTAGGTCGTCCTCCGTCCGAGTGTCGGTTTCGCCTTCCGCAGGTGCCCGTTCCAGGACGGGGATGATCGGCCCGTTGCGAATCTCCTGTACATGGGCCGGCGGGATGAGGTTGTCGACGGTGTTCTGGGCCGTCGTCAGCTCGGCCGAGGTCGCAACGCCGTCATACGCGACCCCGTACAGGATCCAGCCGGAACGCTTCTCCGGGTCGGCATGGCCCGGCAGCGTGAAGGCCTCGTCCGTCTTGTCGTTGAATGCCGGGTAGGACAGCTCGCGGCCAATCACGCAGTCGGTCTGGCTGTATCCGTCGGCCGTCACGCGGTCGCGCAGGTCGAGGATGCCGGGAGTGTTCCAATCCAGCGTCTTGATGACCAGCACCTTGAGGCTGCCGCTCGACTGCGTGCTCTTGCTGAGATGCACGACCGAATACGAGTCGCCTTCCTCTGGGTCGCCGTCCGCCGCATGGAGCTCGGTACGGCTGAAGACGGTGCCATCGATGATGGCGCCCGCCAGCTCTGTCACCGGCTCGTAGCCCTCGTACGCGCGCGCCGTGCCGGGTGCCACATTGAAGCCATCGGTGATGGCGCTGTGGCTGAGATTGACGGCCGCGCCGCCGACGTGCAGCTGAGGCTGGTCCGGCCAGACCACAATGCCCGATTGCGTCACGGCAGCTTGGGCGGTGCCGCTCGACCAGGCGACCTCCACCGTCTCCATGGCTGCCCCACCGATTGCAGGACGGGTGGGACGGATCGCATAATCGAGCATCGGCGCGGGGCTCCAGGCGTGGTAGCCCGTCGCGTCTTCGCCGTCGATCGTCCAGCGGGGCAGGCTGCTGCCGCTGATGGACGGCGGCCGCGGGAGTGGCTGGCCCACCACCCAGGCGGCGAACTCATAGGCGCCGATGTCACATTTGTATGACAGATTTGTGCCGCGCTGGGGCAGGGCGAATCCGCGCTGATCCGTGCCCCGGTCGGGCCGCGCTGCGATGGTGATGCTGCCATAACCTTGCTCCGCACTGGCAGCGTTATACACGCGATACCTGAGCGTACCGGGCTGATTGACCTGCATCGCGACGGGCGTCTGGCCCGCCGGTACCTTCAGGAGGCGTTCGTTATACTTACCGTCATCGATCATCACCGTGCGGCTCGATGTACTGGACCACTTTACGATATCGCCTGCGCGCACGCTGAGGCTGCCGGGACTTGCCTGGGTGACGGTGTCGAGGTTGATGGCCGCGGTGACTGCCCCGCAGGCAGTGACGTTGAGGGCATCGATAGCCGGACTTTCGGGGAGTAGAGCGTGCGAGTGGGTGTAGCCCGAGACGGTGCTGGCCGCGAAGTCGATCGCGTTGTTGTCCTGCAGCGGCCCCAGATGCGGTTCGGTGATGGGGTAATCCCCCGTCAACAGGGCGCACAGCCCGTACGCGGTGTTGTTGTCCGCGTACGGTTCCTCGTTCCCGAACAGGTTCGTGCCCTGCGGCAGCACGGTTGCCTGGCTGTCATCGGCGAACCGCCCGCAGGGTCGCGCTGTGCCGCTGCTGTAGATGATCGAGCTGTCGAGCCGGGTGTTGCTCTTGCCGGTCTGGAACAGCGATGCGCCATCCGGCGTCGCGCTCGCAGCAGATACGGTCAGGGTGAGCGTCTGTTGGAACTCAGGATCACGGATGGTCACGGTGCCTGTGAAGGGTGCCGTGGCGGAGGTCGTGCAGATGAGCGGCATGGACAGGCCCAGGCCCGAACGTGGCACCTCAATGGTGGCCGGCTTACAACTGATTAGGTCTGCCACCGACTGCACTTCCATCGTGTGTGCCTGGCTGTCCTGCGTCTCGAAGCGCACCTCATCGCCCGAAATGATGTCGAGTTTCTCAGGGGTGAGGCCATTGCTGCGTACCGAAACGACGTACTGGTCGGGCAGCCGGATCGCCCGGTTATACGCTATGGTGGAAGCTGTCACTGTGGCCGTCACGGGCATCGCCGCGCCAGGGCTGGCGTTGTAGAGTGCGCCGCCATACTGCTCGGCCTGGTTACCCGAAATGGTGGACCGCGTTACTGTCAGGTCGCCGGCATTGTAGATGCCGCCACCCCGGCCATCCGCGCCTGTTTCGCCCGTCGCCGCGTTCCTTTCGATGGTGGAACCGTCGATGGTCAGCCGGCCCAGGTTGTGTATGCCACCGCCCAGCTCACCCGTGCCGTGACGGATAGTCAGCCCCTGCAGGCTCACCGCAACCTGGCCGTTCGGCTCGAAACTAGTGCCGGTGGGGGCATAGCCCTGCACGGTCAGGGTCGTGCCGGCGAATGTGCCGCCCGTGCCGAGCGCATGTTGTTCCTGTGGGGTGCGCAACGAGGCCTGCACGATGGCGCGCAGGTCATAGCCCAGCTCGGGGCTCAGCTTGCTAACCTGGACCCCGGCGTGGCGGATGGCGACGTCGCGGTACGCTGTAAAGTTGCCCGTATAGATGCCCGCGCGCATCTCGATGACGTCCCCCGTCATCGCTGCGTCGAGAGCGCTTTGCAGATCCCCGAAGAGCAGCGCGGCCGGGTCCGCCAGCGCTGCGGCATCGACGGTCAGCGTGCGCGGCCCATACTCATACGCGCCCAGGTCGCAGGCGCTGCCTGTCGGGCGGGTATGGCCGCGCTGGTCCACCTGGCCGGTGCAATTGGGCGCGCCGGTGTAACCCATGTTGATGGCGGGGCTGGTGGACTTGATGGCATAGCTCAACGTCGCGCCGCCGTTGTCGCGCAAGGCCGCAAGCTGCGGGTCCCCGCCGATGCTCCCGCTCAT
>JAKPQT010000266.1 GCA_029555885.1 Chloroflexota bacterium | reverse complement strand
GACCTCCGCCCGTTCCAGAGTCACCGGCGTCTCCGCACCCGGGACCTCGATCCATGCCGGGATCACGGGTTGCGGCTGCGGCCGCACGTGCTGCGCGGGGCTGTCGAGGGTGATGCCGATGGCGGCGACACCGGCGGCGAGGGTCAAGAGCAGGCGTTTCATGCGGTGGACTCCCTGTTGGTCGCCATCATGCAACGACTGGCCATGTCCAACGGGGTTCCGCGATCACGCGTCGAGGCCGACCCGCTGCCGCAACCCACCGCGATAGGTCCGGCTGCATGGCAGGTTGCTGCCGTCCTTCATGTGGACCCGCGCATCGCCGGTCTCCAGCGGCTCGATCGATCCGACCTGGTCGAGGTTGACGATGTAGCTCCGGTGCACGCGGACGAAGCGTTCCGGATCCAGCTTGCCCTCGATGCCGCCGATCGTGCTGCGCAACGGGTAATCGTGGCCACGCATGCGCAGGTTCACGTAGTTGCCGGAGGCCTGCATCCATTCGATGTCGTTGGCGGCCACCAGGAATTCGCGACCCAGCTTGCGCACCAGGAAACGCTCGGGACGGTCCACCGATTCCACCGGCGGGCCATCGTCCGGCACGTCGAGCAGACTGGCCTCGCCCTGCCAGCGCCGCAGCACGAAGCGGTAGACCTCGATGGTCGCCACCACGCCGGCATAGGAGCGGATGTCCTTGAGGTATTCGTAGCCGAACTCCCACCACCACGTGCCGAAATCGTAGTGTTGCCCCTGGGTGGCGTAGACCGCCTTGCGGATCGCGACCATGGCGATCACGTGCAGCGCGGACCAGACGACGCTGGCAAGCAGGTGCGCAGGCAGCATCCGCCGCCAGGTGTCGAGGTGGAGCGGGCAGCGCCTGGTGAACCAGGCCACGGCCGGCACCAAGGCCAGTGCGGCGATCGCACTGCTGCTCTCCCAGGCCACCGGCTGCCAGCTCGCGAAGCCAAGCGCCAGCCGGCTCACGTCCATGTTGGTGGTCACGCTGTTGCCGATCGCACTCAACAGGTAGGAGACGACCCAGAACCCGATTTCGACACTGCGTCGCCACGGCTGGTAACGCTGGAAGGGTGTCGGGACCGCTGCATCCATCCGCGCATTCTACGGGCGGCTCCTGCCGCATGGCCCCCGACTCGTCCCTGCATCCCGCGACCCGTCCCTGCGCCGCATCGCACGGTCACTCCACGCTGGCGGGATCACCCAAGCGGACGGATGTTGGCCGCTGTTTCGCCACGGAACCGACCGCATGCAACGTCGCTTCGATCTCGACTGGGTACGCATCCTCGCCTTCGCCCTCCTCGTCCCCTATCACGTGGGCATGTACTACGTGAGCTGGGACTGGCAC
>JAKPQT010000223.1 GCA_029555885.1 Chloroflexota bacterium | reverse complement strand
CGACATCCCGGTCTCCAAGCTGGGCGTGGACGAGCGGGCACGTTACGCGCATATGGTCGATGCGCTGCACCAGCGCATCATCGGGCAGGACGACGCCGTGCTGTCGGTCAGCCGGGCCGTCAAGATTGCGCGCGTGGGGCTGAAAGACCCCAAGCGGCCCATCGGTTCCTTCCTGTTCCTGGGGCCGACCGGCGTCGGCAAGACCGAGCTGGCAAAGGCGCTGGCCGAGTTCATGTTCGGCTCGGAGGACGCGATGGTCGTCCTCGACATGACCGAGTACCAGCAGGATCACACGGTCAACCGGCTGATCGGTGCGCCGCCCGGCTACGTGGGCTATGAGGGGGGCGGCCAGCTCACCGAGAAGGTACGCCAGCGGCCGCACACGGTCGTGCTGTTCGACGAGGTGGAGAAGGCCCACCCGCGCGTGCTCGATGTGCTGTTGCAGATCATGGAGGAAGGCCGCCTGACGGATGCACAGGGCCGGACGACGAGCTTCAGCGAGACAGTCATCCTGATGACCAGCAACATGGGCTCCATCTACCTGGACAAGCCCGTGATGACCGACGAGATGCGCGAGCAGGTGATGGAGGTCGTGCGCACTACTCTGCGGCCGGAGTTCCTCAATCGCATCGACGAGATCGTCATGTTCCTGCCGCTGACGCCGGACCAGCTGCGCAAGATTCTACATCTGCTGCTCAAGACGGAGAAGAAGATGCTCGATGCGCAGGGGGTGACGCTGGAAATCAGCGAGCCGGCGGTGGACTGGATGCTGGCGCAGAACGATCACCCGGAATGGGGCGCGCGGCCCCTGCGGCGGATCATTCAGAAGAACCTGCGCGAGCCGCTGGCCGACTGGCTGCTCAACGAGGCGCCCGGCAAGGGGGCGCGCGTTGCAGTGGATGCGGGGGAGACGGGCCTGACCTTCCACATGAGCGGGAACGGGGCGGGCGAAGCCCAGTAATCCGCAAACAAAACGGGGTTCTGTCAGAACCCCGTTTTGTTTATGTGACGTTTGTGTGTTTATTGCGATGTAATAGTATAATACTAATGGATTTTGCCTGAGGAGTAATGACGATGGCTGACTACCTGGTGGTTTTCAGGCTGCGGGCAGATGGTCTCGCAGACCACGATGCGCTCCGGCGCTTGATCGAGGACGTATACTTCCCCGCGATGCACGATGGCCCGACGCGGGCGGGCATGGTGATGGAGACGCTGTTGTTGGGCGGGGAGGCAGAGAGCGACGGTGGTGATTATTGGCTGCACGTCCGGTGGGATGGCATCGAGCCGAGGCTGCACTGGGTCTTGCCGAATGAGACGTCTGAGGCGGGTACGCAGTTGGCCGCGCTGGGCGTTACACCTGAACACATCGGCAGCCATCGCATCCTGGCTGCACGCCAGAGCGCCTTTTAGCGCATGGTGTAACATCGGGCAGAATGGTTCCTACCCGATGTTACACCGCTGACTCCTTCAAATCTGCTCGAACAGGTCCGGGAAGTCGGAGCCGATGCTGTCCACGCCCATGTGAGCCAACATGCGGATAGTGGGCAGGTCATTGGGGTTCCATGCGCTGACCGCGATGCCCGCGGCATGCGCTTCCTCGATCATCGCGGGCGTAATATACGCCCAGTGCGGGTTGAGGGAGGCTGCGCCGGCCAGCCGCGCAGCGGACACCGGGTCCACGAGGCCGCCGACGTATAGGATGCCGGTGACGACCTGCGGCTCGATGAGCTTCGCCTCGCGCAGCACCAGGTGGTCGAAGCTGATGACGATCGCCTTGTCGAGCATGGCGAACTCGCGCAGCAGATCGATGACCTTGCCCGCGATGCCCGGATAGTAGATGGGACCGTTCTTGATCTCGATGGCGACTGGCACGCGGTCCACGGCCCAGGCGAGCAGCTCGCGCAGCGTCGGCACCTGCTCGCCCGCAAACTGCGGGTCGAACCACGAGCCCGCATCGAGCTGCTTCAGCTCGGCCAGGGTCAGGTCTTTGATGAAGCCGTGGCCGTTCGTCGTGCGGTCCACCGTGTGATCGTGCATGACGATCAGCTCACCGTCCTTGCTCAGGTGGACGTCCGTCTCGACCGCCTGCACCCCGATCTCATAACCCCGGTTGAACGATGCAAAGGTGTTCTCTGGCGCGTGGCCCTTGGCTCCGCGGTGTCCCACGCGGCCGACCGGCGCGCCGGGCTGGCGCAGCAATGCGTATGCCATGATGCCTCCATGAAAATCGATTGCGTTATTGGTACAGCGTGCTGCAAGCACGCTGTACCAATAACGCTAATCAGGTGTACTTCTCGACCTTGAACCGGTACAGGTCCACCGGTTCCTGCGGGCCCAGGCCGGCCTTCATGCGCGCGTAACGCACCTGGGTCGCGACGTCGTCGATGCCTTCGATGTCGGGCAGCAGCAGCCCGCGGCGCCAGCCATGCTGGACGATAACGCCGTACTGCCGGGGGTCCAGCTCGGCCTCGGATGAGATGCGCTCCGGAGGGTGAAGCACGCTGACGTCGATCACCAGGTCGGCCAGCTCGCCGGCCTTGACCGGCGGAAAGCGCGGGTCGCGCGTGGCCGCGGAGATGGCGTTGTTGATGACCTCCTGCGCCAGCGTGTCCTCGGTCGCTGTGATGGTGCCGATGCAGCCGCGCAGCTCGCCGGTGCTGCGGGTGTGCAGCGTCACGAACGCGCCAGCAGGCTCCCCGGATACAGGGGTCGGCGCCTCTGCCGGGCGCAGGTGCCGCCCGTGGCGCACATAGGCCTCGATCGCGGCGCGGGCCAACTGGACCAGCGGGTGTTCCATCCTGACCTCCTCATCGAGCGCGTTTCACGCTAGGACGCAAGCGTCCTGAGCAAGTGGACGACTTGCCTCAGATGGCAGCATATCGCCAGTCGAAGGATGCGCTGCACGGGGCCTCTCCTTCGACTGCGTGCGTTGCTAGGCCAGGCTCAGCCTGGTCCAGCAACGCCCTCCGCTCAGGATGCCTGCGCTCCGGGCTGCACTTGGTATTGCTACAGTCGCCAGGCGGCTGAGTTACTACTCGGCCAGCTCCCCGGTCAGCTCCGGGTCGGCCCACACGGCCCAGGCCCAGGAATGCTCGCCCAGGCCGTCGGTCGCCAGCGTCAGGCGGAGGACGTTGCCCGCCTGGAAGGGCAGCTTGACCTCAAAGGGCTGCCAGGTGCGCGGGTAGACGGCCCGACTCCACACCTGCCAACCGTCCACCCGCACCCGAAACGCGACCAGCCGGTCATCACCCTGGCCGCCATCGCGAATCCCGATGGCCGCGCGCAGCCGCAGGTCCTTGAGGCCCGCGGGCACCGGCACGTGATACTCGATCTGGGCCTCGCCGTTGACGGGCGGGTGCTGCCAGAGCGCGGGCCGGCGCTCGCCGCCGACCACAGCCTCGGCCAGCTTGACTTCCATGCCCTTGGACACCTTAGATGCGCGCACATCGGCCTGGGCGAAGTTTTCGAGGAAATTGTAACACCAGGGGCGAACTGCGTCGCGCTCGCCCGGCGCGAGGTGTTCGCTGCGCCAGCGTAGATAGGCTACGTACTCGCGCACGAGCGCCTGATCTGCGGGCGCAAGCGCGGCAATGCTGTCGAGCAGGTCTTGACTCGGTTCGGTCGGAGCAGTCATTATCTCATCCTCTTGGTGCTGCACTGCTGGTGTAGCGCAATGCGGGCGTTGAGGTTGCCCGTGTCGCGGTATTGCTGCGCCCCATAGGCCGGGTCATTGTAGGCGGTCATGGAGGGATTTTAGCATTGTCGCGTCATTCGCGCCAAGTAGTGATTAACAAGAAAGGCGGAGGCACGACATTGTGCCTCCGTCAGGTCAAACCGGCGCCCGTTGCAGAGCTTCGGGACCGGGTTGGCCGCGCTTAGCCCAGCCGTTGCCGCAGCACGTCTTCGAACGCGGGCTGGCCGATGACTTGCAGTTCGTAGCTTACGCGCTGGACCGGGTGATAGATGGTCGCGACGCGCGTCAGGTCGATGGGCGTGGCCGAGATGACCAGGTCACACGGCACGCGGCGGATGGTTTCTTCGAGGTCCTTGATCTGCTGGCCGCCGTAGCCCATTGCGGGCAGCAGCGTGCCGATATCGGGATATTTCTCGAAGGTCTCGGTAATGGTGCCGACGGTGTACGGCCGGGGGTCGATGATCTCCGCGGCGCCGAAGCGGCGGGCCGCGACGATGCCCGCGCCATACTTCATCTCGCCGTGCGTCAGCGTGGGGCCGTCCTCGATGACCAGCACGCGCTTGCCGCGGATGGCCGCAGCATCGGGCAGGAAGATAGGCGACGCGGCCTCGATGATGACCGCGGCCGGGTTGACCTGCGCGGCGCTCTCGCGCACCGCGGTGACTTGGGCCAGGTCTGCCGTGTCGACCTTGTTGATGACGATGACATCCGCCATGCGGAAGTTCGCGGCGCCGGGCCAGTAAGTCAGCTCGTGGCCCGCGCGGTGCGGGTCTGCGACGACGATGTGCAGGTCGGGTTTGTAGAAGGGCAGGTCGTTGTTGCCGCCGTCCCACAGCACCACATCGGCCTCCTGCTCGGCCTGGCGCAGGATGGCCTCATAATCCACGCCCGCGTAGACGATGACGCCCCGGTCGATGTGCGGCTCGTATTCCTCGCGTTCCTCGATGGTGCAGTCGTGCGCGTCCAGGTCGGCATAGGTTGCGAACCGCTGCACGCGCTGCGCGACGAGGTCGCCGTAGGGCATCGGGTGGCGCACGGCCACGACCTTCTTGCCCATCTGCTGCAGGGCATGGGCCACGTAGCGGGTCGTCTGCGACTTGCCGCTGCCGGTGCGCACCGCGCACACCGCGACGACCGGCTTGCTGGATGGGAGCATGGTCTGCTGTGGCCCGATGAGCCGGAAGTCGGCGCCCGCGGCGATGACCGTAGCCGCTTTGGTCATGACATATTGGTTGTTGACATCCGAGTACGCGAAGATTACCTGGTCCACCCGCAAGCTGCGGATGAGGTGTACCAGCTCGCTCTCCGGGTGGATCGCAATCCCCTCCGGGTAGAGCCGCCCGGCCAGTTCCGCCGGGTAGCGCCGTCCCTCGATGTTGGGAATCTGGGTTGCCGTGAAGGCTACGACTTCGTAGTCCTCATTGTCACGGAACAGGGTGTTGAAGTTGTGAAAGTCACGCCCCGCGGCGCCCATAATCAGAATACGTTGCCTCGTCATTGATCGCTCCGTTAGCATCTATGCTCCGTTATCGGTTGGTTTGGGTCTCGCTATCGCTCGTCGCCATCGACGGCCGCGGCCGGTAGACTGCGCGGGCGAACATCACGCCCAGGAAGTAGAGGCCGAGCAGAGGCACCATGACCAGGAACATATTGACCGGGTCTACGGTGGGGGTGATGGCTGCGGCGACGAATGCTACGCCCGCAATGGCGTAGCGCCATTGCTTCATCATCGTCTTGGGTGAGACGAGGCCCAGCCGCGCGAGCATCGCCATCACCAGCGGCGTCTCGAAGGCCGCACCGATCCACAGGAGGACGGCCAGAACGAAGGAGTAGTAGGGCCGGATGTCCCAACTGGGTTGCGCAATCGAGCCGCCGGTGCCCAACAGGAAGGGTAGCATCACCGGCAGCAGGACGTAGTAGGCAAAGACAATCCCGCCGATGAAGAAGAGCAGCACCAGCGGTGCGCCGATGATCGCCACCATCTTGAACACCGCGATTTCCTGCGGGTTCTCCAGCGCGGGCCGGATGAACATCAGAACCTGGTAGAGCATCACCGGCAGGGCCAGCACCAGCGCAGCGCTGAAGATGATTTCCATGCGCACCCAGATCATGTCGGTGGGGCGCAGGAAGATGAAGAGCGCGTTGCCGGCGGGCGCCTGCAGGAAGCGCAGGATGGCATCCACAAAGAAGGCTGTGGCAATCGCGCCGAGCAGCATGGTCCCCATGACCACGAAGATGCGCTTGCGCAGCTCCAACAGGTGCTCGACCGCGCCGTACATGATCTGTACCAGGTCGTACAGCGGGCTTTCGCTGGCAGCCCACATGCCGCGCGCGGCCTCAAGGGTCAACGGCTCTTGTTCGGCCTGGGAGCGCCGGAAGTTCGTGAGCATCAGCCAAAGCTGTTCGATGCCGCGCGGCAGTTTGCTGGGGCCGAGCAGGGCGATGGCGATGATGATGAGAATGACGAAACCGAAAACGCCGGTAAACGACATGGGTCAGGCCTCCGCGCCTGGGGTCGGCTGCTGCGGCTCGGTAGGGGGTGTGGCGTCCGCCGCCGCGGGTGTTTCTGCCGCGGAGGCAGGCTCCGCGCTCGCGCTGGGCGAGCCGGGCGGTAGGATGCGGTTCTCCGGCTCGGCTGCAGGGGTCGCGTCTGGTGCAGGTGCGGCGTCGGCAGCTGCTGCGGCAGCCGCGGCCGCGACGTCGGGGTTTTCGCCTGTCTCGGCGGCCTTGAGCTCGCGCACGACCGACTGGCGCAGGGCCTGGCCGGGGTTGCGGAAAGCCTGGGCCGCGGTTGCGACATCCTTGAGCGATGTGCCGGCCTCCTGGAAGGGCTCAGTGATTTCCTTGGCCGGGGCCTCGATGGCGGCGCGCGCTTGGTCGATCTCGCGCGAGAACTCGCGCGTTGCGCGGCGCATGTCCTTCATCGCGCGGCCCAGCTTCGAGCCAATCTGCGGCAGGCGATCCGGCCCGAACACCGCCAGTGCGACGATCAGGATGACGATCAGTTCAAGCGGCCCAATTCCGAGGATGTCCACATCTCATTCCTTGTCAGGCGCGGCGGCCTGCGATGCACCGGGCGTGGCGTGCAGCTCGATGCGCTCGCCCCCGCCGACCGCTGCGCCGAGCACGCCGTTGACGAAGCGCGAGCTGTTGTCGCTGCCGAACAGCTTGGCGAGGTC
>JAKPQT010000194.1 GCA_029555885.1 Chloroflexota bacterium | reverse complement strand
TCGCGGATCTCGCGGCCGTCGTCGTAGTGAAGGTCGGGTGCGTGCGTGCTCGTGATCCGGTCGGGGTTCAGGAACAGGGAGCACCAGTTGATGAGGTCGGCGGCGTCGCAGACGCGGTTCGGCAGCGAGGCCGACCGCAGGGTCGTCGACATGCCGTCGCGCAGCGAGACGATTTCTTCGCGACGCGCGACGTTGGACGGGTCGCCCTGCAGGGTGACGCTCATCATCAGCCGGAAGTCCCGCATCGTGTAGTGGAAGCCCTGCGTCAGGGAGTCCTGGGCGCCTGCGGTCAGGTGGTCGAAACGCCGGCGGGCCAGGACCCGGAACAGGTTGTCGTTGCGGGCGGGCCGGCCCCAGCGCTGTGCCTTGCTCAACTGGTCGGCGTCCTCCATGCGCAGGTTCGCGTAGCGCCGCAACTGGGGGCGGATGTGCGGTGATGCGAACAGGTGGAACTGGATGCCGGTGGCGGCAGGGCAGTTGGCGTACAGCGAGATGAGGACCTCGACCATGCGATCGTCAGCTCCCGACTGCGGCATGATCTCCAACAGGAAGCCGATGCCGTCGCGATTGACGAAGAGCTGTTCTTCGTCGAGGTAGGCGACGTAGGGGAGCCAACTGGCAAACTGGTCTGCCGGAGACTCGTCCTTCCCGCCCAGGCCGAAGAGGCCCGTGAAGCCTTCAGCGGCACCTTCCTCGCCGAACAGGCTTGTGCGCAGTGTGGCCAGCATGTGTGCTCCCGATGTCGATGCTCAGTTGCCCGGAGGGGTGGCGGGCCGCGCCTGGAGGGCACGCAGAGCCTGGGCGACCGCCGATCCGTCCTCGGGGGCGGCCTGGCCTTGTTGCAGCTGCTGCAAATGGGGCCGTGTGTCGGAGTCCCGGGCGTCAGGTGACTGACCCTTGCCGGCCGAGGTCGGAAGTCGGGTCGGCCGGATCGGCGCATAGGCATCGCGCGCCTGGCGCTGCACGTGATCGACGAGCCACCGTCCGTTGTCGATCTGGACGTACACCAGGCTCTCGCCATTGAGGTCGCGGTCGGCGTCCTCCCAGGGCTTGATCCAGAGCCGCAGTACGCGCGGACCTGCCCGCAGCGGCGTGGCCATGTAGGTGGACCCCTCGGCAGCGGCGCCGGCGCCGATCGCGGTTGGGATCGATGCCGGGCCAGAGCGGGCAGTGCTCCGGACTGCAGGAGCGCCCTGTGGTTCCGGCAGGCCGGACGGGCTTCTTGCGCCCGTCGGCTTGCGCTGCGCGGGCAGGTTGTTCTGGAGGGCGTTGTAGTAGTTGCCCGAGACCGAGTCGCACTTGACGCCTTCGGGCGCCTTGCAGGCGTACTGCGATGAACCATCCAGGCCGGTGATGCTGGAACAGCCGGCAAGCAGCGCGGCGCAGAGCGTAGTGACGCAGACAGCGGACGGGTCGATGCGGAGCTTCATGGCGATTTCTCCTGGACTTGCGCGGTCCCGGCCGACGCCTGCGCCCCGCTTCGTCCCGCGGCCGCAGCGAGTCGGCGTTCCACTTCCTGCGCATCCACATAGCCGTCGGTGCGCAGACCGTCGGCATAGAGCAGCGTCGGCGTGCCGTTGACCCTCAGCTGCCGGGCGAGTTGGAGATTGCGGTCCAGCGGCGTCGTGCAGTCGGCTTGCGCCCCCAGCGCACTTGCATCACCACGCAGCATCAGGTCGTGCCAGGCCTTCGTTCGGTCCGTCGAGCACCACACGGCCTGCGGCAGGGCGCGACCCTGGAACGGCACGAGGAAGGTGTAGACCGTCACGTCCTGCAACTTCTCCAGCTCCGGTTCGAGCCGCTTGCAGAAGCCGCAT
>JAKPQT010000170.1 GCA_029555885.1 Chloroflexota bacterium | reverse complement strand
TGCCGAAGCCGGGCATGGTGATGGCAACGATGCCCTCACGCGACAAGCCGAGCCGGTCGAACGCGCGGGCCGTCACCAGGAAGGCCAGCGTCGAATCCAGCCCGCCCGACAGCGCAATGACGACCTTCCGGCTGCCCGTGTGCCGCAGCCGCTTCGCCAGCCCGACCGCCTGGATGTTGAAGATTTCCTCGCAGTGCGCCGCGCGCGCAGCCGCATCTGTCGGCACAAAGGGCGTGCGGACGAGCTGCGGGCGGATGAACTCCCGCGGCAGCGCGGCGACTGCCCTGTCGGGCAGCGCGGCGACTGCCCTGTCGGGCAGCGCGAAGCGCACGGTGCGGAAGGGCCGGCCGGCGACTTGCGCGGCGAAGGTATTGTTCTTGATGCGCTCCGCGACGAGCCGCTGGATGTCGATGTCAGCCACGGCCATCACCGTCTCGAAGTGAAAGCGTTCGGTCTCGGCCATGACCAGGCCGTTCTCCGCGATGAGCGAATGGCCGGCCCAGACCGTGTCGGTCGTAGACTCACCGGCCCCGGCTCCCGCGTAGAGATACGCGGCCAGGCAGCGGGCGGATTGCTGTGCCACGAGTGCGCGGCGATAATGCACCTTGCCGAGCAGCTCGTTGCTGGCGGACGGGTTGAGCAGCAGCGTCGCGCCGGCCAGCGCCATAGCGCCGCTCGGCGGGTTGACGGCCCACAGGTCCTCGCAGATCTCGATGCCGATGACCAGGCCGTCGAAGTTGTCCGCAGCAAAGAGCAGGTCCGCCCCGAAGGGGATGGCCGCCCCGTCCCAGGCCACCGTCGCGGCGGGCGCGAGCGGCCCCGGGGTGAACCAGCGTTCCTCGTAAAACTCGTTCGTGGTGGGCAGGAACGTCTTGACTGCCAGGCCCGCGACACGGCCCTCCGCGATGAACGCCGCGCAGTTGAACAGCCTGCCCGCAACCTCAACAGGCAGACCGACGACAACGGCGATGCCCGCTTCGGCCGCGGCCGCCGCGATGGGCGTCAGCGCCTCGCGGGCGCGCGCCAGCAGCAGGGGTTGGTACAGCAGGTCGCCACAGGAATACGCCGTGATGCACAGCTCCGGAAAGAGCGCGAGCCGGCAGCCGCGGCCCGCGGCCTCGCGCAGCGCCGCGATGATGGCTTCCGTGTTGAACGCAATGTCCGCCACGCGCAGCTCCGGCGAGACGACGGCCACGCGGATGAAGCCAAGTTCGGTGGATGAAGCAGACACCGGCATAAGCTCTCCCATCTTCTCAAGCATGTTTGCTGCCAACGCGGCCATTGTAACCCCAATGGGTCCGAAGCCGAAAACGCCGTCAGATGACGAGACACGCGCTTCACACTGGAAGCGCCCTGAGCGAAGGTGTGTCGGCCAAGCTTCGCTTGGCTGAGACACCCGTAGTCGAAGGGGCGGCCGCTTACGGCATCGGCGCAGCCGATGCACGGCATCCTTCGACTGGCCTTGAGTCGTTGTCGGTGGTGAGTCGTCCAACCGCTCAGGATGCTCGCGACTCGTGCCGTGCAACGCAGGGGCCGGTCAAGCGTACTGCATGTGAGAAGCGGAGGTATAATCAGCCCCATGTCTGAATTCTACGAGCAATTCTATACGGCCATCGCGGCCAGCCCGGCCTATGCCGAGTTCTGCCGCCGCGCCTACGGCATGGACCTCGGGCAGCACGGCTTCGCGGACATGGCGCAGGTCGACGCGCTCATCGCAGCCAGCGGCCTCGCGGCCGGCCGACGCGGGCTGGACCTGGGCTGCGGCGACGGACGCATGGCGGAGTTCATCGCGGATGTGACCGGCGCACACATGACCGGTCTGGACAACAGCGAACGGGCGATCCAGCATGCGCAGGCGCGGACCGCGGGCCGGGCTGACCGGCTGGCATTCGTGGTGGGCGACATGGCGCACCTTGCGGATGCGTTCCCTCCCGCCAGCTTCGACGCGCTGATCTCGGTGGACACGCTCTACTTCGTCGACACGCCTGATTTCCCGCTGGAAGACATGCTGGCGCTACTCAAGCCCGGGGGACGGCTGGTCGCGCTCTACACGCACGCAGCCGATCCGCAGACGCCCATCCCCGTGTTTCGCCGCGAGACGCTGCCGCCCGACAGGACGCCCTTCGGGGTTGCCCTGCGCAAACGGGGGCTGCTGTATGATGTCCAGGACTTCACGGCCGCAGACCGCGCCTTCCAGCAGCGCATGCGGCAGGCCATTGAGGAAGTCCGGCCCGCGCTGGAAGCGGAGGGGCACCTGTTCCTGTATGACAGCCGCCGCGCGGAGGCGGACGGCACGCTCGCCGCGCACGCGGCAGGCTGCGCCGCGCGCTATCTCTATCGAGTGAGGCGGATATGACGACAAAAGGCCCGTTGGTCGGTGCAGGCCGCACCGCCGAAATCTTCGAGTGGGGTGCGGGCCGCGTGTTGAAGCTCTACCGGCCCGAGTTCCCCCAGGACTGGGCACAGCGCGAGGCGCGCATTGCTGAGGCGGTCGGCCAGGTCTGCCTGTTCGCGCCCGTGTCGGACGGCATCATCGAATTCGAGGAGGATGGTGCGCACCGCATCGGCCTGGTCTACGAGCGCGTCAGCGGCCCGACCATCCTGCAGGCGATCCTCCGCCGGCCCTGGCAGTTGCCTGCGCTGACGAAGCAGTTCGCCCGGCTCCACGCCGCGATGCACAGCGTCCGCGACCCGGTGCTGGCCAGCCTGCCCCGCCAACTCGACCAGGCCCGCTGGGACATCCGGCACAGCCCGGTCAGCGAGGCCATCAGCGAGCGCGCTCTGGCTGCGCTGGAGCGCCAGCCCCGCGGCGACAGCCTGTGCCACCGCGACTTTCACCCGAACCAGGTCGTCATGGCCCCGCGCGGCCTCGTCGTGCTGGACTGGTTGACCGCAGGCGTCGGCAACCCGGTCAGCGACATCGCGCGCACCTCCCTGTTGATCTCTGCACCTGGCCGGCCATCCCATTTTCCGCCGCTCCGGGCCGTTTTGGTGAAAATCTTGCGCGAGACGATGCACCGGCTCTACCTGCGCGACTACAGGGAGATGCGGCCCTTCGACCCGGCGGAACTGGAAGTGTGGCGCGCCCTCCTCGCCATCGGCCGACTAAACGAACACATCCCCGGCGAGGAACCCTACCTGCGCGCCCTGATCGCGCGGACTTTCGGAGGCTAGAGCTCACGGCAGGGTAGGCCATCGCGAATAAACGAATGGGGCTCACGAATAAACGAATAGAGGTCCGCAGCAAACTGCCCCATTCGTTTATTCGCATTCATGATTCGGTTATTCGAGATGGCCGCGGCCCTACCCGACCAACTGTCTCTCAGGTCGATGCATCCAGCAGCCGCCGCGCTTCCTCCGTGCTGACCTCGCGCAATTGCAGCCGCGCCACCCGCTGCACCTCCCGCTCAGGGTCGTGCAGTGCCCGGTCGAACAGGGCATAGACATCGACCCGCTGCCCGGCGCGCGTCCGCGTGCCGTGAAAAGGCACGAAAAAGAACAACTGCTTGCAGCCGATGATCTTCACGATGAGATTGTGCTCTTCGAGACACCGGGCAATAACCGGAAAGCCCGCCGGGTCACCCAGCCGCGCCAGGTCACCGGCCGCGACCGCGGGACTGAGATACGCATTGATCGGGTAATTGAGCGCCTCCTCGAGCACCGCGCGGTACTCGTCCCGCCCCAGGCGCACCAGCGCGTAGGCAGCCTCCACCCTGACCAGGTCACTAGCCGCCGACGCCAGCCGTTCCAGCGCCGGGATGGCCGCGGTGCTGCCGAGACTGCCGAGCGCGTGGGCTGCTGCACCCCGCAACACGGACTCGGGATGATCGAGCGTCCGGACCAGGGCATCTTCCGTCAATAGAATAGCGTTGACCTCGAGCAATGCACGGGCCCGGTAGTCCTCGAAATCCGCATACGGCAGGTCATCCGGCGGGTCAGGCGTATCCAGGATGATTGCGTCAGGTTCGAGCCCTTCGACGTCCTGATCGTCATCTACGCCAGTGTCCATGTGTATCTCACTTTCAAAACCGCTGCCGCCTCACTCATGGCGCGGCGGGCGGGGCAGGATAGCCGCCGCCGTCGCCCTTCGTCTTGACCGCATCGGCCCGCGCCCGGTAACTGGGCGCGCCATCGCCATACGCGCGGCTCTCTTTGCCCGGCGTATAGCTGGTCGCATAGCTCTCACGCATCTTGTCCGGAACCTGGTTCACGAGGGTCGTCACGCCCGCATCGTCTGCCGCGGTCTGGGTCCCCAGCCAGGTCTGCGCGAACTCGAAGGCGGGCCGGCCGTAAGTGTTCGCCCGTTCGTTCGCATGGAAACGCTCGTGCCTTTCCGTGAGGTCCTGCGCCCAGAACTGGGTGCGGGGTGGACGGCCATTATCGGATGCCATGTTAGGCGTCAGGTCTGAGGCTACCGTCGTGTAGTTGGCGCTGGTGATGGCCGCAGCATTTTCATTGGGGATATCCGTCCGGCCCCGCGACTGCACGGTCCAGGTGATCGTGTTGTTGACCGTTGCGGTCACGTTGAACACGCTGGCGGTCGTATCATGGGCAATCGCGAGGTTGGCGACGGATGGCCGCGTCCGCGTGACGCCAAAAGCTGACGCGCGTGGCGCGGCGCCCCCCTGGCTGATGCTCGGGCTATAGGCCAGCGTCGGCGCGATGCTGTCGCTTTCTTCTTCCGTCAGTGCGCCCTCTTCCCTGGTCACCACGGGCTGCTCCTCGCCCTGCTCCCCCGAATCGGAATCCCACCGCTGAGACGTATGCTGGGCCGGCGTGGTCGAGCACGGCGCGTCCGCCCGGCGGATGCGGGTCGCAAGGCGTTATTGCTGTGCGATGGTGTGGGTTGCGGCACCGGGTCCCCGCGTCGCGATCGCTATCTGATTCGTCCTTAGTCGTTGACCGTACGGGAGGCAGCGTGAAGGCGTGATCTCGCTGCGCTGCAAGCAGCGCAGATGGCAGCCGTGCGGCCCCGGCAATAGTTGGGCCAGACTGGGCCGGCTTCTCTAGGAAAGTGCGCATTCATGCCCCCTTGTTCCGGATAACTGCGCGGCTGGCAACACGCAGCGGGCCGGGCACTACCCCGCCCCACCGCGCCGGCGATCCTTACAGGTGTCCGACAAGCTAGGGACAATTATATCACGAAAAACGTTCGATGACCCTTAAAATTTGTCTCCAATGCCGAAGCCGTTCAGGAGGAGGAGGAGTGTGGACGAGATGTAAGACGGGTTGGCAACCCGTCCTACATCCAGTATGCAGTGTTATGCGTACGAGTCGTACAGCGACTGCACCCGCAACGCGGCGCGCGCGTCGTCGAGCGTCCATCCGGCGGGCAGCGGGCAGGTCACGGTGACCGTCTTGCCCGCGGGCACGTCGAAGTAGTTGTCGCTGAAGACGACGTCGCCCAGCGCACCGGCTCCGTCCAGGGCCAGCTCCACGAAGCGGGCCGTCGAGGCCGCGGCGACCTCAA
>JAKPQT010000119.1 GCA_029555885.1 Chloroflexota bacterium | reverse complement strand
GTCGCAATCTGCGTGAGCAGAGGTGAGAGGGTGTACTCGGAACAGGCGAGGCTGACCGTCGCGAGGATGTGGCTGTTGAACACGCCCATGCCCCAGAGCAGCCGGCTCATACCGGACGTCGCCTCGTTATATGCGCTCTTGATGTGCGGGGTGTAGGTGCGGCCGTGGGAGGAGCCGAAGACGCCGCGGAACGAGTTGACCGCCATCGTGAAGAGCATCTTGTCGAGCACCACGGTCGCCATCTCCGCCAGGTCGTCATCTTCGGCCAGGCTCAGCAGGTGCGTCAGGGCCAGGGTGTCCTCTTCGAAGTAGCAGTTCGAGTCCCACTCCACGAAGCCGTGCGCCGCGCGGCCCTGCAGCCAGGCGAGCGCCCGTGCCTCGCCCCGCGCACGGTGCTGGCGGCCCGTCTCGCCGTTGTTCGTGAACACCTCGTCGGGATAGAGCTGGCCTGCGAGCACCTCGCACGTATGGAACAGGATGCTGTGGTTCTCGGTCGTGTAGCACATCGCATCGCTGCCCGGCTCGTCGTGCCAGTATTTGAAGTTGACGATGCAGTCGTGCAGCGGCTGGCGCAGTTCGAGCGGGAACTCAGGATTATCAGCATAGCGGTAGGCCATGCCCAGCAGCCCAACAAGGTAGAAGTCGCTGCAGTCGCCGCGGCGGTTGATGCGCGCAATGGTATCCTGGATGGCGGGCAGCCGGACGCGGCTCCACATGCCCAGGGCCATCTTCGCGATCTCGGAGAAGACGTTCACCTCGCGCTGCGCCGCGTCCACCAGCGCCTCGCGGCTGCGCTCCGGCAGCGTGCCGTACGGCTCCTCGGAGAAGCGGCCGCGCGTCGTCCAGCAGCGCAGGCTGCGCGTGATCTTCATCTCGCCGACGTAATACTCGCGCGGGGTCGGCATCAGCAGGAGGTCGTAGACGCCATCCGGGAAGCGGTAGGCCGGGCCCATCTCGGCCCGCACGCCGGGACCGGCGGTCTTGTGCCCCTCGGTGAAGATCTCGCGGCCGGGCGTCTGCACGCGCACGGTCAGCTTGAGGTTGTCCTCAAAGTCCTCGGGCCAGTAGAAGGCCACTTGCTCGTCGGCCTTGAACACATCCTGGCGCAGGTGCGCGGCGCTGAACGCGCGCTCGAACCGCGCGCGGCGCTCGGCCGGCGCAATCGCGGTCGGCAGCCGCACGCTCAGCCCTTTGCCCGTCCCCAGGTGCAGTGCCATCGCATAGGGACACTCGCGCGCCGCGACCTGCTCCATGCGCACCAGGAGCGGGTTCGGCCCCGGCTGCAGGGCCAGTTCGAACGTCACGCGCTTCGGCAACTGGTGGTAGAAGTGCTCCTGCCGGTGGACATGGTGTCCGTTCAGCCATACGTCGGCGGGGCCGTTGGTCGTCAGGGTGCACGTCACCGTGCGAAGCTGGGCTTCGCCCTGCGCCGCCGCGCTGACCACTTCTACGTAGGCCCACGCTCTCAGGTAGGTCGTCTCGTGGTGGAACACGGACAGGTCGACGTAGTGGTCGTCCCGGCAGCGCACGTAATTCCACTTCAGGCTGGTCTCGCCCGCGACGAACGGCTGCATCTCCGCAGGTGTCTCGTTGACGCCCGAGTCCGGCTCGTGGTAGTGCCGGGCAATCTGGAGCTTGTAATCTGCGCCCGTGAAGCGCGCGAGGTCCGGCACCACCGTCGCCGCCGGCCCGGCCACCAGCCAGTTGTGGATGTAGCCGCCCGCGAGCGGATAGTCAAGATATCCGATGGTCATAGTCCTCCTATCCTCAGATACCCGGTTTCTGTGCGAAGCGCAGCTTCGCCGAGAAACCGAGTATCTTTAACTAACCTGCAACCTTCAACCTGCAACTTCCGCGACCAGCCATCCCGGCAGCGGCCGGCCCTGCTCGCGCAGATACCCGGCATACACCAGCCGGTACGCGTCCTGCGCGTAGTATTGCCCATACCGCTTGCGCGGCAGCACTTGGAGCAGCCGCTCGGTGATGGTGCGCGCGGTCTGCTCGTCCAGCCCCGATTCCAGCTCGTAATCGAAGTAGATGGCGAGGTCGGCCGCAGGCTTGATGCGCCGCACGCCGAACTTCTGCGGGGCGAGATGGACCGGCGAGTAGCGCTCCAGCACGAACTCGCCCGGCGAGGCCGAATGGATGACGTCACCGTGCGCGTAGACGAAATTGACTGTGTCCTGCGCGTCCGCCATCGTCTCGGTCGGGAAGCCGAAGAAGAAGAAGGTATGGTTCCAGATGCCCGCGGCGGTGCTCTCCTTCAGGATGCGGCTCATGTGCTCGCGCTCGACGCCTTTGTCCATGTGGACGATCATGCGCTCGGATGCGGTTTCCAGCCCGAACATGATCATCCGGCAGCCCGCCGCGGACATGCTCTCCAGCAGCTCCTGGCTCAGGGTCTTCTCGAAGCGCATGCAGCCGCACCAATGGAACGCCTCGCCCTCCGCCGCGTGCGCGGACAGCAGCGCGGACATCTCACGCATGTTGCGCGGGGTCATCGCCTCGTCCGCAAAGAAGATGTGTCGCACGCCGTACTTGCGCCGGAGCGCCAGCATCTGCCCGACGACCTCCGCCGAGCGGATGGGCCGGTAGTGCCCCCCGCGGCCGTAGCCCACGTTGCAGAACGCGCAGTCGCCATGATAGCAGCCGTGCGCGGTCAGCAGGGGCAGGATGGGATAGGGTGCGAGGTAACGCCCCAGCGGGAGGCCGTCGAAATCCGGAAGCGGCAGGTCAGGGACGCCGGGTTGAAGGTTGAATGTTGCAGGTTGCAGGTTCGCTCGCGGCGCAGCGTGCGCCGGGGAACCAATCGGGTTGACCCGGATCTCGGAGCCGTCGCGCCAGGTCAGGTTGGAGACGTGGGTTAGGTCACGGTCACCCTCCAGCGCCTCGGCCAGCCGCAGCAGCGGCTCCTCCCCCTCGAACGCCACCGCGCTGTCGATGAGCGTGAACACCGCGGGCGCCTTCGGGAGCTGCTCGCGCAGCATGGTGATGTGCGGCCCGCCGACCGTGATGTGGCAGGGCAGCTTGGCCTGCTTGATGAGGTGGGCCAGCGTCATGCCGGCGAGCATCTGCCCTTCGGTCGGAATGGAGATGCCGACCAGCCCCGGTTGCAACGCCACAAGATCCCGGATGATGCCGCGACGGAAGATGTCGAGGAACGGGTTATGCTGCTCGTCGCGCACGGCCTGGAGCAGGCTGCGGCTGTGGTCCACCGCCGCGGCCGGGCGGAAGCCCAGCAGATCAAGGCTCGCCGGATAGAAGGGCAGCGATGCCAGCTCGAGGCTCTGCACGGTGGTGAGGTACGCCTGCAGGCCCGCCTCGCCGTCGAGGAACTCCGGGCTG
>JAKPQT010000101.1 GCA_029555885.1 Chloroflexota bacterium | reverse complement strand
CCCAGACGCTCCAGAGCGGTGACCGGATGGATTTCACCCTCTGGGCCGGACCGGTCCCGATTCGCTGGGTTGCAGCCATCGAGGATGCCTCGCCAGCCGGCTTCACGGACCGGCAGGTGCGCGGGCCGTTTGCCTCGTGGACACACCACCACAGTTTCGAGCGTGTCGATGACCGCACCACGGACGTGGTGGACCGCGTGGAGGCGCACCCCAAAAAGCATCTCTTCTGGGGCCTCATCGGCCGGCTGATGTGGGCCGGCATGCCCATCCTGTTTGCCTTCCGCGGCCGCCGGACGCGCGCGCTCCTCGAAAAGCCATGACGCGACGGGTCATCGTCATCGGAGCCGGGATCGGCGGCCTCAGCGCGGCTGCGCGACTGGCCAAGGCCGGTCTGGACGTTACGGTCCTCGAAGCGCACGTCTATGCCGGCGGCTGCGCGGGCACCTATTTCCACCGGGGCTACCGCTTTGACGCGGGCGCGACCCTGGCCGCAGGCTTCGAGCCTGGTGGTGGGATGGCGCAACTGGGTGAAGCGCTGGGCATCTCGTGGCCCGTCGAGCCAGCAGAGATTGCAATGCGCGTCCACCTGCCCGGCGGGCAGACAGTCACCCGCTGGTCGCAGCCCGACGCCTGGCAGGCGGAGCGGATGGCTGCGTTCGGACCTGCGGCTGAATCCTTTTGGCGCTGGCAGGAACAGACTGCGGACCGGCTGTGGGATATGGCGCTGCGAGGCGTGCCGTGGCCACCGCAGGGCCTACGCGATGTCCTCTCGCTCGCCTCAGTCGGACTCTCGGTAGCAGCAACCTCGCCGTTAAGCCTGCCGCGCCTCGGGCTGGACGCCTTTCGCGCCGTTGCAGCGCATCTGCGGCATGCATCGCCTGAACTACGGCAGTACGTCGATGGCCAGCTCCTGATCGCAGCGCAGGCCACATCAGAGCACGCGAACGCACTCTACGGCGCAGCCGCTTTGGACATGCCTCGCCGCGGGGTAGGCCACGTTGCCGGAGGCATCGGCAAGATCGCCGAGCTCCTCACCGCCGCGGTCCGCCGTGCCGGCGGACAGGTGCACTTCCGGCAGCGGGTGACCTCAGTCGAACGCACACAGAAGGACAGTTACCGGATCGCCACAGAACGCAAGGCTGAGTTTGAGGGCGATGTGGTGTTGTTCAACCTGCCGCCCTGGGATGCAGCCCGCTTGCTTGGCGAGGCTGCGCCCGCATCCTTGCGCCGCGCGAGGCCGCCTGACGACGGCTGGGGCGCGTTCATGGTTTACGTAGGCTTCGACAGTGCTGAACTGTCCCTTGACGCGGCGCTACACCACCAGGTGCTGCTACGTGAGCCACTGGGCGAGGGCAACAGCATCTTCCTCTCGCTGAGCTTGGAGGACGACAAGACACGGGCGCCTGCAGGCCATCGCGGCCTGACGATCAGCACGCACACCGACCTGCGCCCATGGTGGCGCCTTTACGAAAAGGATCGCCACGCCTACGAGGCCCGCAAGGCCGAGTATGTGGAGCGCGTGCTGGACGCAGCCGAGGTTGCGCTGCCCGGGCTGCGCAGGGCCGCCAGGCTCGTCTTGCCCGGCACGCCGGTCACGTTCCAGCGCTTCACCGGTCGCAGCCTCGGCTGGGTCGGCGGCTTTCCGCAGACTTCCCTCTCGCGTGCGTGGGGACCCCGGCTGGGCACGAATCTGTGGCTGGTCGGCGACAGCATCTTTCCCGGCCAGTCAGTGCTGGCCACCGCGTTGGGCGGCTCGCGCGTGGCCGACGCAGTAGCCAGCAGCAGACCGTTGCAGCCGCTCGTGGTAAAATGAGCCATGTTTGTGTGAAGCCACTCGGGTGGGGATCGCGCCCAATTGTGTGGACGGGAGGAGAGCCATGAAGGTCGGAGTAGTCGGAGCGGGGCAGGTCGGCAGCACTGCCGCCTATGCGATGGTGATGAACGGCGTGGGCCGCGAGATCGTGATGGTCGATGTGAGTCGCGAGCGCTCGCAAGCCCAGGCAGATGACATCTCACACGCCATCCCGTTTGCCCATCCGCTGGATATCCGCGCAGGCGAGTATGGTGATTTGGCCGGCAGCCGCGTCGTGGTGATCGCCGCAGGCGTGAACCGCCAGCCTGGCGAGACGCGGCTCCAGCT
>JAKPQT010000087.1 GCA_029555885.1 Chloroflexota bacterium | reverse complement strand
ACCCCATGCTGCTCAAGCGCGGCATCGACAAGGGTGTAGCCGCCCTGTCCGAGCACATCCGCAGCCAGGCCATCGCCATCACCACCAAGGAAGAAATCGCCGCCGTGGCCGCTATTTCGGCCCAGGATCAGGAAATCGGCGACCTCATTGCGGACGTAATGGACAAGGTCGGTAAGGACGGCGTCATCACGGTTGAAGAGGCCAAGGGCCTGCTGTTCGAGACCGAGTATGTCGAAGGTATGCAGTTCGACCGCGGCTACCTGAGCCCGTACTTCATGACCAATCCCGAGGCAATGGAAGCCCAGCTCACCAGCCCGTACATCCTCATCACCGACAAGAAGATCTCCGCGGCGCAGGACATCGTCCCGATCCTGGAGAAGCTGGTCCAGCTCGGCAAGCGCGACATCGTGATTATTGCAGAGGACGTGGACGGCGAGGCGCTGGCGACCCTGGTGCTGAACAAGCTGCGCGGCATGTTCAACTGTCTGGCGATCAAGGCCCCTGGCTTCGGCGATCGCCGCGAGGCCATGCTGCAGGACATCGCCGTGCTGACCGGCGGCACCGTCATCACCGAGAAGCTCGGCAAGAAGCTCGAGAGCGCGCTGATCAGCGACCTCGGCCAGGCCGACAAGGTCATCTCGGACAAGGACAACACCACCATCGTCGGCGGCAAGGGCGAGGGCGACCTCATCCGCGGCCGGATCGAGCAGATTCGCGTCGAGATCGAGAACTCCACCAGCGACTATGACAAGGAAAAGTTGCAGGAGCGCTTGGCCCGGTTGGCGGGTGGCGTCGCGATCATCCGCGTCGGCGCCGGCACCGAGGTCGAGCTGAAGGAAAAGAAGCACCGGGTCGAGGACGCGTTGAGCGCAACCCGCGCGGCGGTCGAGGAAGGCATCGTGCCCGGCGGCGGTGTGGCGCTGCTGAACGCGATCGCGGCCCTGGACGCAGTCGAGAATGGCCTGGAAGGCGATGTGCTGACCGGCGTCAAGATCCTGCGCAAGGCCCTGCCCGAGCCCATGTTCACGCTCGCTGAGAACGCCGGCTACGACGGCGCGGTCATCGTCGAGAATGTGCGCCGCGTGCAGAAAGAAAACAACAACCTGCACTATGGCTTCGACGTGATGGCGGAAGACTACGGCGACATGATCGCGAAGCAGATCATCGACCCGGCGAAGGTCACCCGCGGCGGCCTGGAGAATGCGGCATCCATCGCCGCCATGATCCTGACCACCGAGGCCCTGATCACCGACATCCCGGAGAAGGAAAAGCCGGCGGCCCCAGCTGGCCCCAGCCCCGATATGTACTAGGCCGTAACAAGTAAAGAGTAACGAGTAACCAGACTCCCCGGCTCCGTAAGAAGCCGGGGAGTCTTGCTATTCACGCCTATCTCAATGTCAGCGGCAGTGCGGAACCATAGCGGTAGTCAATGCGGAACGAGAGGATGCCCGCGCCTGAGCTCGGCGGCAGGCCCACCTCGACCCAGTACATATAGGAGCCGTTGTTCACGATGGGAGTGGTGATTGTCGTATCTTGCAGGTAGCGGATGCCGGCTGCGGCGTCCGTTGAAGCGACATACCCGATCTGCGCAACGCTGGAGTCATCCAGCCCGGCGCGGGCCAACGCCGCCCACATGTTGGAAGTGCTATTGTCAGTGTACCAGACGACGAACCGGGTGATCGTCACCCCGTTAGGCAAGTTCACCGGCGCTTCGTAGTAGTTCGTGGAGCTGCCAGGGTTGTACAACGTGCGACCGCTGATGGAGAAAGGCACTGTTTGGTTGGGGTAGGGCTGAAACGTCAGCGCAGTCTGCGAGAAGAATCCAGGCCCGCCGGACGGGATGGCGGCCGGTGCGGCCAGGTCGGCTGTCAGGCTCGGATCCGGGGCTGAAGCAGGCCCGGTGTCCTGTGCGACCGAAGCGCCCGTGGCGAAGAGACAGAGCACCAGCGTCACCATCACAATGAGCAGCGAACGAGGGGGATGGATGCGGTAGCGCATAAGAAGATCCTCCTGCGAATGTGTCCCCAACAGGTCTGGCAGAGGGTTGTTGGGAAGGCTAAGATGGCACATCGCCACCTGCCCCTCATATTAGTACAAACGGCTTACAAACACAATGCCGGAGGCTATCACTAACATAAAGCTGCGCCGAACGGGTACTCGACGGGCCAGTCTCGGATCAGGCGCTTATCCACTACCGCAGCCGTCGCGGACGCACGCGGCCTTCGCGAATCTCCCGCGCCAGCTCGCGCTCATCGGCTACAGGGCGCGCGAACTCCGTCGCCGTCGCGCCGACCTGCCCGGTCGCGTGCGCATCTGACCCGCCGACGACCGGCAGCCCCAGGATGCGCGCCAGGTCTTCCGCTTGCCGCAGCTCGTCGGCACTCACCTGTCCATTGAACGTCTCGATGGCGTGCAGGTAGACGAACTCGGGCCGGACAGCCAGGTTCGCATCCAGCGCCAGGTCCTCCTTTTCGAGCCACTGCCACAACGCCAGGCCGCCGCCGTGCCGGAAGGGATGGGCGAGCACGCTGGCCCCGCCCTGCTCATCTACGCGGCGCAGCAGCTCCACGCCGTCCACGCCGTCGGGGATGTCCTCGTCCAACCCGAACACCAGGATGTCGCCCAGCGTCGTCCGCGCCTCGACCCCGCGAAACACGGTGAAGCCATACTGCGCGCGCGCCAGCGCCTGTGCTGCGCGGCCGCCCCACGCATACAGATGATCGGTCACACAAATAGCATGGAGTCCGGCCTGCTTCGCCGCCTGGATAAGTTCGTCCGCCGTCTGCACCGAACAAGGCGAGCACGGTCGCGTATGTGCATGTAGGTCAATCAGCATCAGGTTCCCGCTTCACCAGTATCAACGTAAAATCGTCATATTGCGCCGCTTCGCCTGCGAAATCCTGCACGGCCGCATCGATTGCTTCTGCGATGGCCTCCGCCGGCTCGGTCAGATGTTCAGCCAGAACGGCGGAGAGCCGCTCCGCGCCGAACTCCTCGCCCTCCGCGTTCTGCACCTCCACCGCGCCGTCCGTGTAGAATAACACCACGTCGCCCGGCGCCAGCAGCAGCGTCTTCTGCCCGAACACAGCCCCCGATACCACGCCCAACGGGATGCCCGCAGTCAGCATGGGCTGAATCTCGCCCGCCTCCTGCGAGGCATAGAGCGCGAGGTTGTGACCAGCGCTGGCGTAGGTCAACAGGTGCTTGCGGCTGTCCAGCACGCTGTAGTAGACGGTCACGAACATATCGGCCTGACTCTCCGCCAGGATGAGTTCGTTGGCACGTTGCAGCGCGTTGAGCGGCTTGCGGCCGGAGAGCGCGACTGCGCGCAGCACCGTCCGCGCAAACATCATGTAGAGGGCCGCGGGGATGCCCTTGTCTGCAACATCGGCCACGACCAGCCCCAGGCGGTCCTCACCGAGCGGCACGAAGTCGAAGAAGTCGCCCCCCACCTCGCGCGCGGAGCGCCAGCGGTATACGACCTGGTAGCCGGGCACGGTGGGCGCCTCCGCGGGCAGCAGTTTGCGCTGGATGTCATGCGCCAGCTCCAGCTCCCGGGCGAGCTGCGCGCGGCGGGCTTCTTGCGCCTGCAGCCGCGCATTCTCGATGGCAATAGCCGCCTGATTCGCGATGCCGGTAACAATGCGGACGCGTCGCGGGCTGAAGATGTGTGTGCCCTGCACATCATCGGCCAGGAATGCGCCGATCGGCTCGTCGGCCACGAGCAGCGGCACGGTGAGGATGGTCCGGCTGCCGTACAGCGCATACCACTCGGCAGGGACGCGGGGGTTGCCCACCGTGTCGTTGACGACCAACGGTTGCCCCAGCCGGCAGGCGTCGTCGAGCAGCGGCAGTTCGCCGGGCCGGATGACTGCGCCCATGTACGCCTCGGCCAGCCCGTCGCGCAGGGCATGGACGGTGCGCACGCGGTAGTTGCCCATATCGTCCAGCAAGAGGGCGACGCAGCGGTCCACGCCTGTCAATGCAGGCACGAGCCGGGCGACCTGCTCCAGCGTCACCTCGACCGCCTGGAGGCGGCGGATGGCATCGGCCACCTGGAGCAGCACGGTGGAGGTCCACACCTCCTCCTCGCGCAGCGCAGTCAGGCGGCTGTTATCCACGGCTGCGGCAACCTGGTGCGCGATGCCGCTCAACATTGCGAGCCGCCGCTCGTCGAGGGCCGGGGCCAGCTCCCGCTTGAAGCTGGCGCCCATGACGCCAAACACCTGTCCCTTGTTCAGCATGGGCAGCAGCGCAACCGTATCGCCGGGACACACCTCGCGGAACGCCGCAGGCAGGGTCGTGATGTCATCGATGACGACCGGGGTTCGCTCCGCGCGCAGGCGGTCCACTGCATCCCATACCCCCGGCGGCAAGCGCAGCCGCGCCGCCAGCTCGTCCAGCATGAACGCGTCTCCGGCCGGCACATCCTCGTCCAGCATCTGCTCCCACGCCAGCCCGAAGGAAGCGCCGAACTCGAACACCTCGCTTTCATCATCCCACAGCCAGATGGCGGTTGACTCCACGCCCGCCAGCATGGCCGTGACGCGGGTCGCGGTGTCGAGCACCTCGTTGACGTTCTCGGCCTGGCTAGTCGCCTCCGCCACCTGGAGCAGCACCGTTGTGACCCATGCCTCTTCACGCTGCGCTTCATACGCGCGCGCTGAGTTCACGGCCACAGCTACCTGGTCGGCCAGCGTGCGCAGGATGAACAGGTCATCCGGCCCGAACGCATCGCGCTGCGTGCTCTGGACATCCAGGACGCCGATCACGCGCTCTTCGACGATCAGCGGGACGGCCAGCTCCGCGCGCGTGTCGGGCAGCAGCCGCGGGTCATCCGGGATATACAGCGGCTCCGCAGAGACATCGTTCGCCATGAGCGGCTCGCCGTGCTGCGCAACCCAGCCAATGATGCCCTCCCGCCCGATGTGCATGGCGCGGCCCTCGCGCAGCCACTTCTGGGCAAGCTGGCTGGAGCCAATCTGGTGGCCGCTGGATGCCTTGAAAAGCGCCCGGTCGCTGCCCGCCTCCACCAGAAAAATCTGGACGTGGTAATAGCCAAAGCGCGACTGAATCAACTCGACGACCTGCGTCAGCAGCAAGTCCAGATCGAGGATGCTGGTCAGCTTGCGGCCTACCTCGGAGATGGTCATCAGGTCGTTGAGGCGGCGCTCGTTGTGCCGGTAGAGCCGCGCGGTGCTCAGCGCGGCCGCCGACTGGTTTGCCAGGATGCCGAGCAGGCGCAGATGGTCATCGGTGAAGGCATGAGGCGCGGGACTCTGGATGGATAGCGCGCCGATGGTCGTTGCGCCGGCCACCAGGGGCAGGAACACCGCAGAACGGGGCGGATTCTGGCTGATGTACGTGGGTCGGGCCGGCAGGCTGTCCATCTCTGCGAGGAAGTCATTCACGAGCAGCGACTGGCCCGTCGCGGCCAGCCAGCCGATGATGCCCTGGCCCGGCGTGAGCGGGAAGGTCGCCGGGGGCTGGCGCTGGCCGTCGCGCACCCACACCTTGATGCGGTAGCGGCCCTCCTCGAAGAGGCCCAATTGGAAGTTATCGGTGGGGACAATGCGCCCGGCAAGCTGGTAGATGAACTCGCACAGCGCGTCTTCATCCAACTGCGCCTGCACGATGGCGCGGCCAATCTCGGTCAGCGTGGCAAGCTCGGCGTGGCGGCGCACAATCCGGCGGCCGCGCGGCCGGCCCGTCGGGGCAGGCTGCGTTCCGGTGTGCCTGGCCTCAGCCATTCCCCTCCTTGACGAGGATGGCATTCCGCTTCACCATGACGAGCGTATTGCCATCCTCCGTAAAGGTAAATCGGACTTCGTCCATCAACTGATAGATGATGTACAGCCCCAAACCGCCGATGGGCCGCTGCTCCAGCGGCAGGGTCAGATCGGGCCGGGCAATCTCGCTGGGCGTGAACGGCCGGCCATGATCATGCACCGTGATGACCACGTCACGGCCCCGGCGAGCAAACCAGATGGTGAATTCGCCGCCTGCCCCGTCGTAGGCATGCTCGATGACATTGCAGCAGGCCTCTTCGACCGCAAGCTGCAGGTCGAAGCAAAGCCCTGGGTCGACCTGGGCATCCTCGCAGGCTTCTTCCATGAAGGCAAAGACCCCGGGCAGGTCATCCGCGTCGTAGACGGAGATTGCGCGCTGGAAAGCGTCCATACGCCTGGCACACCTTGAGCTCAAACGAAAAGAAGCTGGAGGCCGGCCCCAAATGGCGACTTCCAGCTTCTCGCACCCTCAGGCGGGCTTAGAAGCTCCCAACTGCCTGAGCCTCAGTGTCGAAGATGATAAACTGCGTGCTCAAGCCCGTCAGGTCAAGAACCTTCTTGATGTTGGGATTGACTTCGGCCAGACGCATGTCCCCGCGATTCCAGCGGCGGCAGTTCTTCCACGTGCTGATCAGCTCGCGCAGCGCCGCGCTGGAGGTGTAGTTCACGTCTTTCATGTTGAGGACCAGTTTGTAGTGCCCGGCATCGGTGAGCTCGCGCAACTTGGCGCCCAAATCAGGGGCGACGCTGCCGTCGATACGGCCGGAAAGGCGAACCAGCGTACACCGCTTAAGATCGATGCTGGAGAATTCCATGCTTACCTCCTGGGGTGGGGCTTATGTCAAAAGAATAAGGGTCGTGACTATGCAGCCGACTATACCACAAAGGACAGGGCTACACAACTTCAGTTAGGGCGCTACTGACAGCGACAGGCGCGGGCGGCGCCACCAGACGCGTGGCCGCCATGCCGAGCCCGAGATAGGTCCAGAGCAGGACGCCCATGTGCGGATAGACCAGATTGAACAGGTAGTGATCGAAGATGCCGCCGACCATGCCGCCGACGATCGCGGCGCCGAGGCCGAGGAACAGGGCTTCCAGCCCGGGATCCGTGTTCTTCCGCCAGGCCACCCACAGGCTGCGCAGGTAGCCGGCCAGCACCAGGAGGAACACCGTCACCCCGATCACGCCCATGATCTCGGCCATCAGCAGGTAGACGTTCGACACACCCACGTACAGGTCGGCGTCAGGTGAACCGGCAAAGCCGACCCCCAGCCACGGATAGCGGGCAATCAGCGCGAGCGCGTCCTTGTATTCGCCGAGCCGCATCAGCGTCGCCCGGTCCTGGAGCTGGATGCCCTCGACAAACCGCACGATGTATGCCTGCGTCTGCGGCAGGAAGATCAGCAGCCCCGCCGCGACAACTCCGGCCAGCAGCAGCTTTCGATAGCGCAACAGGCCGATGATGGCCAGCCCAGCCACCAGTCCGGCCATCGAGCCGCGGCTGTATGTCAGGTACAGCGCCAGGACCTCGGCCCCCACGAAGGCGAGGATCCACGAACGGCGGAACAGCGGCCGCGGACTGACCAGTTGGGGCAGCGTGAAGGCCGTGACCAGGATCAGGAACCCGCCGAGCACGTTGGGGTCGACCATCGTGCCGATGGCGCGCATGGGGTTGTCCGCGCTGTCCTCGATGTAGCGCAGCGCGCCCGCGCCGCCCGGATAGTTGAAGCGGACGAGCGCATTCAGGATGCGGATGGTCCAGGTCTCGGGGATGATGTAGAAGGCGACCGCGATGGCGGCCCCGGCGGCCCCGGCCAGCATCACGAGGCGGGCCATGAAGTCCACGTCGGCGCGGCAGCGTAGGGTGTTGACCAGCACGAAGAAGAAAGCGATGGCCAGCGCCAGCTCCGCGAAGTTGCGGATGACCGTCATGCTGGGCCGGCTATAGCGCAGGCCGTTGGCGAACGAGAAGACGGCCATCAACAGGAACAGGAAGACCAGCGGGCCGAGCGCGGTGCCGACCAGCTCCCGGTCGCGGCGGGTGACCACGCGCAAGACCCACACGAAGTAGACGGCCAGCAGCGCCACGTCGAGGAAGGTGGGCCGGAAGCCGAGCTTGAAGGGGAGGGCCGCGAAGGGCAGCACGCCGATGACTCCGAACAACGCGAGCAGCCCCCACCGGATATCGCGCAGGATGAGCAGCCCGCCGATCAACACGACGAAGCCGGCGATGGCGTACAGCGGCCCCAAGACTGCGACGGTCAGCGCGGCGACCAGCGCGGCGAGCGCGAAGAGCAGACCGCGTGCGACGTAGGCCGTGCGGCGGTTCGGGCTATACAAGGCAGCTTCGATGCGATGCAGCACCGTCTGCGGGAAGTCAGCAATCATAGGAAACCCATTATACCATCTACGCGGCAACTGATTGAAACGAAGCCCTCCAGAGACCCGTTTCCTCAGGCGCAGCTCCGCTGCGCACGGAAACAGGTCTCTTTGCCTGCCCACTACCGCACCGTGACCGTCCCCAAATCCACACGGCCATCGGCGGTCGGCGGGTCGAGCGGGAGGTTTTGTAATAGCTCCGGCTGGTACATGCCGGCCCGGATGCCGACCTCCCCCGACAGGCCCGCAGGCAGCGGCACGCGATGCCGATCCACGATGACCTCACCGGCACGCCAGCGCGTCGTGGGCGTGAAGCCGCCGACCGGGTCGCCGTCGTGCTGGCCGATCACCTGCCCGTCTATGCCCAGTGCATGGACGAAGACCTTGTAGTCCGTGCTGACCTCGCGCAGCGCATACCAGTAGAGCGTCACGTCGAGCGCATCGCGCACGGTCTCTACGTCATACCCGACCAGCAGCGCCACATCCCCAACCGCCGTCTGAGCAGGCTGCGGCGTCCAGCTTCGCCGGCCCACGCCCCACCCATTGAGCGCCAGCACCAGCGCGCAGATAACCAGCGCGACCCCTGCGACGCGCAGGCCGCGGGAAGCTGTCCCTCCAACACCGGCAGACTGCCGGAGTCGAGGCTTCAGCCGGTTTGGGCGTGGACGTGGAGCCGGAACGTGACCGGCTAAAGCCTCGACTCCACCCGCAACTGGAACGGCGGAGGCAAACGCCAACACAGCCCACGCGAGTACCGCCAGCCCGGCGAGCACTCCGGCGATTGTCCAGGAGCGCGACGGACCGAAACGCAGCGCGACACTTTGGCGGCCTGCGGGCACATCGACGCTGACGAGTCCCAATTCGCCGGACGGGTGGGTTGCGACCTCGACGCGGTTGAGCCAGGCCCGCCACATGGGCAGGTGGAACTGGTGCAGGCGAAGCGTCAGCGGCGCGCCGGACTCAACCGCCAGCGTCAGGCTGTCATAGCTGGCCCGCTCTATGGTCACCACGGGACGTTCCACCGGGGCAGGCGCGTCGGTGGCTCCTTCTCGCGGACGTCCGAGCGCCCACCGTTGTTCCGTCACTGTCAGCGGCAGGAACTCGCCCGTCCAGGTCGCGCCGACCTGCCCTGCAGCATGGTCCTCCTGCCACATGCGGTCCGGCGTCGCGGCCTCTGCTGCAGTGAAGGACAGAGGGCCGAGCGGCAGGTGCGGCAGCGGCTGGATGAGCAATAGGACCACGAGGATGACGAGGATCAACCCAATGATGGAAGCATCCTGAGCGGGTGAACGGCTCAATGCTGTTGATGAGCTATGACCAATCGAAGGATGAGTTGTGGCTGGGGTCACATCCTTCGACTGCGTGCGTCGCAGCCAAGCCTTGCCTGGCTGAGCGACGCCCTTCCGCTCAGGATGCTCGGTAAAGCCTATCAAGCCATCCAGCAGCCCCGGCAGCGCGGCGGCAATCGGGATCAGCCCCACCGCGACGAGCACCATGAACCGCCAAGGATACTGGAGGCTGCCCAGGACCGGCGTCAGCGGCTCCCAGATGGGCAGGCTCGCGGCGGAGGTCATCAACGTGGCCACGACAACCAGCAGGAGCCCGAAGCCCATGATGGGCCGGGCGGTCTGTCGCCGGCCGCGCCATACCCACAAGCCGAACGCGAAGACAAGCAGCGCGACCACGATCCAACTCAGTGGGTAATCGGCCCGCAGCGCGTCGGGCGAAACAACCGGCGACCGCTCACGATAGCGGTAAAACAGCGCGGCCTGCACGAGCTGTCCCAATGGCGCGAGGTGGGCCTTGTACCCATCCGAGGGGCCGAGCGCCAGCCCGACAAACCGGCTCTCCGCGAAGTAGGGCAGCCACAGCGGCGCGCTCAGCCCCAGGCCGAGCGCGAGCATCGCGGCCGCATGAAGCAGGCGGCGCGGCTCCCGCGTCCAGCCGGCCAGCAGCGCGGCGTACAGGATGGCGACCGGCAGCATCAGCAGCGCGGTCAGGTTGTGGGTATAGACCAGCCCGGCCCAGGTCAGTGCACCCCACAGGAGCGGCGGCCGCGGCTGCGCGGACCTAAAGACCGCAGTCAGCGCCCAGAGGATGAGCGGCGGCCAAATGAAGGCCAGGTGCTCGGGCAGCGCGCCGCGCACGTAGACATCGGCCAGGTGGTAGGGGAAGTAGGTGTACGCGACGGCCGCGAGCAGCCCGCCCCACGGTCCCCACAGGGAGCGGGCAAAGCCATAGGCCGCGAGGGCCGCGAGGACGAACCCCAACGCGAAGGTGATTTCCACGGCGGCGGACGGCGAGATGCCCAACAGTGACAGGAGCGCGGGCGGCCAGTAGGCCAGGGGCGCATAGAAGTTGAGGACCGCCTGTCCGTAGCCGAAGCCGAAGTCGGGGAAGAGCCGCGGATGCAGCACGCCCTGCTGCCATGCGTCCGCCAGCGCGGCCGCGCGGTAGACGTGAAACAGCCCGTCATCCGACGCGAAGAAGCCGCCTCGCAGCAGCGGCACAACTGCGGGCAAAGACAGCAGCGCAAGCAGGAACGCACGGAGCCGCTTCATGGCATATCGAACTCCGCCAGCAGCACCTGGTCCGCGACCGGCTGCCCGTCCGGGCCGAGGACGGCCAACCGTGCGCCTGTTGCCGGGTCATACAGCCCCGCCCGCAACTGGTAGCGGCCCGGCGGCGGGTCGCCCTGCCATTCGAGGATGTGCGTGTCGTCCACCACCTCCCCCGCCTGCCAGCGCGTCGTGGGGGAGAAGAAGAAGCCCGGCTCGCCGTCGTGCTGCGCCCAGAGCTGGCCGCCCGCGTCGACCAGATGCACAAAGACCTTGTAGTTCGTCGCCGGGTCGGTCAGGGCCAGCCAGTGCAGCAGCACCGCAGCCTCCCGGTCAGGGCGCAGGGTGTCTGCCGGCGCATGGTAGCCTGCCAACTGCACCTGGTTGGCGAAGTTCGCGCCGACGGCCACAGGGGTGAAGTCCGCGGGCCGCGCCAGCCGCGCGGCCGCGGTCAGGACCGCGTAAATGACGATGATGACGATAAACGGGACCAGACGCGCACGCAGCCAGGCTAACCGGCTAAAGCCTCGACTCCAAATGTGCATACCACTGAACAGCAGTACTCCGGCCAGCGTCGCGAGCGTGATCGCCCACCCGATCCGCCGCGGGAGGGTCGAGCCGAAGCGGAAGACGATCGCATGCTCGCCTGCGGGCACTGTCACACCCGCCAGGCCGAGCGGCCCGGTGGCCGATGCGGGCCGCACACGGCCATCGATCACCGCTTCCCAGCCGGGGAAGTAAAACTGGTGCAACTGGAACGTCCACGGCTGCGCCGACGCCACTCGGTACGCCCTGGCAAGCGGCGCCTGGCGACCCGGCGTCACCGTGACGGCGAGCGGCACTGTGGCAGATGCGCTGCGGCTGTTGGGCAGGAAGAACTCCTCGCGCGGGGTCTGCACGGAGATGGGCATGTACTCGAACATCCACGGACTGCCGTGCTCGCGCAGCCACAGCCCCCGGCCATAGTCGTACATCGCCAGGTTAGCAAGGTTGATGTTCTCATCCGTCGCAGGGATGTCGGTCGCGGATGTTCATCGGCTGCCACGGCAGGTTGGGCAGCGCCGCGC
>JAKPQT010000077.1 GCA_029555885.1 Chloroflexota bacterium | reverse complement strand
CGGCGCGAGGGCCGCCTCCGAGCCGGCCAGCAGGTAGAACCGTTCCCCCTGGACATCCTGGGCGACAAGCGTCAAGCCGACGCCGCCCTGCCGCGTCCAGAGCTGCCGCGATGCCTCAGCAAGCTGCTCGCTCAACGCCTGCTCCGCATCAGCGGAGAACAGGCCAAGCCGCGTCCAGAGCAGGCCCTGGCGCAGGAGCTCGACCCGCGCCTGCACACCCTCCACCTCGTCCAGCGTATCGAGTTGCTGGCCGTAGCCGTTGATGAGTGCAGTGTAGACCTCGGTCAACTGAGCGTCGATGGTTGCCGCTTCGGTTTCCCATTCCGGCACGAGCAGCAGGCCATAATCGCCGCGCGCCACGCGCGCCTTGATGGTCAGCCAGACGGCGCGGTCGTGCAGAAGCGCCAACCGGTCGGCCAGTTCAAGGGTCTCCGCCGTGTCATAGAACGCCGCGCGCGCGTCGTCTTCGTTTCGCAGGGCCTGGGCCAATGCCTGTGCCAGCGTATCGCGCGTGCTCGGTCCCGCGGAGAGCCAGCGCGCCGCAAGCCCCGCTGCGGCCTGCTGCCGCGCGGCCAGCGCAATCGTGACGCCGGTGGGCAGCGCCACAGTCCCGCGCAGCGTGGGCAGCAGGGCCGGCGGCACAGCCACGACTGCGCCCGGTCCTGCCGCGTATTCCTCCAGCCGGCTCTCGATGGTCTGGGCCAACTGTACGTCGTCCAACGCACGATAGCGCTGCGCGACCTGGGTCAGCAAGTTCCGTCGTTGCGCGGGCAGGAGCGTCAGGCTGTAGCGGGCGATGTTCTCCGCCTGGGTCAGGCTCAGCCGGGCAATCCAAGCCCGGTCGAGTTGGGCATAGCCCGCGGCCACCTGCAGGGAGATGTCCGCACGGGCCAGGTCGTTCAGCGTGGGGCCGAGGCTCGCCAGGTCGAGCGCGGCCTGGTAGCACACGCGCGCCCGGTCCGGGTCGCGGGCCTGTGCCTCGCGCGCCAGCAGAAGCCAGTTGCCGCCGCGCAGGCTGTCAGGGATGAGCAGGGCGTAAGCCAGCGTGGCGTAGGCGGTTTCGATCTCACCGGCATCCAGCGCCGCGCGCACCACACGATCATCCGGCTCGCCGGCCAGGGTCAGTACGGCGATATCGGGGGCAACGGCTTCTGCCGATATGACGGACACGGGATCGACCCAGGCAGCGGTCTCCGCGGGCTGGCGCGACAGGAAGAAATAAGCAGCCAGCAGGCCCACGCCGGCCAGGGTCAGGAGGACAACGGCGCTGACCAGGAAAGCCAACAGCCGTCTAGAAGTGCGTTTGGGTTGCATGTGTCCTTGTCGGAGAAGTGGTTCAGCCTGCCCCCTGGGGAGCAGATGAAAACATGATAGCACAGGATGGCCTGCAAGCCCAGTTCAGTCGTGGTCATCATAAGTCTTGCTGTGGCTGTTTTGCCTAAACCATTTGTGTGTGCTAGAATGCACTTCACTTTCCGGCAAACCCGTCTTCCTCGCGGAGTATGCCAGAAAATGATTATTAACCTCGCGGCCATCACTGAGCGTCAAACGCCCGAGGAATGACACGGCCTGGTTGAAGCTGCCGCCCTCTGGGTGTTCCGGAGGCGCCCTCAGCCCGCTGACATCTATCTCGTACAGGAGTACCGATAAATCACATGGCAGTTACCCACTATCCCAAGCAGTCCCGTTTTGCGACCTGGCTAGAGGGAAAGCGGAGCCGCCGCATTCTGGATGCAGTGCTGGTCGTGCTGCTGATTGCAGCGCTGCTCCTGCCCCCCATCTCGCTGATTGACCGCGTGACTGACCTGGGCACGGCGCGAGTTCCCGAAACTGGCGGCACCCTGACTGACCCGGATGGGACCCAGGTGATCTTCAACCCCGGCACCATTGCGCAACCTTTCCGCGCCAATCTGACGTCGATCCCGCGGGTGACCTTTCTGGAAGGCAGCGCCGGGGGCGATCTGCTCGATGCCGCGAAGGCCATCCCGCAGAACCTCGTGGCGAAAAGCCCCTTCTACCAACTGAACCTGCGCGGTGAGCCGCCCACCCAGTCGGTCTGGGTTGCGCCCATCCCCAACGACAGCGAGCCGTACGAGACGCTGGACGTCTACACCTGGGACAGCACGGCCAAGCAGTGGCAATGGCTGCCGCATACAGTCATCAGCGAAGACGACCAGATCGAGAGCCGGGTCAACGCAGTGCCGACCTCGCTCATGATCATGCAGACCAACCCCAAGCCGGCGCTCGTCGCGATGGACGCCGCCCTGGCCAGCAACCTGCCGGCGGACGGCAGCGGCGCGATTGCGGAAGTGCACCCGACCGGCCTGTATCTCGGCGGGAACGGCGCGATCGACGGCTCCGTCGATGCGACGTTCGACCAGCTCGGCGGCACGTTCGCGGTTACGCCCGTCATCCGCAACTATGACGGCCCCATCGTCCGCACCGACCTGCTCGCGAACATGCTCGTCGACACGACCCAGCGCGACGCACACATCGATGCGCTCGTCAACCTGGCCGTCGGCAACCTCTACAAGGGCATCGACCTGGACTACCGCGGGCTCGACAAGAACCTGCGCGGCGAGTTCAATCAGTTCCTCAAGCTGCTAGCCGACAAGCTGCACGCGCAAAACAAGCAGCTCAGCGTGCGCGTCGAGCCGGCCAGCCAGATTGCCGAAGACCGTTTCGACACCGGCGCATATGACTGGCAGGCCATCGGCATGATTGCCGACACCGTGGGCATCCCGGCGCCGGTCGACCCGCGCGCCTATGCGCCCGGCGGGCAGTTCGACGCCCTGCTGCGCTACGCCGTGGGCCAGGTCGACCGGTTCAAGATTCAGCCGGTTTTCTCCGGCCGCAGCGTGGAGCTGGCCGGCGCCTATCTGCTCCAAAAGAGCTACAGCGACGCACTCCAGCCGCTCATCGGCCGGGTCTCCGCGGACCAGACCGTCGTCGAGCCGGGCCAGCCGCTCAATCTCGCACTCGTCTCCAGCCGCCCGACGAGCGGCCTCGTGTACGATCCCAACATCGGCGCTTATGTCTACCGCTACCAGGATGACCAGGGCAACGCGCGCACGGTCTGGCTCGAAAACTCGGCCAGCCTGAGCCACAAGCTCGAAATCCTCAAGCGCTACAACCTCCAGGGCTTCACGGTCGAGAACGTCCCAGGTGACGGGCTGGACACAGACCTCTGGTCGCTGATGCGCAGCTACCAGCAAGGCCAGGCCCAGGAAATCCAGAGCGACTTCCTCGTCGAGTGGACCATCAAGGACGCAAACGGCCAGTTGTTGAGCCAGGTACGCCCGCTGACGGACCCGAACCTCGTCATGGCTGCACCGGACGCGCCGGGTGCCGTGCAGGTGGAAGTGTCCGTCAAGGACCGCGGCCAGGTGCTCGCCCAGCCCGAAGGCCAGGCGGTCATGGTCGCCACCTATACGCCTGTCCCCACGCCGACGCCTGAGTTCACCCCCACGCCATCGCCCAGCCCCACGCCGGAATTTGCGGAGCTGGTCGCCAACTCCAACGCCAACGTGCGCTCCGGCCCGGGCACGGATTACCCGCGGGTCGGCACACTGCGCGGGGGCGCGACCTACCGCATCGTGGGCCAGAACGAAAACGGCTCCTGGTGGCAGATCAACTATGACAACGGCACGGCCTGGGTCACGGGCGAGCTCGTGACCATCCGCGGCAACACCGAATCGGTGGCCGTCGTCGAAGTTGCGCCGCCGCCGACCCCGGCCCCTGTGGCCGCGGCGCCTGCGGCTGCGGCGGCACCCGCAGCGGCAGCTCCTGCGGCCTCTTACCCGCGAGCCCCCGGCACGTTCGGCTACGGCGTCCAGGCGCAGGTCTACGGCGGCGCCGACCTGGGTTACATCGTCAATGCCACCCGCAACATGGGCTTCAACTGGGTCAAGTTCCAATTGCCTTGGAAGGACTTCGAGGGCACCAAGGGCGCCTATGGCTGGGGCGGCATGGATAACATCGTCAACACGCTGCGCGGCGGCGGGCTGAACATCCTGGCCTCGATCGTGAAGGCGCCGAACTGGGCGCGGCCCGGCAACACCGACTTCAGCGTCGAAGGGCCGCCGGCCAACAACCAGGACTATGCGGACTTCGTCGGCGCGTTCGCCGCCCATTACAAGGGCCGCGTGCAGGCCATCGAAATCTGGAACGAGCAGAACCTCTGGTACGAGTGGGGCCGCGAGCCGCTGGACCCGGGCCGTTACGTCGATATGCTGTGCAAGGCATACCGGGCCATCAAGGAGCAAGACCCCGGCATGACGGTTGTCCTCGGCGCGCTGACGCCGACCGGCGTCAATGACGGTTCCACCGCGATCGATGACGTCGTCTATCTGCAGCGGATGTATGCCGCGGGCGCCAAGAACTGCTTCGACGCGGTCGGCGCGCATCCCAGCGGCTACAACAACCCACCCGATGCCAAGATGGGCTACAGCAACCCGGCGGAGCCGAGCTTCAAGAACCACCCGAGCTTCTTCTTCCGCGACACGATGGAACGCTATCGCGCGGTCATGGTCGCCAACGGCGACAGCGGCAAGCGCATCTGGCCGACCGAGTTCGGCTGGGCGTCGGAGAGCAACCCGGTACCCGGTTACGAATACGCGCGCGACGTCACGCTCGATGAGCAGGCCCAGTATCTCGTGAAGGCCTACCAAATGGCGAAGGCATGGGGCTGGGTCGGTCCGATGTTTGCCTGGAACCTTAACTTCGGCATCACGAACCCGGGAACGGAGCTGGCCGCGTTCGGCATCGCGGGCCGACCCGCCGAAGCGGCACTCGCCGGCATGCCCAAGTAACCTGACATCCACAGGTGCGGCGCGTCGCATGGCGTGCTGCACCTGTGCCATTTAGCTCCCTTTCACTCACGGATCGCGCGCTGCCTGGCGCGCGTGTCAGCCAGAGCCAACACAGAGGACACCGGATGCAACCCGGCGTACATCCTGCGCACTTCCCTGGCCCATCCCGCGGCTACCCTCCCGGCCGCCGGGCGTCTACTGACCTCTTATACCAACCGCCACTCATACCACAACTATATCTTACGGAGTGTTCATGATGCGCAACAAACCCGGCCACTTATCGCCCCACAAGCATCTCACGTTGTTTGTCGCAGTAGTCATGCTGGCAAGCCTGCTGCTCGCGGCCGTGCCCCCCGCATATGCAGCCGGAGGCCCCACGGCCACCGTCACCGGCAGCGTCGTCAACCTGCGCAGCGGGCCCAGCACGGCCTACAGCAGGATCGGCAG
>JAKPQT010000056.1 GCA_029555885.1 Chloroflexota bacterium | reverse complement strand
GCCGCTGTGGATGAAGAACAACTGCAACTTCAGGTCCAAGCCGCCGTTCTCCGCGGTGGCCGGTCCGCCGGTGACGCGCCACTTGCAGCCATCGCCGCCGATGTTAGCGCATGGGTCCGCAGCCGCAGGCGGCGCGGTGGGCACAGGCGGCGCGGTCGGCTGGACGGGCCGGGCAGTTGGCTGCGCAGCCACGGGCTGGGGGGTGGCAGTCGGCGGCGCAGGGGTGGCAGTCGGCGGTTCGGGGGTCGCGGTGGGCGCCTCGGTCGGGGCTTCCGTGGGCGGGACCTCCGTCACGGTGGCGGTCGGCGGCACGTCCGTCGCCGTGGCCGTCGGCGGCGCCGGGGTGAAGGTCGGCATCAACGTCTTGGTCGGTGTGCTGGTCGCGGCCGGTGCGCCGGTCGCGCAGCCGGTCAGGAACAGCAGCGCCAGAACCAGCGCGACTGCGCCGGCGGCAGGCAGCGGTCGGCCCAAGCCGCCCTGCCTCAGGGTGGATAGATTCATCAATACCTCGGTTTGGTTTGAACCGCAAAGGCGCGAAGAACGCCAAGTCTATAGATCATAAATGAACTTCGCGTGCTTTGCGTCTTCGCGGTTCACAACGCTTCGTTATCTTCGTCGCGCAGCACAGCGGGGCGCGCAAGATAGTCCAGTGTGACGCCCGCCTCGGTCAGGAAGGCGACGGCATTCTCGTCGGGATAGTGCCCGGCATAGACGACCCGCTTGATGCCCGCATTGATGATCATCTTGGCGCAGGTCAGGCACGGCTGATGCGTGACGTAGACCGTGCCCCCTGCGACGCTGACGCCGTGGTAAGCAGCCTGGATGATGGCGTTCTGCTCAGCGTGGAGCGTGCGCACGCAGTGGCCGGCGATCATCAGGTGGCCGATCTCGTCGCAGTGCAGCAGGCCCGCGGGCGCGCCGTTGTAGCCGGTGGTCAGGATGCGCCGGTCCTTGACGATGGTCGCGCCGACGTGCGCCCGGTCGCACGTGCTGCGCAGCGCGACCTGGAACGTGATGCTCATGAAATAGTCATCCCACGAGGGGCGGGAATTGTGTGACATCTCAGCCTGTCCCAAACTGCCGGTCGCCTGCATCGCCCAGGCCGGGCACGATGTAGCCCACCTCGTTCAGCCGTTCATCAAGCGCGGCCAGGTGAATCGGCACGTCGGGGTGCGCCTCGTGCAGCCGCGCCACGCCCTCCGGCGCGCCGATGATGCCCACGTACTTGACCCGCTGCGCGCCCCACTTCTTGAGGATGTCCGTCGTCGCGACTGCGGAGCCGCCCGTCGCCAGCATCGGGTCGAGGATCAGGCACACCTGCACGGTCGGCGCAATGGGGAGCTTGTTGTAATACTGCACCGGCCGCAGGGTGCGCTCGTCGCGGAACAGGCCGATGTGCCATACTTCGGCGCCGGGCATCATCTCCCAGATGCCCTCGACCATGCCGAGCCCGGCCCGCAGGATCGGGACGAGCCCGATAGTCTCGGTCAGCTGGCCGCAATGCGCCGTGCCCATCGGCGTCTCAATGTCGATGGCACTCGTGCCCAGGTCGGCCGTCGCTTCATACGCCAGGAGAATGGAGATCTCGCGAATCAACTCCCGGAACTTCTTGGACTCCGTGCGCTTGTCGCGCAGAATGGACAGCTTGTGCTGGATCAGAGGATGATTCGAAACGAAGAGATTGTCGGTTGGCATAGCTCCTCCTTTGTTAAACAGAAAACGGGTTTCTGTGCGAAACCCGTTTTCTCGCGTATTCCACGGCCCACATACCCTATTGGATTTCCTGCTGGTTGCGCGCCATCAGCCCGCGCTTGATGAGCTTCTCGACCTCGGCCTGGCAGGTGACGCATAGGGTTGCATCCGGCCTGACCTCCAGCCGCTCGGTCGGGATTTCCTTGTTGCAGCGTTCGCAGATGCCATACTTGCCCTTTTCGATGGAGCGCAAGGCGGCCTGCACGCGCGCGAGCCGCGACTCCAACTGGCTGACGAGCGCGACATTCTTCTCGCGCTCGATGAGATCGGGGTCGCCTTCCTCGGCGTCCACATCCACCTCGATCTTGAGCGCCTCGCGCAGTCGTTCCAGCTCGCCGCTGATGCGCGTCTGCTCCTCGAGCAGTTTGCGCTTCTCGCGCAGTGCGATTTGTTGTCGTGTCGGCATAAGTGCCCCCTCTCATCCGCGCCGCCGCAAGCTCACCGGCGGTCGCGCTGTACTCCGCCCGAAAAAAGGCGGGTGATTTATAACACATAATGTGAGGTTCGTCAATTCGCCTGTTCAGCGCAACGGTTCCGTGATTAAATGCGTCCTACGATTGTCATATCAATCAGAGGCGTTGCAACGACTCGCAGCAAAGGAACAATATGTCGAATAGCACCCAGGAAGAGGGAGCTTCTATGCTGGACACAGCCATAGTCCCTGCGCCTGCCGTCGCAGCGGATGGCGAATCACTGGCCGCGCACCTGTTCGAGCGGCATCACGTCGAGGTGTTCGCCTATCTCGTGCGCATGGTCCACGACCGCGAGTGGGCGCAGGACCTGGCCCAGGAGACGTTCGTGCAGGCGTACCGCCACCGCGACCGGCTGGCCGGGCTACATAACCCGCGTGCATGGCTTTACCGTGTCGCCACGAACCTCACGCTGAACGCGCTGAGGCGCCGGCGCCGCTTTGCCTGGCTGCCGTGGGAATGGCACGAAGGGCAGACGCACGCACCCGATCCCTCCGAAGCCGTGAGCCGCCAGGCGCAGGTCGAGGCCGCGCTGGCCTCCCTATCGCCCGACCAGCGCGCGGCCCTGCTGCTCTACGCGCACTACGGCCTCAGAATAGCCGAGATTGCAGAAGTGCTGAACCTGACCGAAGGCGCGGCCCGGATGCGCCTGCAGCGGGCGCGCGAGCAGTTCCGGCTGGCCTACCGGAAGGAAGATGTGCGATGACACTGAACAACGCTTCGACGTTCAACCATAGCGAATTGCAGACCCTGCTGGCCGACTACCGCGACCTGCGCGGCGCGGCACGGGCGGCGGTCGACGAACACCTGCGGACGTGCGCGGCCTGCACCGCGCGGCTGGCCGAGTACCGTGCGATGGACCGTGACCTGGCGGACCTGCGCGACGCGCGGCCAGATGCGCGGCTGCGGGCGGGCTACCTGGCTGCCATTCAACCTGTCAACCTGCCATCTTCCAACCTACAACCCGCCACCGCCCGGCGTCTTCCCTGGCTCTCCGGCCTCGTCGCGGCTGCTGCGGTGCTCGCGCTGGTCTTCGGCGTGCTGTTCGTGCTGCGGCCGGGGGAGCCGCCGCGTGGGGGTGGCGGCCTTCAGCCGTCACCGACGGCTACGTCGTCGGCCGCAGTTCCCGCGACCGACGGCGACGAGACACCGGTGCCGACGCCGGAGCCTACCATCATGCCGACGCCTGCGCCCGTGACCATCACGACGACGGTGGATGCGCCGCGCGACCCGGAGACAACACAGGTCACGCTCGACATCTACTCCGGCCTGCCGAATCCCGCCTGGACACTGACCGCCGCGC
>JAKPQT010000043.1 GCA_029555885.1 Chloroflexota bacterium | reverse complement strand
GGACGGTGTCAAGCTGCGAGCCGATGTCTATCGCCCGGCCACGGATGAGCGGCTGCCCGTCCTGCTCCAGCGCACCCCCTATGGCAAGGGCTTCTCGCAGGTGGCCTTCGGTCTGCTGGCCGCGGAGCGCGGCTATGCCGTGGTCTTTCAGGACACGCGGGGCCGCTGGAACTCGGAGGGCGCGGACATCCCCTTCGTGCACGAAAAGGCCGACGGGTATGACACGGTGAATTGGGTCGCCGGTCAGCCGTGGTCGAACGGCAAGGTGGGCATGTTCGGCGGCTCCTATGTGGGCTATACGCAGCTTGCCAGTGCCGTGACCCACCCGCCCGCGCTGCAGGCCATCATCCCGCACATCACCTTCTGCGACCCCTACGATATCACGTTCGCCGGAGGTGCGTTGGGCCTGGGCGTGCTGGTAAGCTGGGGCTTGGGCGCGCTGGCATCCATGGCCATCCTCCGCGCGGAGCCGGCGGCCCAACCCGCGTTGATGGAGCAGCTCATCGCGGCGGTGGATGGCATGTGGCGGGGCGAGACCTTCCGCCGCCTGCCCCTCATCGATCTGCCGCTCATCGGCCGTCAGGGCCTTACCACCTGGCTATCCGACCTGCTCGCACACCCGCGCAGCCACTCGTACTGGCAGGGCCAGGCATGCGACCCCGCGGACATCACGATCCCTGCGCTGCACATCGGCGGCTGGTACGACATTTTCGCCGCCAGCACCGTCCGCGACTTCGCCGCCATCCGCGCGGCGGGGAATACGCAGCAGAAGCTTGTGATGGGACCGTGGTATCACGGGCCGATGGAGGGCTGGGTCGGCGAGATCGACTTCGGGATGGCCGCGTCGAGCGCCGTGCTGCTGCCCGACGAGATGCAGCTGCGCTGGTTCGACCACTGGCTCAAGGGAAGCGCCAATGGGGTGATGGACGAGCCGCCCGTCCAGCTCTTCGTGATGGGCCGCAACCGCTGGCGAACGGAGCACGAATGGCCGCTCGCGCGGGCACGCGAGACGGCCTACTACCTGCACGGCGGCGGTGCAGCCAATACGCTGCACGGCGACGGGACGCTGAGCCCCGAGCCGCCGGGCGATGAGGCACCCGACACCTACCTCTACGACCCGCGTAACCCGGTGCCGACCCGTGGCGGCGGGCTCTGCTGCTCCGCATCCGCGCTGACGCCGGGCGCGTTCGACCAGCGCGAGATCGAGGCGCGGCCCGATGTGCTCGTTTACACTACGCCGGTGCTCGCAGAGGATGTGGAGGTCACGGGCTCGATCCGGCTGCATCTGTGGGCCGCGACCAATGCGCCCGACACCGACTTCACGGCCAAGCTGGTCGATGTGGGCCCGTGCGGGTACGCGCGTAATCTGTGCGATGGCATCCTGCGCGGCCGCCACATGGCCGATGGTCCCCTGGAGCCGGGCCGCGCGTATGAGTGGGTCATCGAGCTGGGACCGACGAGCAATGTCTTCCTGGCAGGTCACCGCATCCGGCTGGAGGTCGCCAGCAGCAACTTCCCGCGCTACGACCGCAACCTGAACACCGGAGAGTCGATCGGCGAAGGCACCGCCATGCGCAGCGCGCTGCAGATGGTCCTGCACGACTCGGCGCACGCGTCTCGCCTGGTGCTGCCCATCGTCCCGGCAGCGTGACCCACCACAGTAGACCTTCGAGGTCTCGTGCCAGGCGAAGCTTGGCCTAAGGCCTCGAAGGTCTGCCGCCCCACGCAGGTGCACCCCTACGCCATCCCCAACCCTTTCATCCAGTCCGCGAACCGCTCGATCCAGGTGTCGGAGGGCAGGCCCCGCTTGTACATGCCGAAGCCGTGGTCGCCGTGGGCGTAGATGTGCATCTCCACCGGCCGCTGCACGGCCTCCCAGGCGCGATACAGGATCATGTTCGCGTGGACGGCCATCCGGTCTGCCGCCGCGCACAGCAGGAACAGCGGCGGCGCATCCGCGGGCGCCACCACGTCCTCGAAGACCGCGGGGTAGATAGGTGCAGCGAAGTCTGGCCGGCAGTCCGGCGTGTAGTTGGTCGCGACCTGGGTCGTCACGCCTCCGCCAGCCGAGAACCCTATGAAGCCGATCCGGTTGGGATCCACGTCCCATTCCGCGGCGCGCTGCCGCACGATGCGGACGGCCTGCTGCCCGTCGGCCAATGTCAGCGGCTCGATGGCGCGCAGCCCTGCCTTCCTCGCTTCGACGCTCGCCATGAATGCACCGACCTGTTTCGCCATGTCTGCGCCGGTCTGGATGAGCCGGTACTTCAGGATGAAGGCGGCGATGCCGTGCGCGGCGAGCCATTCGGCCACCTGGTAGCCCTCGTGGTCGATCGCCAGGAAGTGCCACGCGCCGCCGGGTGCGACGATGACCGCCGCGCCGTTGGGCTTCTCCGCCGGGCAGACGATCAGGCTGGGCTGCGTCACGTTGCGGACGGCCAGCATCCCGGGGTGAGGCTCAAGTTCCTCTTCCGGCTGGTCCCAGCCTTCCGAACCCGCCGGGCCATCGGGCCACAGCGGGATGACAGTGTGTGATGTAGCAGGCATGTTTTTGCTCCTACCAAAATGTGGTAGGACGGGTTGCCAACCCGTCCTACACAGTAAGTCTAGTGCACCTGCAGTTCGATACTGGCCGGCGACAGCCCCTCCGCCCGCGCAGTGATCGTGATCGCGCCCGCCTCCGCCGCACTGCGCACGATGGCGAGCAGCCGGCCCTGGAAGGTGGTGCGCCGGTTGCCCACGTACGGTTCCTCGCTCATCGGGTCGCCCGTGCCGATGGCGATCAGTTCGCCCGCGCCCGTCACTTCCACCGTGACCGGCACGTCGTGGTGCTTGACGGCCGCGCCGTCCCCATCCACCGCGGTAATGGCGACATACGCGAGATCGCTGCAGCCGGCCGCGATCGCGGTCCGGTCGGCCTCGATATGCAATGCGGCGGGGCTGCCCGTGGTCGCGAGGCGGAATCGCCCGGTGTCGCGGCCTCCGACATAACCCACCGCCTCGAGCACCCCCGGCTCATAGGTCACGTCGAAGCTGGCCTTGTTCTCGCTGGCCGCGCCGGCCGGCTTGCGGCCCGCGGAGACCCCGTTGACGAACAGCTCGACCTCGTCATCCACCGCGTAGACATCCACCCGCGTGGGCTTGCCTTCCCAGCCTGGATAGGTCCAGTTGTCGACAACCGGCTCCCAGCCCCAGGGCGTGAACGCGACCGGCTTGCCGTAGTGTTGGGGGTCGAGCACCGCGATGAAAGGCTCGGTGCGCTGGCCCCACAGCAGGTCGCGGTAGTACGACTGCACCCGCTTGAACCCGCAGATGTCGAAGTCGCCGCAGCCGTACAGGTGATACGGGTAGGGCGCACCGAAGCGAGCCTGGCCATCGAAACTCACTGCACCGCCGCCCGCCTCGCCGATGTAGTCCTGTGCAGTCCACACGAAATCGCCGATGACATTCGGCAGGCGCTCCGTCTCCTTCCAGAAGGCATACATCCGGTGGCCCCACGTCTCGGTCCCGGCGATGACACGGCCGGGGAAGCGCGTCCGGTCCACCGCATAGCGCTGGACCATGTAGTTGTAGCCGACGACGTCGAGCGGCGCGACGAACCCGCGCGTCTGCAGGCCCCAGCTATCCTGCTGCGGGTCGGCTGCGACCGGCTTGAGCTTGAACGAGCCGCCGACATCTCCCCGCTCGATGTCCTCCAGGAAGTTGAACATGACGCCGGAGGTGACGAGGCGGGTGTTGTCGAGGCTGCGCACGAAGTCGGCCTGCCGCGCCGACCACTCGGCCCCGACCGGATCGCCGAGCGCCTCGAAGATTTCGTTGCCGATGGACCACATGATGACCGACGGGTGGTTGCGGTCGCGCCTGACCATCGCCGTGACGTCCGCCTGCCACCATTCATGGAAGTAGAGGTGGTAGTCGTTGGTCACCTTGCCCGACGTCCACGCGTCGAACGTCTCGTCGATGACCAGCATGCCCAGGCGGTCGCAGGCGTCGAGCAGCGCGGGCGCGGGCGGGTTGTGCGCGGTGCGGATCGCGTTGTACCCCGCGGACTTCAGCAGCTCGACCTTGCGCTCCTCCGCCCGGTCATACGAGGCCGCACCGAGCGGGCCGTGGTCGTGGTGGATGCAGCCGCCCTTCAGCTTCAGCGGCTCGCCGTTCAACCGGAACCCCTGCTCCGCATCCACCGCGATGGACCGGATGCCGAAGGGGGTCTCCTCCGTGTCCACCACCGCGCCGTCCACCAGGACCTCGCTGCGCAGCGTGTACAGGTACGGCGCATCGAGCGACCACAGCCGCGCGTCGCGCACCAGCAGCGTCTGCTGGAGGGTCGGCGTTCGTGCCGCGGTCTCGGCCTGCGCGACGGCGTCGCCCGCCGCATCCAGCACGGTGCTGCGCAGGACGGCCCCGGACAGGCTGGAGACGCCCGTCAGCTCAGTCGTCACCTGCACCACGGAGGCCGCGGGATCAACTACCGGCGTCGACGAAGACGCCCCAGGGCCGGATGTGGATGCTCCCGCCTG
>JAKPQT010000154.1 GCA_029555885.1 Chloroflexota bacterium | reverse complement strand
TGCGGCTCGCCACGCAGGACGAGATCAGCGCGGACGAGGCCGTCAGCCAGTCCGTCAGGCGCAGCCTCGAGGGGCGCTGGCTGGTCTTCCGGCCCGTCGAACCGTTCCCGGGCGACAGCCAAATCACCATCACGGTCGGTCCCGGCACCCCATCGCTCGAAGGCCCGCTCACCACGCCCAAACCCTACACCTTCGCGTTCCGCACCTACGGCCCGCTCCGAATCATGGAGCACCAGTGCGGGTGGGGCGGCGAATGCGCGCCCTTCACGCCCTGGCACATCCGCTTCAGCAACCCGCTCGATGCCGTGACGGTGACCGCCGAACAGCTCGTCATCATCCCGGACCTGCCCGGCGCAACGGTCAACGTCTGGGGCGACACGCTGATGATCCAGGGCCGCAGCCAGGGCCGCACGACGTACGTCGTGCGCGTCGGCACGGGCATCCAGGATATCTTCGGCCAGTCGCTCGAACGCGAGGAGGAGCTGACCTTCGTCGTCGGCTCCAGCCAGCCCATGCTGAGCGCGCCCGGCGGCAACCTGATCGTGCTGGACCCGATGGCGAAGCCGGTCTACACCGTCTACAGCATCAACTTCTCGCGGCTGATGGTGCGCGCGTACGCAGTCACGCCCGGCGATTGGCAGCGCTACCTGCAGTTCCAGCAGAACGTCTGGCGGCAGGAGCAACTGCCCACGCCGCCGGGCCGGCAAGTGCTCTCGAAGACGGTCAATGTCGAGGCGCGCGCCGACCAGTTGACCGAGACGAGCATCGACCTGAGCGCAGCGCTGCCCGGCGGACTGGGGCACATCATCGTGGTTGTGGAGCCGGAGCGCAGCGCACTGCCTTCCATCTTCACGCAGCGCGGCAATCGCGCACCGGTCCTGTATGCCTGGATCCAGGGCACGCGCATCGGTCTGGACGCGTTCGTGGACCAGGGGCAGATGCTGGCATGGGCGAACGATCTGCGGGACGGCGCACCGCTCGCAGGCGTCGAGCTATCGCTCAGTTCGGGCGGCGCCGCTACAACGGCGGCCGATGGCACGGCCACCCTGCCGCTGCCCGCGGGGAGGCCCGCGCAGATGCTCATCGCACGGCAGGGCGATGACGCGGCCTTCCTGCCGCAGAACCCCTACTACTGGGACGAAGGCGGAGGCTGGCAGCAGCGGCCGCTCACCGACGCGCTGCGCTGGTACGTCTTCGATGACCGCGGCATCTACCGACCGGGCGAGGAAGTCCACGTCAAGGGCTGGCTGCGCATCGTGGGTGCGGGGCCGCGCGGCGACATCGGCGCGCTGGGCGGCGCGGCAGAGGCCGTGACCTACCGCCTGCAGGACGCGCGCGGCAACCAGGTGCTCGACGGCCGCGCAGACGTGAACGCGCTCGGCGGGTTCGACTTCAGCTTCACCATCCCCGACAACGTCAATCTGGGGGAAACCTACCTCGGATTGGAAGCGACCGGCGTCCGCACCAGGCTGGACAATCCCTGGTATCAGCATAGGTTCCAGGTGCAGGAGTTCCGCCGACCCGAATACGAGGTCAAGGCCGCGGTCGTCTCGCCGCAGCCGCACTTCGTCGGCGGGGGCGCGGACCTGGAGGTCAGCGCGGCGTACTATGCGGGCGGCGCGTTGCCCAACGCGGACGTGACGTGGAGCGTCACCTCGCAGCGCAGCACCTACAGCCCGCCCGGCTGGGACGACTTCACCTTTGGCCGGTGGATTCCGTGGTGGTACAGCTACCGGATGGAGGGACCCTACGGGTACGGCGGCGCGGTGGTCGAGACGGCGCAGACCATGACCGGCACGACCGACGCGGCCGGCATCCACCGGCTGCACATCGACTTCCGCGCGGTCGAGCCGCCCGAACCGTCGACCGTCAATGCATCGGCCACGGTGATGGACGTCAACCGGCAGGCGTGGACCAGCCAGACGAGCGTGCTGGTGCATCCGGCATCTCTCTACGTCGGGCTCAGGACGGACCGGCTCTTCGTCGAGCGGACCGAGCCCATCGGCGTGGACATCATCGTGACCGACCTGGACGGCAAGGTCGTCCCGGAGGCCGAGGTCAAGGTTGTGGCCGAGCGGCTCGTCTGGCGCAACACGGGTACGAGCTGGGGCGAAGAACCGGCGGACAGCCAGACGTGTGTCGTTGCCTCCGGCAACGAACCCGTGCGCTGCACGTTCGAGACGCCGGAAGGCGGCACGTACCGCATCACCGCCACCGTGCTCGACGACAAAGAACGGCCCAACCAGACGCAGATCACCCGCTGGGTGAGCGGCGGGGGCCGCCGGCCCCAGCGCAACGTGGAACAGGAAGAAATCACCCTCATCCCCGACAAGCGGGAGTACCAGGCCGGCGAGACCGCGGAGATCCTGGTGCAGGCGCCGTTCTACCCCGCAGAGGGGCTGCTGACCCTGCGGCGGTCGGGCCTCGTGCGCAGCGAACGCTTCACGGTGGACGGCCCGTCCTACACGGTGCGTATCCCCATCGAGGAAGCGTTCGTGCCCAACGTCTACATCCAGGTGGACCTTGTGGGCGCGGCCGAGCGGACCGGCGATGCTGCAAAGAGCGAACCGGACGTTGCCACCCCGTCGGCAGAGCTGCCCAAGCGGCCCGCGTTCGCACGCGGGGAGCTGAACCTGCTCGTCCCGCCGCTGGCCAGGACGCTCTCGCTGGAGGTCAAGCCGCGGGCGGACAAGCTGGAGCCGGGCGGCACGACTGAGGTGGACGTCCTCGCGCTCGACGCGGCCGGGCAGCCGGTCGCGAACGCCGAGCTGGCCGTCGCGGTCGTGGACGAATCCATCCTGGCCCTGACGGGCTACGACGTGCCCGATCCTATCACGACGTTCTACGGCGAGCGCTGGACGGAGGTCAACGACTACCACAACCGGCCCAACATTGTCCTCGCCAGCCCGGACCAACTCGACCTGGATGCGGCCAGCCAGGCGTCGCGCGACATGGCAATGGGCGCGGCGGCTACCGAAGCGCCCGCTGCGGCTCCGATGCCGGCCGCGGTGGAGGACGAGAAGTCGGTCGAAATGGTGGTGGAAGAATCCGGGGCCGCAGAACCGGGCGCGCCCATCGCCCTCCGCCAGGACTTCAACCCGCTGGCGCACTGGTCGCCCGCGGTCGCAACCGACGCGGAGGGCCGCGCGCGCGTGACCGTGAAGCTGCCCGACAACCTGACGCGCTACCGGGTGATCGTGGTTGCGGTGGCCGGCGGCAAGCAGTTCGGCAAGAGCCAGGCCGCCATCACCGCGCGGCTGCCGCTGATGGTGCGGCCATCGCCCCCGCGCTTCCTCAACTTCGGCGACCAGTTCGAGCTGCCGGTCGTCGTGCAGAACCAGACAGACGAGCCGCTGACCGTGGATGTCGCGCTGCGCAGCACGAACGTCGGGCTGGCGGACCGGAACGGCCGCCGCGTCACCGTGTCCGCGAATGACCGCGTCGAGGTGCGCTTTGCGGCGTTCACCGAGCAGGCCGGGACCGCGCGCTTCCAGGTGGCAGTCACCGCCGGCGAGTGGGCAGATGCGGCCAGCTTCTCGCTGCCGGTCTACACGCCCGCCACGACCGAGGCGTTTGCCGTCTACGGCGTGCTGGACGAGGGTGCAGTGGCGCAGCCGGTCATCGCGCCGACTGGCGTCTTCACTCAGTTCGGCGGGCTGGAGATCACCACGTCTTCGACCGCGCTCCAAGCGCTGACCGACGCGGTGCTTTACCTTGTCTCCTACCCGTTCGAGTGCTCGGAGCAGCTCGCCTCGCGCATCCTGGCGATCGCCGCGCTGCGGGACGTGCTGACCGCATTCGAGGCGGAGGGCCTGCCGCCGCCCGCGGAGATCGAGGCCGCGGTCGCGCGGGATATCGAGCGGCTGCGCGGCCTCCAGAACTTTGACGGCGGCTTCCCCATCTGGGTGCGCGGGTACGAGTCGTGGCCCTATCACAGCATCCACGTCGCGCATGCGCTGCAGCGCGCGAAGATGAAGGGCTACGATGTGCCGCAAGAGATGCTCAGCCAGGCGCTCGCGTATCTGCGGGACATCGAGCGGCACTATCCTTCGTGGTACAGCGCAAGCATCAAGCAGACGCTCACCGCGTACGCGCTGAACGTGCGGGCGCAGATGGGCGACCGGGACGCGGCGCGTGCGCGGCGGCTCATCAACGAGGCCGGGCTGGAGAGCCTGTCGCCCGAAGCCATCGGCTGGCTGCTGCCTGTGCTCAGCGACGACGCGGACTCACAGACCGAGGTTGCGGCCATCCGCCGCCACCTGCTCAACCGGGTCACTGAGACCGCGGGCGCGGCCCACTTCGTGACCGACTACGCTGACCAGGGCTACGTCATCCTGCACTCCGACCGCCGCGCGGACGGCATCCTGCTGGATGCGCTCATTCAGGACCAACCGGACAGCGACCTGATCCCGAAGCTCGTCACCGGGCTGCTCGGCCATCGCAAGGCCGGCCGCTGGACGAACACGCAGGAGAACGTCTTCATCCTGCTCGCGCTCGACCGGTACTTCAACACCTACGAGGCGCAGACGCCGGACTTCGTGGCCCGCATCTGGCTGGGTGATCAGTATGCCGGGGAATCAACCTTCCGCGGGCGGACGACCGACTACCACCAGACGGACGTGCCGATGGCCGTCGTCGCCGAGGAAGTGGCGGAGCAGGAGGACCTCATCATCAGCAAGGACGGGCCGGGCCGGCTGTACTACCGGCTGGGCATGCGCTATGCGCCGCGCGACCTGAACCTGCCGCCCTACGAGGCCGGGTTCACGGTGGAGCGCACCTACGAGGGCGTGGACCACGCGGACGATGTGACGAAGGATTCGGATGGCGTGTGGCACGTCAAAGCCGGCGCGCGGGTGCGCGTGCGGCTGACGATGGTTGCGCCCGCCGTTCGCCATCACGTCGCGCTGGTTGACCCGCTGCCTGCGGGCCTGGAGGCACTCAACCCGGCGCTCGCCGTGACCGGCCCGGTGCCGGGCGATGAGGGCCAGCCGCAGCCGCTCAGCAGGGGCTACTACTGGTGGTGGGGTCCGTGGTACGAGCACCAGAACCTGCGCGACCAGCGGGCCGAGGCGTTCGCATCGTACCTCTGGGCCGGCGTCCACGAGTACACCTACGTGGCCCGCGCCACGACGCCCGGCACGTTCGTCGTCCCGCCTGCAAAGGCGGAGGAGATGTACGCGCCGGAGACGTTCGGCCGCACCGGTGTGGACCGGATGATCGTGGAATAGAGATACCAGCCGTGGCACGGTGTGCTGTGGCTTCGCCACAGCACACCGTGCCACAACCCTCTCCATGGACTCAAGGCAGGGAGCCACTTGAAAGACCTTCTGCTGGCAATCGACAA
>JAKPQT010000033.1 GCA_029555885.1 Chloroflexota bacterium | reverse complement strand
GGCCGACGTGCAGGTTTGGCTCAACCTCACGGCCGCGGCGGTGACATCCGCTGAAGAAGCTGTCTCCCTGGCGGAGGACAGTGCCGCGGCCCAGGCTGCGCTCGCCAACGCGTATCGTCTCGACAATCGCCTGGACGACGCGCTGGCGGCAGCCGCCCGCGCCGTGGATCTGGACGGGCAGTCCGCATATGCATACGGCACGCTGGGCCTGGTCCACAGAGACCGCGGCGACTTGGGTCGCGCAGTCAATGCGCTGAAGCAGGCGGTTGAACTCGAGCCGCAGTTCGTCTGGTGGCGCCAGTGGCTCGCAGATGTATACGGCTCCGCGGGCGAGAGCACCCTGTCGCTCAGCGAATACGACCGCATCACGAAGATTTCCCCTGATTATGGCTATGCGCAGATCGGCCTGGCCTGGCGCGAGATCGACCTGGGCAACAACACGCGGGCGAATGAGAAGATCAGTAAGCTGCGGGAGACGCATCCGAAGGCGGTAGAGCCGCGGCGCGCGCTGGCCCATATCACCCGCTACACCCAAGGCAGCGCTGCGGCCATCGGGCGCTACGAGGATGCGTTGCGGATCGACTCAACGGACTTCGACACGCGGCTTGGCCTGGCCCGGGCACTATACGAAACAGGCAACTGTACGCGTGCCGAGACGGAGTGGAAGACGCTGCAGAAGCAATGGCCGCACAACGTGGCCGTCCTGGATGTCCTCAGCTCCGTGCGGCTCTGCCTGAGCGACACGACCGGCGCGCTTAAGTACGCCAGGCAGGCCATCGATATCAACCCCTACTACCTTCAGGCCTACATGCGCGCCGCAGATGTGTTGTACTCCGACGGCAAGGCGGATGAAGCGATCGACATGTACATCGCCGCCATGCGCATCGGCCACCGCGACGGGCAGGAGCACACCGTCTTCGGCTCCTACTTCTACGATCTGGGCGACCTGGAGCGGGCATTGCAGGAGTACAGCCTGGCGGCCGTGATGTGGCCGAGTTGGAGCTGGCCCGCCTATGCGCTCTGCTCCATCTACATCGACCAGGATCGGCTGGACCTGGCC
>JAKPQT010000013.1 GCA_029555885.1 Chloroflexota bacterium | reverse complement strand
AGGAGCTACGTACGGAGCTGAAGCGCCGCGCACCCGCGCCAGTCATCCTGCAGGCTGCAGTCGCCGAGGCGCTGATGCGCGCGGGGCTGGCCGAAGCCGGCGCGCGCGACTCTGTCCGGGTTGATGCCGTCCTGCCCGCGGAGCCGATGCGGGTCCTGGCCGGTCCGAGCCTGCCGGGCGTGTTCTGGAACCTCTTCGACAACGCGGCGAAGGCTATGCCCGATGGCGGTGTGCTGACTGTGAGCACGCGCCTGACGCAGGCCGGAGACCGCGTGATCGTCGAGGTTGCGGATACCGGGGTGGGCATCGAACCGTGGCGGATCGCATCTCTTTTCGAGCCGGGCGCCTCCACCACATCCAACAGCTACGCGCCCGCGCACGGCCTGGGATTGTGGTGGACGAAGGGCCAGGTTGAAGGCTTCGGCGGCACGATCGAAGTCACCAGCAAACCGGGGGCAGGGACGCGCTTCACGCTGCGCCTGCGCCTCGCATAAGGAGAGGACAACAGAACCATGCTACCAGATCGCATTCTCGTCGTCGACGACGATCCTTCCTGGCAGGAACTTCTGGCTGAGAGCATACAGGGATCTCAGGCCGCGCCGCCGGGGGGCATTGCCCTGCACATCGCTGGCTCCCATGAGGAAGCCGATGCGCTCCTCGACCGGCAGCATTTTCACCTGGCCTTCGTCGACCTGCGCCTCAAAGAGGATCAACGCGAGTTGGAGGGCAAGCGACTCGTGCAGAAGATCGTCGGCCTCGACGAGGGTACATCTGTGGTCATCGCAACAGGGCACGCGGATGTGAGTACTGCCATCACCGCGCTGCGCGAGTGGAACGTCCTCGATTTCGTGCTCAAGGACGAGTGGGACCCGGGCAAGGTCGCCCACCTCGTCGAGACAGGCCTGACGCAGGCGCGGCTCGCGTACCGCAGCAAGTACGAGTCATCCCTGGACCTGCTGCGCGGGGCGCAAGGCGTCTACGGCTGGACCGCGGCCATGCTCGATCTCTTTGCGCCTGCCAACGAGGTCGACCGTCCGGATCGCCGGCTGGCGGACTTCCTCAACCGGCTGCTTTACGGGCTCCAGCCACTGCTGCCGCTCAAGGATGAAAGCGGGATGCAGGTCCTGGCAGCCACCCGCCTGGCGACCATCAGGTTCTGGAGCAAGGCGTTGGGCAGCCCCGTGGCCATCTACCTGGGGCGCACGCGCGGATTCGATTGCGAGACGGCCGGCGGAATCGGATTCAACCAGTTGCTGCGCTCCGATGAAGAGCCCGCGTTGGGC
>JAKPQT010000741.1 GCA_029555885.1 Chloroflexota bacterium | reverse complement strand
TGACCCTGCTCGCGCTGGCCTCGATTGCGCTGGCAATCGGCCTGGTGAGCAGCGCCGGCTTCTTTGCGCAGGCGGTGGACCGTTCGGTGCTCTCGCAGGAACTGGTGCGCTTCGTTGAGCAGACCGGGCGACCCCCGTTCCTGATGCGCGTCTACTTCCTGCCTTCGTCGGAGATTCCGCTGTCATTGGAGACGACGGAAAGCCTGGCCCCGCGCGTCGCCGCGACGCTGGAGCGGGAGATCGGCCTGCCGCCGCTGTATGTGCGCGTCGAGGTCGAGAGCGGCGCCATGATGCTCCATCCGGCGACGGAGGAGACCGGCGCGCGCAACAATATAGGCAGCGTCAGCCTGGTGCACTTTGAGAACGTGGTGGATCACATCACCATCGAGGGCGAACCGTTCACCGGCGAGCGTTCAGGCGATGTCCTGGATGTCTGGTTGCCCGACCACTATGCATCCAAGGCCGGCGCGAATGTCGGGGATCGTTATTCGGTCAGCCATTTCCCCGATCCGACGCGCATTCCCATCCGGGTCGCGGGCATCTGGACGCCCATCGACCCCGACGACCCCTTCTGGTTCACCGACCCCGAGCTGTCCTTGAGCGATGGGCTACTGGTGCGCCGGCAGGATTTCATCGATCGCATCCAGCCGCGCATCGCCTCCGGCACGCGCTTCGCCTCCTGGCACGTGCGCCTGGATGAGATGCGGATTCAGCCGGGCCACGCGCGGCAGTATTTGGAAGGCCTGACGACGAGCCGCGTGGCCCTGGAGCGCATCCTGCCCGGCATCCGCATCGACGTCTCGCCCATCAAGCCGCTGGAGCAATTTGTGAATCGCAGCAGCACGCTGACGATCCTGCTGCTCGGCTTCAACATTCCCGCGCTGGCGTTCCTGCTCTACTTCCTGTTCCTGACTTCCTCGATCATCGCCCGTTGGCAGCGCCGCGAAACGGCCATCCTGGTGAGCCGCGGCATGAATGTGCCGAGCGTGCTTAGCATCACGCTGGTCGAGCAGGTGCTGTTGTTCGTCGCCGGCGTGCCGTTGGGCCTGGCTGCCGGTGTGTTAATCGCACGCTTCATGGGCAATGCCTCATCCTTCCTGACGTTCGTCCCGCGCGAGCCGCTGCCCGTCTCGCTGGAAGGCCTGAATGTGACGCTGCTGCTGGCGACGATGGGCGTGGTGCTGGTGACGCGATTGGCGGCTGCATCCGGCGCGGCGCGGCAGAGCAATGTCGAGGAAGAACGTGAGCAGGCGCGGCCGATGAAGACGCCGTTCTGGTATCGCTACTACCTCGACCTGCTGCTGATCCTGCCCGCGGCCTACGGCTATCGCCTCCTTTCGCAGCAGGGCTCGCTCGCCATGCTTGTCAAGGACCGGCCCAGCGACCTGTACCAGGACCCGCTGTTGATTCTGCTGCCTGCGCTCTTCACGCTCGTGGCCGCGCTGCTGGCGATGCGACTGTTCCCGTTGATTCTGCGTCTGATGGACCGAATGGCGAGCGTCGTGCCCTGGGTGACGCCGCACCTGGCCCTCCAGCAGCTTGGCCGGCAGAGCCAGGCGTACATCAATCCGCTGCTGCTCATCATCGTCTGTTTGGCGCTGGGTGTCTACACCTTCTCCCTGGCGGGCAGCCTGGACAAGTGGCTGGAAGATCGGATGTATTACCAGGTGGGCGCGGATGTGGCGTTCCAGCCCATGCTGGTCTCCGAGGGCAGCTCCGGCACATCGCAGGAGCCGGTCTTTCTGCCGCTGGAGGAATACCTCAAGCTGCCGGGGGTGCAGACGGGCACGGCGGTAGGCAACTTCCCGGCGCGCGTTTCGTTCACGGGCGGGCGGCAGATGCGGGGGCGCTTCCTCGCGGTAGACCGGCTGACCTTCCCCAAGGTCGCGTGGTTCCGCCGCGACTTTGCAGATGAGCCGATGGGCGGGCTCATGAACCTGCTGGCGCAGCAACAGGACGCGATTCTTGTGCCGGAAGCCGTACTCGAAGCCGGCGACCTGCAGGTAGGCGACCAGTTGCGGATTGCCATCTCGCTGGAATCCACTACGAGCATGGAGGCCGTGTTCACCATCGTCGGGTCGTACACCTATTTCCCGACGGTGTATGAGGAGTATCCGACGGCGATCGGCAACCTGGAGTACCTGTCCTATACCTATGGGATGCCTGTGCCGGAGAGCATCTGGTTGAAGATGAAGCCGGATGGGGATGGGGCGGAGGTGCTGCGCATCGTACGCGATGGGATGGGCATCGAGCCGGTCGGCGGTCGCGATACGGTCGGGCTGATTGCTGCCGAGCGGGGCAAGACCGAGCGGGTGGGCGTGTTCGGCACGCTCTCCATCGGGTTCATGGCCTCGGCGGTGATGGCCTTCTCAGGGTTGCTGATCAACACCTATGCTTCGTTGAGCGAGCGGCTGTACCGGTTCACGATCCTCTATGCCATCGGCTTGCAGCGCCGCCAGATTCTCGGCCAGGTGTTAATGGAGTACCTGTTCCTGACGGCCTACGGCGCGACCGCGGGCGCGCTGATCGGCAGCCAGGTCTCACGCTTCTTCGCGCCCTTCTTCCGCATCACGGGCGCGCAGGAGATTGTCCGGCCGCCGCTGATTCCCATCATTGCCCGCGCGCAGATCACCGATATGGCGATCGCGTTCGCGCTCATTATGATCCTACTCGAACTGGGGATTATCGGGTCTGCGCTTTACCGGCGTTTCTTCCGCCAAGCGCTCGGCCTGCGCGGCGGCCAGGGGTAGACGGGATTCAAGATTGAAGAAGGAAGATTGAAGATTATTGAATCTTCCTTCTTTCTTCTTCAATCTTCAATCTGCAATCTTCAATCGTGCCGCGGCCAGAAGCCTGCCACGGGAGGCACGTTCACCGGCGTGCCGCCGTTGCGTAGCGAGTGCGCGGCGCAGACGCCCGCAGCCACGCTCATGCGCCCGGCCAGCGGCGGCGCGAGCGGCTCCTTCCCATCCAGCACCATCTCCACAAAGTCGCGGCAGATGACCGGGTCCGCCCCACCATGCCCACCCTCCGCGGGCTTGATGTCATACGTGCGGTCGGCCAGGTCGCGCCAGGTGCGCGACTTGCGCGTCTTGAGCCACACCTTCATCTCCGGCTCGGAGTTCTCGATGCGCCCCTGCGTGCCGATGAACGTATAATTGCGGTGATAATCGGGCGTGAAATGGCATTGCAGGTACGACGCCTTGATGCCCCCCTCCAGCTCCATGATCATTACCTGGTTGTCCTCCACATCCACTTCCTGCCGGAACGCGCACTGGTTGCGGCGGGGGGAATGGGAGACCTCGGTGCAGGTGTCGCGGTCGGGGCAGACGGGGCAGGTCAGGTCGTTGGGCCGGTCGCCGCCGAAGAAGTCCAGGCTGCCGAACGCGGCGGTGCGCGTGGTGTAGGCCCCCGTGATCCAGTGGATCATGTCGATGTCGTGCGAGCCCTTCTGCAGCAGCAGCGATGTCCCGTTGGCGCGCGTTGCATGCCAGTCGTGATAGTAGAAGTCGCTGCCGAAGCCGACGAAATGGCGCACCCAGACGGCCTTCATCTCCCCGATGGCGCCCGACTCCACGATTTCCTTCATCACGCGGAAGATGTTCATGTAGCGCATGTTGAAGCCGACCATCAGCCGGCGGCCCGACGCGCGCCAGGTCTGCAAGATGTGATCGCAGCCCTCGATGGTGATGGCGAGCGGCTTCTCGCAGAAGACATGCTTGCCCGCCTGCAGCGCCGCTACGGCGTGTTCTTCGTGGCAGTAGTCGGGCGACGTCACTGCGATGGCGTCGATGTCGGGCCGCGCCAGCAGTTCCCGATAGTCATTGGTCACGAAGGGCTGGCCGCCGTGTTCCGTGCGGAACTGCTCCAGCGCGTCCGCGCTGATGTCCGCGCCGCCGGCGATCACCGAGCGGCCCGCGGGCTGGTGCCAGTGGCGCCACAGGCCTCCGCGGCCGCTGACGCCGATCATGCCGATGCGAAGCTGAGTCTGCATTACCGTTTCCTCCTCATGCGCTCGATGCTGCTGCCCAGGCGGCTGCGCAGGCCGTGGGCTGTGGCTTCCGGGATCAGGGCTGCGGGTTCCGGTGCAGCCTCCGCCGCGCCCTCCTTCTGCTCGACCGGCAGGATGAGCACGCCCTCGTCCGTCATCTCCAGCCGCGCGCGGCCCTTGATGTTGAACCGTTGCAGGTATTCCTTCGGGACCTGCAGCCGGCCTGCCGAATCCAGCACGACCAGCTCCTCGAACACCGGCGGGGGCGGTTCCGTGTCGTGGGTAGGCCGCGGCCCGTACAAGTCCTCCGCGGTCGGCTCCTGGCGCATGGTCTCGCTGGACAGCCGGCCGTCGCGGATGGCGACCACCCGGTCCACGTGGCGTGCGATGGTCGGGTCGTGGCTGACGATCAACGTCGTCAGGCCGTACGTGGTGTTGAGGTCACGGAAGGTCTGGTAGATGGTGAGCGCGGTCGCGGAGTCCACTTCACCGGTTGGCTCATCGGCCAGCAGCAAGATGGGGTTGTGGACCAGCGCAACCGCGATGGCGACGCGCTGCTGCTCGCCGCCGGAGAGCTGTCCCACGCGGTGGTGCATCCGCTCCGCCAGGCCCACTGCGGCCAGCAGCTCCCGCGCCCGCTTGCGCTTGGTGCGCGGCGCCTCCCCGATGAGCGTCAGGGGCATCTCCACGTTCTCCTGCGCATTGAGGAACGGGATAAGGTTGCGCGCGGACTGCTGCCAGACGAAGCCGACCTGCGTGCGGCGGTAGTTGAGCAACGCGCTGTTGGAGAACTTGAGCAGGTTCTGGTTGTTCACCCAGACGCGGCCGGCCGAGGGGCGGTCCAGCCCGCCCAGGATGTTCATCAGGGTGGACTTGCCGCTGCCGCTGGCGCCGACGACGCCGAGCAACTCGCCGCGCGGCACGACCAGGTCCAACCCCTGGAGCGCGACGACTTCGAGGTTGGCAACCTTGTAGATTTTCATCAGGTTGTCGCAGATAATAATGGGTTCTTCAGCCAAGGGATATCATCCGCTGCGGGTGAGGCCTGTCAAGGACAGGCGCGCTCACATGATTTCGTCTAGCGATTCCGTCGCATGGGCAGCGTCCGGCCAGGGGAAGAGCGAAACCGAGACGATTGTGATGCGAAGTATAACATAGTCTAGCGCAGGATGCACGTTCTGAATCGTTTTTGCGGGCTCGCGCAGCACATTTGACGATTAGGACAAAACAACCGTATAATTTGCTCGGCCCTATACTGCCTCACAGAACATGACCGTGTAGCACCTGACGTGCGCACGCTGGTGTCACGGGTGGACCGGCACGCCTCCGTGACTGATTACACTCACTCGTAACTCCGGCGTGTTTTGCAACAAAAAAACTTGCTTCGTTTAGTCATGCGTGCCGAGAGGAGGTTTTGTCTCTTTTCACTACTAAGTGGTTCATCCGGCAAGTATAGGTTAGAATATGGGCATCCTAACATGAGGGTGCCCCATGCGAACGCCGATTCGAGTTCGAGAATTGACCGACGATGAAGCCGAGACAGTGAAGCGCTGGGCCCATTCACGCACTGAGCCTG
>JAKPQT010000740.1 GCA_029555885.1 Chloroflexota bacterium | reverse complement strand
GCAGCGGCACAAGGTGAAATCGGATGGTCTGTCTTTCCCGTCCGAGCCCGTCAATGTCATGCTCGTATTCGTGTCCAGAGTACAAAAACTCACCTACATATGTATACTCACCAGCTCTATAGAACTCAAAGACGTGTAGTTGCTTGCCATTAGCCTCATGATCCTTAATCGCTCGGTTGCCACGGCGAAGTTCCATGTCGCCAAACTGTCCTTCTCCGGTATAAAGGTACTCGTTTTTTGAGACCCATCCATCCTTGTATCCGTAGTCTTTGCCTGCCGGAGCCGAAAACAGGAATACGTACGGATGGTCTCGGCACGATGCGATGCCACTCTGCCGATTGCCACCATAAACGTCATGCAGTTCTTTTCTGCGGTGATATACTCTACCGACTTCGAACTCCCTCGTCTGGTCAGCCATAGTGTACCCCTTTGCGGCGGAACAAATGCGGCATCCTCAGATTCCGCGCCCCTGTGTTGATATTTTGCTGCAACTGATTATACCGCAACACCTGTTCTGTTGCCAACTACCTCCCGCGCCCGGGGGGCAGCGTTCGTCTCCAGCGCGGCGAGCAGCCGGGCGGATGCGGCGGCTATCTCCTCGACCGCGGCGTTGAACGCGGCCGCGTTGGCGCGCGAGGGTTGGCGGTAGCCGCTGATCTTGCGCACGAACTGGAGCGCGGCCGCCCGCACCTCGTCTTCGCTGGCGGGCGGCTCGAAATTGAACAGGGGCTTGATGCTCCGGCACATAGGGCAGTCTCTCCTATCTTTGTGTAGGAACGATTATTCCACAATGATAGCACGCTTTTTGCTAAAGTATATGATTAAGTTGATTTAGAATGCACGATGGGCGTGAGATATCCACTGTTGGAGGATGGTCATGGCAGAGATCGGAAGATATTGGGTCCGCGGGACATGCCTTCCACAACGACACCGGCGCCCGCTACAACGCCGATGCGGCCGCGGATGCCTGGGCGCGGACGCTCGCGTGGTTCGAGCAATACGTTAAGGGCGGCTGAACTCGTGCCTTGTAGGACAAATCTGACGGCGCTTTCGGGCCTCCTCTGATAGCTTAGTTGCAGGGTGTGTTTTATCCTGTGCGTCAGAGGGGGCTATGTCGCAAAAAGTGACTGTGTTGATTATGGATGATGCATCGGTGGTGCGTAAGCTGCTGACAGCCATGCTGACCCGCGTCGATGGGGTCGGCCATGTGTTGCAGGCGGAAGATGCAGCCACCGCGCTCGATTTAATCGAGCAACACGAGCCGGAGATTGCCATCCTGGACGTCAAGGTGCCGGGTTCCGGTGCAGTCCGCAGCGGCATCGACGTGCTCAAGCGCGTCCGCCAGGCGCATCCGGCCACATCCGTCATCATGTTGACTAATCACGCGACGCCCCGCTATCGGACGGAGTGCCTGGCTGCCGGCGCACACGACTTCTTCGACAAGTCCACCGAGTTCGAGCAACTGCTGGAGGCGGTGGCCCGGCTGAGCCGGCCGCGGCCGCAGCAGGCGGCCTGAGCTCGCAGCCTGTAGGATGCGTCCTACAAACGAATCGGACGAACGCGGATGTTAGAATCCGCTTTCGACCGATGGTGGAGACAGAGAAGCGGGGTTATACTGGCGTCATAAGCTTGAATGATTCAAGCGAACGCAAACCAACATTGTATCGAGTCAGAATAAGGAGAGGAACGGAACTATGATTAACTTCATCATTTGGATCGTTGTCGGCGGTATCTTGGGCTGGATTGCCAGCATGATCATGCGCACCGATGCTCAGCAGGGTGCACTCTTGAACATCATCGTCGGTATCGTGGGCGCGCTCCTGGGTGGTTGGCTGCTGGCCCCGCTGTTCGGCACCGGCACCATCAACTCGGGCGACTTCAGCATCAGCGGTCTGTTGGTTTCCCTTCTGGGTGCCGTCATTCTGCTGGCGATCGTGAACCTGGTCCGCCGCGGCTCCGTTCGCTAAGAGCCTGGCCGGATCGTCCGTAGGAGCAATCCTCGGGTAATTTGAAGCGGTACCCAAAAAGCCCGACCTCACAGAGTGAGGTCGGGCTTTTTAGTATCCCCTGAGCTTACGCTATTCGATTTCCAGGTTGTAGGTCAGGCTGCTGATCCACCAGCGGCCGTCGCGCTTCACAAACGTCCAGCGGTCGCCGCCCGGAGAAACCTCGGCGCCGATGGTGCTGGTGCCGACTGCCGTGGCGGTCGCGCCCTCGGCTTCGCCCTCGATGGTGATCGCAATGTTAGGGTCCCCGGCACTCTGCGGATTCCCTGGAAAGACGAGCACCACATAGCGCTCGCGGATCGCGTCCCGGCCTTCCCACCGCGCGTCATCCGCGGGATCCTCCGGCGTGTGCTTGGCGTCGGTCACGGTGGCGTCCTCGGCCCACAGGCCCATTAGTCCTTCGATATCCTGGCTGACCAGGTTGCGCCCCTCCAGCACGACGAGCTGGCGGATGGCCTCTTCCGCGTTGGCGGGCTGAGGCGTGGGCGTGTAGCTGACCTGCGTGGGCCGCGTGCCCAGAGAAGAGACCGGCCGCTGCGCGTTGCACGCACCGAGGGCGACCAGGACGAGTAATAGGCATGATAAAATGACGCGAATGGACGGCGGCATAGGCGGGCTCCCGGTTGACTGGTTAGCGCAAATCATAGCACTTGCGCCAAATCCCGCCAAACGGGAAGAGAGAAGTTACAGGATCTAGCGGCGATGTAGCTTTCTCCGCAGTGCCAACACGGCCAGCCCGGTCCCCATTAGCACAATCGTGGTCGGCTCCGGCGACTGCTGGGAGCAATCGCAGCCATCCTCGTCATCCCACTTGCAGCCCTTACTCAGGCACGGCGTCTTGCAGTCGCACGTGTTGTCAACCCAATCGCAACCGGCTTCCAGGCAGGTCTTTTTGCAGTTGCACTGGCCGTCAATCCACTCGCAGGGGATCATCAGGCATTCAGCTTCGTTGGCGTCAATACACTGACCGGCCCGCTCCTCGCATACCGACCCCTCTTCACAGTAGTAGCCACAGGTATTATTGCTGCGGATGCAGCCTGCATCTTGGATGCAGCGCCCCCATGATGGGTCGACGCACTGGTTGAAGTAGCTGCCGCACTGCACGACATCACAATCAAAACCGCAAGAGTTGTTGGGCCGTGCGCAGAATACGCCACCGGTGGCTTCCGAACAGGTCAGGCAGTGACCGCCAACCTCCATGCCACATGCGCCATCAGACAAGGTGCAGGAGCCAGCGGGGCAATCGGCATGCGCTAGAGTAGGCGCGGCGGCGACGATAAGGACGAATAACAGGGTTAACCGGATGGGCAACCTGGACTTCATGGCAGCACCTCCTGAGGTGGGGCGGAAGAGGCACGAAGTGAACGCATGCACAATATAGCACCGCTGAAAACCGCTGTCAACGGATTTCTGGCGCTGTGCTGTATCAGAATGCCCCCGCCTATGGCGACATTCGGCACGGCTGGCATGTGCGATGCGTGATTTGCATTTCCCGCGCGGCTGGCGTATAATCCCCACCATTGGAGCCGTCGAGCCACGACGGCTGTCTCTATTCTAGTGGGCCGCCCAGGTTGCGCCGGCCCCAGGCCCGAGACGCCACGGCACTGACCCGCACGACTGCGGGGATCTGTCGGCGGCGCTTTTTTTAGCCCGTCATGGGGATGCGCGCCATGCCCATGACAAACATGCACGCTGAACTTCAGAGGCAAGACAAGTCATGGATGAACCGAACAGCAATTACCTGACCGCTGAGGGGATCCAGAAGCTGCAAGAAGAGCTGGATTACCTGATCAATGTTCGCCGCCCCGAGGTCGCCCGCCAGATCGCCGAGGCCAAGGCCGATGGCGACGTTTCAGAGAACGCCGGTTACGACGAGGCCAAGAATACACAGGCCTTTGTCGAAGGCCGGATCCTGACCCTCAAGAACATCCTTACCAGCGCCAAGGTGATTAACCACAACGGCCCCAAAGAGGTCGTCGACATCGGCTGCAAAGTCACGATTCGGGATGTCGAGTATGGCGATGAGGAAACGTACACCATTGTGGGGTCCACCGAGGTGGATCCCGGCAACGGCCGCATCTCCTACAAATCGCCCATCGGCCACGCGTTGATGGGCCACCGCATCGGCGACACGGTCGCTGTTGAGGCCCCGGCCGGCAGCGTCGAGTTCGAGGTTGTAAAAATCGCCTGAGCCAGGAAGGACGAAACTTCGTGGACGACGCCGAACTTAACCTGAACGAACAGCAGCTCGCCCGCCGCGGCAAGCTGCCCGAGCTGCGCGGCCTGGGCGTGGACCCCTACCCGCCGCGGCTCCCGCGCGCGCGCACGCACACCAATGCGGAGGCCATCCGCGCCTACACTGAGGGCCGGCTGGCCGAGGGCGAACTGGTGACGCTCGTAGGCCGTCTGCTGACTGTGCGGGTGATGGGCAAGGCCACCTTCGCGCACATCGAGGACGGCAGCGGCCGCGTGCAGATTTACCTCAAGCGCGACGTGCTGGGCACTGAGGTCTACGACGAGCTCTTCAAGAGGCTCATCGACCTGGGCGATTTCATCACCGTTACGGGCACGATGTTCACCACGCGCACGGGCGAGGTTTCGTGCGAGGTGCAGGCGTTGGGGCTGCTCAGCAAGACGCTCAACCCGATGCCCGACAAGTGGCACGGCGTCCGCGATGTGGAGACGCGGCTGCGCCAGCGGTATGTAGACCTGCTGGCGAATCCCGAAGTGCGCGATGTGTTCCGCACGCGCGCGGCCATCATCCGCGCCATCCGCTGTTACCTGGACGAGAACGGCTTCCTCGAGGTCGAGACGCCGGTGCTCCAGCCTATCTACGGCGGCGCGGCCGCGCGGCCCTTCACTACTCACCATAACCAGCTCGACCAGGAGTTGTTCCTGCGCATCAGCTTCGAGCTTTATCTCAAGCGGCTGCTGGTGGGCGGCTATGAGCGCGTCTACGAGATTGGCCGCGACTTCCGCAACGAGGGCATCAGCTTCAAGCACAACCCGGAGTTCACCCAGCTCGAGTTCTACGAGGCGTACACCGATTACAACGGGATGATGCGCCGGGTCGAGGAGATGGTCGCGGCCGTCAGCCGGGCCGTCAAGGGCGGGTTGGGTTTCACGTACCAGGGGCACGAGATTGACCTGACGCCGCCCTGGCGGCGCATCACCATGCGCGATGCGATCCTAGAGGCCACGGGCGTGGACTATGCGCTGTACGAGGACGCGCCCTCCCTGGCCGCGGCCATCCACGCGCGCGGCCTGCGCTGCGAGACGGAGGCCAGCCGGGGCAAGCTGATCGACGGCCTGTTCGGCGACTACGTCGAGGCAACCCTCATCCAGCCGACCTTCATCATCGACTACCCGCTGGACATCAGCCCGCTGGCAAAGAAGAAGGTCGATGACCCGACCACCGTCGAACGGTTCGAGTATTTCATCGCGGGCATGGAGCTGGGCAACGCGTTCACCGAACTGAACGACCCGATCGATCAGCGCGCCCGGTTCGTCGAGCTGCGCGCGGCGATGGCCAACCAGGATGAGAACGTGCATCCGCTGGACGAGGATTTCCTCAATGCGCTCAACTATGGCCTGCCGCCGACGGGGGGCTTCGGCACGGGCATCGACCGCCTGACCATGCTCTTCACCGACCAGGCGAGCATCCGGGAAGTCATCTTGTTCCCGCACCTACGTTCGATTGAAGATTGAAAGTTGCCAGGTTGAAGGTTGCAGGTTAGCTGGTCAACCTTCAACCTTCAACATTCAGACCTGTAACCAGTCCATGCATCCTCTCTACGTCGCCTTCGTCTGGCACATGCACCAACCCTATTACCGCGACCTGCGGACGGGCGAGATTCCCATGCCCTGGGTCCGGCTGCATGCCGCGAAGGACTACCTGCACATGGCCGAGGTGCTGGCCCGATATCCCGCGGTCCATCTCACCATCAACATGGTGCCCTCGCTGACCGAGCAGATGCTCGCCTGGGTGGAGGACACCGGCGATACTCAGGTGGATGACCTGTGGCGGCTGGCCGAACAGGAGACGTGGAGCACCGCGGACAAGCGCCGCATCATCAACCTGTGCTTCAGCATTAGCTGGGATCGGGTCATCCGCAGCTATCCGCGCTACGCCCAACTACTGGACCGCCGACCCCAGGCCCTCGCCGATCCTGAGACGTTCACCGATCAGGATATTCGCGATCTCGTCGCCTGGTTCAATCTCGTGTGGATCGACCCAGGCTGGCGCAGCCGCGACCCCGAGTTGGAGCGCCTGGTCAACCAGGGCCGCGGCTTCACACTGGCCGATGTGCGGACGATCCACGCGGCCCAGCGGCGCATCGGCGCGGGCGTGGTGCCGCTTTATCGCCGCCTGGCCGCCGCGGGTCAGCTCGAACTTATCACGTCACCCTATTTCCATCCCATCCTGCCCCTGCTGGCCGATACCGGCGCCGCGCGCCGCGCGACGCCCGACCTGCCGGTGCCTGAGCCGCCGTTCTGCGCGCCGGAAGATGTGGCTGCGCAGTTGCAGATGGCCGTCGAGTCGCACACTGCCCATTACGGCGCGCCGCCCGCGGGCCTGTGGCCGTCCGAAGGGGCCGTGTCGCCGGAAATCCTGCTGCTGGTGCGGCTGGCCGGGTTCAACTGGCTCGCTTCCGGTGAGACCATCCTCAGTCGCAGCCTGGGCCGCCCGCTCGACCGCGACGGCAGCAGCCTGCTGACCGATCCGCGCACGCTCTACCAACCGTATCGCGTGCTGGCCGGCACCGAGCTTGGCCCGTACATGGTCTTCCGCGACCAGGAGCTCGCCGACCGCATCGGCTTCCTCTATCAGCACCTCCCCGGCCAGCAGGCCGCGGAAGATCTCATCTACCGCCTGCTGGAGATTCGCCGCCGGCTGAACGACGCAGAGACACCCTATCTCGTCAGCATCATCCTTGACGGCGAGAACTGCTGGGAGCACTACGAGCAGAACGGCGATGTCTTTCTCAATGCACTCTACCGTGAGTTGAGCCGCCGGCCGGAGCTGCGCGCGGTCACGGTCAGCGAGTACCTGGCCCTGCGCCGCCAGCCCGCGGCCACGCTCGCGCGGCTGGCAACCGGCTCGTGGATCGGCGGCGACCTGACGACGTGGATCGGCGACCCGGAGCACATCCGGGCGTGGGCTGTCCTGCGGCAGACGCGCGAGCATCTCGTTGCGCGGACGGCAGACCTTGCCCATGTGTCCGGAGATGTGTGCGCCGCGGCTGGCCTGCAGCGGGCCTGGGGTGCGCTGTATGCGGCCGAGGGCAGCGATTGGTTCTGGTGGTATTCGCACCGCAATTCCTCGCAGCAGGACGCGCTGTTCGACCGGCTGTACCGGGACGACCTGGCTGCGGTCTTCGAGGCGCTGGGCGACCCTGTGCCGGAGTGGCTGGCGCAATCGATCCAGCAGGCGCCTGCAGCCGCCGACCACCGGCCCGCACAGGGCTACGTCAGTCCCATACTGACGGCGGCAGCTTATCCGAGCGAAGCCTGGGCCAACGCGGCGCAGTTCCGCCCGGCGTCCGTTTCCAGCGGCACGATGCAGCGCGGGGATGGCGGTCCCATCGACCGGCTGTTCGTCGGCCATGACCCGCGCAACCTCTACCTGCGGTTGGACCTGCGCGCGGCGCTCGACGCGTATGACCTGGCGATCTACCTGTCCGGCAGCGCGGACGGTCCAGCCGGGCAGCAGATTCGCGGCCACTACCGCTATCCCGCGGAGCCGCCTGCGCAGTTGGCCGTGCAGTGGGAGGTGCGCCGCGAGCCGGGACAGGCCGCGCCGTTTCTCTATCAGGCAGACGGCCGCGGCGGCTGGAGCGCGCTGGGGCCGGTAGCTGCCGGTGTGGGCGAGAAAGCCCTCGAAGTGAGCGTGCCCCTGGCAACATTGGGCCTGGCACAGGCAGAGGAGACAGAGCCACAACTGCGCGTGCTAGTGGTCCTTGCGCAAGATGGCGATGTGGTCGCGCAACTGCCCGAGACCGCAATGGCAACGATCCCGCTCGCGAAGTTCTAGCTCAACCGCGGAATACGCATTCATGGCTTCCAGGCGTAAATGGAATCGAGGCTTTAGCCGGTTTGGGGGGTGAACTTATACAGGCAGCCTGACCGGCTAAATGGTTCATCCGGCAAGTATAGGTTAGAATATGGGCATCCTAACATGAGGGTGCCCCATGCGAACGCCGATTCGAGTTCGAGAATTGACCGACGATGAAGCCGAGACAGTGAAGCGCTGGGCCCATTCACGCACTGAGCCTG
>JAKPQT010000730.1 GCA_029555885.1 Chloroflexota bacterium | reverse complement strand
GATCTCGCTCGCCAACGGGCGATGCTGAGTGTAGTCGGCCAGGCCGGAGGCGGCCCGCAAGGCCGCGAGCGCAGCCGGGCCGATGGGTGTCGCGCCTGCACCTACCAGCTGTTCGCGGGCAAGCGCACCGTCTCCGACGACCACAACCTCCGCGTGCCCCGGCCCAATCAAGAACGCACAGGCCGCGGGCATTTCCATTTGGGCTACCGGCGTGAACGCACCGGGCAGAGCGCGCTCCGCAATCGCTTGCGACAGGGGTCCGTGCAGCGCCAGAGCAGTGTAGTGTGGTTCGTCCTCGTAGCGTAAGTCCTCCACGACCAGCGGCCCCTCGACCTTGGCGTAGAGGTCGTCCGGGTCAAACAGAATGTAGCCATCGCCCAGGCCGCGTAGCCACGCCTTGACGCGTTCGTGGTTGTCCGGTTGGGTGCGCAGGATGAAGCGCTGGCGGCCAAACTCGTCCGCGGGCAAACGCATGACAAAGATGTCGTCCATCACGCGGCCATCAGGCTCGAGGATGAAGCCCGGCACGCACTGGCCCGGAGCGATACAGGGCACGTCACAGGTCACGATCTGGTTCAGCCCGGCCTCGGCGCGTTCACCGGAGACGAGCAGCAGGCCGCAGGCTGAGACATCGAGCAGTGCGGCGCCAGCCCGTGCCGCAGTCAGTTCAGCCTCCGGGATGGGCGTGCCTGCTGCCTCACTTGTCACCAGCGGCGCTTTGGCCAGCGCTTCGTTGAAGTAGTGCGGGTACTGCGTGCCGCGGTTCGTGGTCTCTGCCACGCCCCGCGCGGCCAGTGCCGCGACCTCCGCCTTGATCTCCTCGAACAGGTCGAGGTCGATCTTGCCGCGCGGCAGTTCGCCGGACAGGCCCGTGTACGAGAAGGGCTGGATGCCCGTGACGGTCTTGTGGATGAGGCGGGCGACCTCGTCCATGTCTTCCGGGCCGTAGCCGCGCTGCGTCAGCCAGGGGGTCCCGAGGCGGATGCCCATCGCCAGCGAGGTCTGCGTGTCGCCGGGGATGGTGTTCTTGTTGGCGACGATGCCGGCCATGTCAAGGATGCGGACGGCAGGTTCGCCGCGCAGGGATGCGCCGGTCTTACCCTTGACGCTGTTCAGATCGAGCATACAGAAGTGGGTGTCGGTGCCGCCGTAGGCCAGCTTCAACCCGCGCCGCGTGAGTCCGTCGGCCAGCGCGGCCGCATTCTCTTTGATGCGCCACATCAGCCGCCGGTACGCGTCCGATGCGGCAATCTTGAACGCCACGGCCATCGCCGCGAATTTCTGCGTGTGCGGTCCGCCCTGCTCGCCGGGGAAGACAGCCATGTCGATGCGCTGGGCCAGGTCCTCATCCGTGGTCATAATGATGGCCCCGCGCGGTCCCATGAGGGTCTTGTGCGTCGTACAGGTGACCACATCGGCAATGCCCACTGGATTAGGATAGGCACCAACCGTTGCCATGCCTGCCGGATGGCTGATGTCGGCCAGCAAGACCGCGCCGGTTTCGTGTGCGATGTCCGCGAAGAGCTGCCAGTCGGGCGCCCAGGTGTAGGAGGTGAATCCGGCAATGATGAGTCGGGGCCGGTGTTTGCGCGCCAGGTCGCGTATCTCATCGTAGTCGAGCCGGCCCGTGGCCTTGCTGACGCCATAGCTGACGACCCGAAAGCGTTTGCCGGAGAAGTTGAACTCGCTGCCGTGGGTCAGATGGCCGCCCTGGTACAGGTCCAT
>JAKPQT010000717.1 GCA_029555885.1 Chloroflexota bacterium | reverse complement strand
TACCTGGTAGCTCACCACTTGTTATTGTCCGTCCTCGTGGATGCGCTCTGTTGGGCCGGGCAAAACTCTCACCACCGGTGAGAGATCTGCAGTGCACCCTCGTAACTCATGTCTACCAAGATAAACAACATTAGCTTGGCATGCTTGCCACGGGTCTAAACTGGCATCCATGGAAAACGCGCTGCCAGCGCCACCCAACATCCCCTCAGACCCAACCTGGCCGGATGAGGCTGCGCTGGCCGCATTCCGCGCCTGGCTTCAAGGGGTGCCGAGCCGCGCCGCCGTGGACCGCTATCTGCCCGATCGCCGGACTGCCGGCGCATCGGCGCGCTCGGTGATCGGGCGAGTGAAACGCCAGCTGGTGGCCTTCGCGACGAGCCGCGCGCTGACGGACCTGGCCTCTACTTTGTCGGCGGCCAGTCCATCCGACCGGATACTCGCCAAGGCCGCCGCTGCCGCCATCGAGACGTTGCGCGGGATGCCGCCTCCGCAGCCTCTCATCGGCGACGCCGTCGAGCGCTGGCTACCCGTGCGGCTCGTGAGTGCACTGCACGCGGTGGGCATTCGCACGCTGGCCGACCTGACCCTTCGTGTGCCCAGGCGCCGGCGGTGGTGGGCAAGCCTCGCGGGGCTCGGGCCGGCGGGTGCCCGCCACATCGAGGCATTCTTTGCCCAACATCCTGCGCTGACCGAACGCGCTCGAGCGCTGATCACAGTGAACCAGGCGCAGGAACTGATCCCCTGGGAGCGACTGGTCGTCCCCGACGACGTCGATGGCTCACGGGGTACCTTTCGAGCGCCGCGGGCCAGCTGTGCACTCGACGCCAGCAACGACTACCAGGCCGTAAACGCATGGCTGTCGCTGCACGAGTCGGCGGCAACCCAGCGGGCCTATCGCAAGGAGGCCGAACGTCTGATCCTGTGGGCGATCGTCGAGCGTCGGCGGGCTTTGTCGTCGCTGACCACCGAGGACGCCATTGCCTACCGCGCCTTCCTGCGTCATCCGGGCCCACGCGCGCGCTGGGTCGGCGCACCACAGCCGCGGTCGTCGCCCGCGTGGCGCCCCTTCGCGGGCGACCTCTCGGCGCGCTCGGCAGCCTATGCGCTGTCGGTACTCAACGCCCTGTACCGCTGGCTCATCGAGCAGCGCTACGTGCTGGCCAACCCATTCGCCGGCGTCAAGTTGCGAGGCGGCCGGCCGGTGCAGCTCGACAGGTCTCACGCCTTTACCGAGCACGAGTGGAAGCTCGTCCGGGTCGTCGCCGAAGGCTTGGAGTGGTCCTACGGCTGGAGCGAGCCGGCCGCGCAGCGGCTGCGCTTCATGCTGGATTTCGCCTACGCCACGGGCCTTCGAATCAGCGAGCTCGTGGGCGCGCGACTGGGCGCGATCGACTCGGACGCGCGCGGCGACACGTGGATCCGGGTCGTCGGCAAGGGCCACAAGGCCGGCAAGGTCGTGCTGCCGCCGCTGGCCCGTGCCGCCCTCGATCGCTACCTTGTTCAACGGGGGCTGCCCGTGACACCCTCGAAGTGGCGTCCATCGACCACGCTGGTTGGCAGCCTTGGAGAGGATGGAAACGGGATTTCCTCGTGGCGGCTGTGGCGAGTGCTGAAACGGTTCTTCGCCACGGCGGCTGAAATCGTGGAGGAAGGCTCCCCGGCCCTTGCCGAGAAGTTGCGGCAGGCCACGCCGCACTGGACGAGGCACACGCATGCCACGCACCTGCTCGAAGGCGGCGCCGAGCTGACCACGGTGCGCGACAACCTGCGGCACGCCTCGCTCGCCACGACCTCGATGTACCTGCACACCGACGATGCCCGACGGGCCAAGCAGGTGGCCGATCGGTTCGCGGCGCCGCGTTCGTAGCCTACAGTCGTCTCGCCTACACGCACACCGCACCACCCATGCAGCCAATCACCTGCGACGCCTGCCGTCAGCCCACGCTCACCCACGATGTCGTGAACTACGGGTCGATGGAGGGTGGCTACCGGCAGCTCTGCGGCCGATGCTTCAACGAGGCCGCCGCCAGCCGCCTCGGGCTACAGGGGTTCGAGCACGTGGTGTTCGAACCTGTCCGCATGATCGACGGGCGCGGCACCGAGCACGAGTTCCGGTTTCGCACCCGGCTGTTCGGGCCCGGCATGGCAATCGACGCGTTCGAACTGCGCGATGGCAGCCCGGCCGGCTATGAGTTTCAGGTGATCGGCGAGCCTGACGACGACCCTCTGGAGTTGCTGGGCAAGCTCATTGGCAAGATGCGCCGGGCCTTGGCTCTCACCCACATCGAGGACTCTGACCACGGACCGCAGGTAAACGATCGCCTGATCCTGCGTGGCATTGTCAGCAGCGATCCCGACGAGGACCACCGAGTGCCGATGCTCGTCATCGATGGTCGCGAGATTTCCTGGGACGAACTCGGCCACATGGTGGCGACCTTCGAGGGCTGGCAGTTCAAGCTGGAGTTCCGCGACCGGAGCGAAGAGGTCTGACCCGGCAGATCGCGAGAAACCGCAGGGCGCGGTCCGCATGGGGCTGCCAGCGACGAAGCGCACCAATCTGCACGAAAAGTACGGAGCGTCCGCAAATGCTGGAAACGTAAGTGCTTGTCGTGCAACGGGTTTTCAGAGCAAAGCGCACCAATCTGCACGAAAAGTACGACTACCCCGTGAAGAGCTTCAGGCGCCGGCACAGCAAGACGAACTCCTTGCACACCTTGCCGATCGCCGCGCCGTTGTCGCGCCGGAAGTCGGCAATGGTCTTGAAGTCCGGCGCGAGGCGCCCAGTCAGCCAGATCAACTCGATGTTGCGCTGCGCCTCGGCCTCCAGGCGCCGACTCGACTGCACCCTGTTGAGGTACCCGTACACATAGATCTTGAGCAGCGTCGTCGGCCTGTAGCCCGGTCGGCCCGTCGCCGCCGGCTGGGCCCGATCGAAGCCCAGCTTCCTCAGGTCGAGACCATCGATGAACACATCAATGACGCGGACCGTGCTGTCTTCGTGGATCCAGTCATCCAGTTGCTCGGGGAACAGTACGCTCTGCTTGCGATCCCGGCCTTCGATGAAGCCAACCATACCGACTCCAGTGCTCAATATGAACACAGACTCTAGTCGTCAAATGCAGCGGCATCCAGAGGGGTTTCCACACAGCCTCGACCCGGAGCCGACATCCACTGTCCCGATCTCGCCGCCCTGAAGCTGCCAGTCGGACACCCCCGCAGTCACCCACAAGAGGCCCCGCGGCGGAGGGCACGCCTCGGCGGGCAGCCATCAAGGCGATTGAGGCACGGGGCACGGCTTGAGACCGTGCGGGCTCACCTCACCGGGAGCCCATCGTGCGAGCCACGGCGCAGCAGCCCCAGCGGGCTGCCGATGGCGCCCCGCTCCACTACGAACGCCACCGCCCCGAGCAGACCACGCTTTACCGCCTGGTGCAGCAGCACGCCGCCAGCTTCATCGCCCACACCGAGGCCAGCACCGGCGCCGAGTTGCCCCGGTTCATCAAGGACGAGTTCGACGCCTTCCTGGAATGCGGCATCCTGGCCCACGGCTTCCTGAGGCTTCGGTGCGGCGAGTGCGGCCACGACAAGCTGCTGGCGTTCAGCTGCAAGCGGCGAGGGTTCTGCCCCTCATGCGGTGCGCGGAGGATGTCGCAGACGGCGGCGCACCTGGTCGACCACGTCATCCCGCACGTGCCGGTGCGGCAATGGGTGCTGTCGCTGCCGATCCCGCTGCGCGTGCTGCTGGCCGCGCAGCCCGAGCTGGTCACGCCGGTGCTGCAGGTGGTGCAGCGTGTGATTACGCGCCACCTGCTGGATGCTGTCGGGCTCGAGGCCGACGAAGGCCACGGCGGGGCGGTCACGCTGATACAACGCTTCGGCTCCGCGGCCAACCTCAACATACATCTTCACGGCCTGCTGCTGGATGGGGTGTACCGGTGTGGTGCGGATGGCGTGCCGGAGTTCGTCGAAGTGGGTTTTCCCACCGACGACGACGTGCATGCGCTGTTACAGACCATCATCGCCCGGCTCATGAAGATGCTCACGCGCCGGGGTGTGCTGGTCGAGGACATGGGGCAGACCTACCTGGCCGAGCCGGATGCCGACGGCGAGGACGCGCGCACGCTGCGCCCGCTGCAGGCTGCGGCCATCACTTACCGCATCGCCTTGGGCCCGCGCGCCGGGCAGAAGGTGCTGACCCTGCGAGGCGCGATGCCGCGCGAGGCCACCGCGCGCCAGCCGCTGTGCGCGGACATCGACGGATTCAGCCTGCACGCCGCGGTCCGGGTCGAAGCACACGACCGCAAGCGGCTGGAGCAGCTGTGCCGCTACATCACCCGGCCGGCGCTTTCTGACCAACGCGTGCAGCTCAACGATGCAGGGCAGGTGGAGTTGAAGCTCAAGACACCGTGGCGCGACGGAACCACGCACCTGGTGATGAGCCCGCTGGAGTTCATGCAGCGGCTTGCGGCGCTGGTTCCGCGGCCGCGGCTGCATCTCATCCGGTTCCATGGCGTGCTGGCGCCCAACGCCAAGCTGCGGCCTCTGGTGGTGCCGCAAGGCCCACCGGCGCAAGCACAGGCGGCCACCGAGGCTGCAGCCGCCGCCGAGCGCGAAGTCGAGACTGTCCAGGCCGGGCTGCACCGCATCGGCTGGGCGCGGTTGCTCAAGCGGGTCTTCGACATCGACATGCAGCACTGCCCGAACTGCCGCGCGGGGGAGCTCAAGATCATCGCGGCCATCCTCGAGCGACCGGTGATCGAGAAGATCCTGACCCACCTGGGACTGGATCCGCAGCCGCCGCCCAGGGGCCGAGCGCGCGAGGCGTGGCAAGACTGAAGCCGCCTGAGCCGCGTCGACCGTCCCGGACACCGCACACATCACCACGGGCTGCGCAGCCTGGCGCCAGCCGCCGGTGGCGCTGCGCCCGCATGCGGACTGGATGGCGGAGAACTCAGGGTCAACCCCGAAATCAAGGCCCAACGAGCGCGAGGCGAACCGTCGGGGCGGGCCGAATCCGGACAAGGCAACGGCCCAGGCGCCAGTTCCAAACCATCCAGGCAGGCATCGGCCGCCCACCCAGGGCTGATTCGGGCTTTCCGGGCTTTCCACAGACCGTTTGAAATTCCTATGCGCGGCTATGGCAAGTTGTCCGGCAAGTCGCTCGAAGACCTGCGCGCCGGCGAACGGGTCGACGTCATGGCCGGCAAGCAGGATCCGCTCGACTTCGTGCTGTGGAAGCATGCCCGCGACGACGAACCGGAGGAAGTGAAGTGGGAATCGGCCTGG